>JABXIK010000049.1 GCA_013373125.1 Gammaproteobacteria bacterium | reverse complement strand
ATCAACTGATTCATGCTTAAATTTGCTTGGTGTAACCACATACGAGTCAGGTTACTGGCTTGAATGTCTAATTCTTCTAAATGAGCGCTGATCTGTTTTGCCACCATCGGGCAGACTTCTTTAAATACTTTACGACCATTTTGCACGAAAAGCTTATCCGCCTTGCCCAAACCCGACTCATCACAACGATTTAAGAAACCTGCGTTGTTGCGAATGTTATTTGAAAATACCGTCTGCAGCTTGGTACCTAGAACCTTAAACTGATGTTCGCTCGTAGCAAGATCAGCATCTTCAAGCACAATCGCGGTACAGGCATCACCAAAGATAAAGTGGCTATCACGATCACAGAAATTTAAGTGGGCAGTACAGATTTCAGGGTTCACCACAATCACACAACGGGCCGAACCGGTTTGTATGGCATTTACCGCAGCTTGAATACCGAATGTAGCGCTACTGCACGCCACGTTCATATCATAGGCAAAACCATTGATACCCAGAGCAGTTTGGATCTCAACCGCCACTGCAGGGTAAGCACGTTGTAAGTTAGAACATGCCACAATCACAGCATCCACGTCAGCTACAGTTTTACCGGCTTGAGTTAAAGCTTCTTCGATGGCAGCTGTCGCCATATCGCATTGTACTGAAGGTTCGTCATTAGAGCGCTCAGCAATATAAGGCTTCATACGCTTAGGATCTAAAATGCCTTCTTTATCTAAAACGAAGCGACTTTTGATACCTGACGCTTTTTCAATAAATGCACTGCTGCTGTGTGCTAGTTCAGTAACAGAACCATCTGCGATGGCTTGAGCGTTTTCGGCATTAAAATTATCGACGTAAGCATTAAAAGCCGAAACCAATTCATCGTTAGAAATAGATTGGCTGGGGGTATATAGACCGGTACCACTGATAACAACTTCTTTCACATTCATCCCCTATTAAAATTCTCTTCTTCAATATTCGCCGCCACATCCTCTGGCCAGAACCCATCCTAGAGGGGCAAAACTATAATGTAATATCTCTGGTTATACCATGTAGACGGTGAGTCATGACTCACATTTGAACATAAAACCCACAAAATAATTGTCATTTATGGTCATATTTTGAGGCATTCTGGCCACGCCTTATTGGCACTATCGAACCATATATACAATTATTGCTGAATACTGGCTTGTGCCAGTTCTAGCTGAGCTTTCCAGCGTTTTTCCGAAACCGGTAACTGTGTCCCCAATTCTTGTACAAATAATGACACGCGATACTCTTGGATCATCCAGAATAAAGTCTGCACATCATTAAAGCACGCAACATTAGCAGGCAATTTTGCCAATAAAGATTGGTATTGTTCCTGCCATTTCGCAACGCTTAATTGCAATAATCGATCTTTTTGTAAGTTACCTTGTAACTTGTCTAGGCGCCCCATCATGGCTTTAAAATATCTAGGATATTGCTTTAACCACTCTAAAGACGTTGAGCCTAAAAACCCTTGCGGCATTAAGTCATTCATCTGTTGCTTAATATCTGCCACCGCCATAGCAAAGGCTAATTGGTTTTGCTGCTTCATTTTCTTATTCAGCTGGTGGTAACTTTGTAAAATTTGCTGAATTAGAGGTAAGACTTCTTCAAATTTTTCCCCGATTAATCCGCGCCCCTCAGATTTAATCTTTTGATAATCGGCATCCGTTCTCGGTAATTCTTCCAATGGAAAGCACATTGAAAAAACGAGAGTTGTTACGCTTTCTAATAATTGAGCCTTGTTGCCAATGTGTCCGAAATAAATCATTTCTTGTGCCAAACGCTTTGGCACCTCTTTATGAATCCAACCTACTTGCTCTGTCAGTTCTAATTGCAGTAACCGCCAAATGCCTTTTTGCGTTTCAAATATCGCATCGTCAGCACGAGGTAACAGTTTTAGACTCACACTCTTGGTTTGGTCAATCAGAGCTGGATATAACGTGACTTGAATACCCGCTTGCTCAATAGCATAGGTTTTAGGCAATGCATTTAAGTCCCAGCATTGGATACCATCTCGCTCAAAATCATTACTGGTATCTTGCGTGAGATGCTCAATTTGATCCCCCACCTGTTCAATTAATTCATGCCAGTTTCGGCCTTGCACCAATAACTCGTTATCATTGCCCATCACCTGAATATTCATTAGATAATGGCTGTCTAATTGATCCAGGTTCCAATCGCTGGCTTGGATATCAATGCGCTTATGTTTGTAAATATATTCCGCTAGTTTATCCAACAATCCATGATCACTGATTTTATGCTCACTTAAAAATCCATCCGCAAAATCAGGAACCGGCACTAGCTGTCGGCGTATGCTTTTACTTAACCCTTTTAATAGAGCAATTACTTTATCTCGTAACATCCCTGGTACAAGCCATTGAATGCGACTAATCGGTAATTGTTTAAGCATGGCAGCTGGAACAACCACACTCACCCCATCTTCTAAATGATTGGGTTCAAAGCGATAATTTAATGGATATACCACATTGCCATGGGTAAAATGATCCGGAAATTGCGCCTCAGTAACATGCTCAGCACCATGCTGCATCAAGTAGGACTTCTTAACTTTCAACAGATCTTCTGGCTGTGTTTTTAACCACTTTTCAAACGAGGCGGTATCGCAAATATCCGCTGGTACGCGTTCAATATAAAACTGAAATAGACGCTCTTCATCCACAACTATGTCACGACGACGACTTTTCTCTTCGAGCTCTTCAACTTCTTCAATTAGCGCTTGGTTATATGCGATAAAATCGGAACGAGTTTTAATTTGTTGTTGTACCAACGCCTCACGAATAAAAATTTCGTGACTGACTTTAGGGTCGATCTTGGCATATCCCACAGTGCGCTTTGGAATAATCACTAAGCCGTACAAACTCACTTGCTCATACGCCATCACCTGCCCGCGTTTCACTGACCAATATGGCTCAAGATATTTACGCTTAACTAAATTTTTAGCTAAAGGCTCTAGCCATTCAGGATCAATACGTGCATTCATTCGGGCATACAAACGGGACGTTTCTACCATTTCGGCAGATACAACCCACTTAGGACGCTTCTTAAAAATGCCGCTACCTGGGAACAACATAAAGCGTCGGTTACGCGCACCTAAATAATCTCCTTCATCGGTCTTTTGCCCAATGTAACTCAAGAAACCAGAGAGAATTGATTGATGAATGGCTTCGTAACTGGCCACTTCTTGGTTTTCTTCCCATTTTAATTCTTTGCATTGCAGTCGCAGTTGATAATGCACATCTCGCCATTCACGCATACGCATATAATTTAAAAAGTGCTTTTTACAATATTGTCGCAATTGGTTATTAGAACTCTCTTGACGCACTTCTTCAAACTGCTGCCAAATAGTCAGTAACGTTAAGAAATCACTTTCTTCATGTCTAAACTCAGCGTGTTTTTGATCCGCCTGTTGTTGTTTATCCGCGGGACGTTCTCTTGGGTCTTGAATACTCAACGCCGCTGCTATGATCAACATTTCTTGCAAAGCTTTGCGCTTACTTGCTTCAAACAACATGCGCGCAATTCTTGGGTCCACAGGCAAGCGTGATAACGATCGACCCACTTGATTGATCTGATTATCTTTCGATACCGCACCCAACTCTTTAAGTAGGTTATAGCCATCATTAATGAAACGGTTATCTGGTGCATCCACAAATGGAAATTTCGTCACATCCCCAAGCTTTAAAGACAGCATCTGCAAAATAACCGCAGCTAAATTAGTACGTTGTATTTCAGGGTCACTGAATTCAGGACGCGAGTTGAAATCCTCTTCGCTGTATAACCGAATACAAATACCTTCACTCACACGACCACAACGACCTTTACGTTGATTGGCGCTGGCTTGTGAAATAGGCTCGATAGGCAATCGCTGAACCTTGGATCGATAACTGTAACGACTGATGCGAGCCACTCCACTATCGATCACGTATCGAATTCCGGGGACGGTTAATGATGTCTCAGCCACGTTAGTCGATAAAATAATGCGGCGCTTGCCACCACTAGGGTTGAATATTTTATTCTGTTCAGCAGAGTTCAAACGTGCATATAAGGGTAGGATTTCGCTGTGTTTTAAGTTGGCTTTTTTAAGCTCCAGCGCTGCTTCTCGAATTTCACGCTCACCACTTAAAAAAATCAGCACATCACCAATTTGCCCGCGCTTACTGTCCTCTAATGCTAGTTCTTCTACCGCATCCACAATGCCTTGATAAACATCGCCTTCTTTCTCGTCACCCTCTTCATCTAGGTTAACCAAAGGTCGATAGCGGGTTCCCACAGGAAAGGTGCGTCCTGAGACTTGAATCACTGGCGCGTCATTGAAATGCTTAGAGAATCGCTCTACATCTATGGTCGCTGAGGTAATGATAACTTTAAGATCAGGGCGCTTGGGTAATAATTGCTTCAAATAGCCCATTAAGAAATCGATATTGAGGCTGCGCTCATGGGCTTCGTCAATAATGATGACTTGGTATTTATTTAAAAAGCGATCATTTTGCGTTTCTGCTAGCAAAATACCATCTGTCATCAATTTCACTAACGTTTGCGGTGTGCTTTGATCGCTAAAGCGAATTTGATAACCAATCTCTTCACCCAAGGGTACTTTCACTTCTTGCGCGATACGCTGCGCAACGGATCTCGCTGCGATACGGCGAGGTTGGGTATGAGCGATCATGCCGTATTGAGCTAATCCTAGCTCAAGGCAAATTTTAGGAATTTGTGTGGTTTTACCTGAGCCTGTTTCCCCTGCTATCACCACAACTTGGTTATCTTTAATCGCAGCGGAGATTTCTTCACGCTTAAGACTGACCGGTAATGAATCGTCGTATTCAATATCCTGTATGGCTAAGCCACGCTTTTGTGCTTGCTCACAACTTTTGATGAGTTGCGCTTGCAGCTTTTCAATGGATTGGTCCACTGGGCGTTTTTCTTGGATGCGTTTTTTGATCTGAGATAACTGACGATGAAAGCCAAATCTCTTTTGAATCATACTTTGTGCAAGCAGTTGCTCTAACTGAGTGATGTCATTTACCACAGATACAAACTCATACTAATTAAACGCAAAACGCCCTCAAGAGAGGGCGTTTTATTTTATGCCAAATCGAAAAGATTAGGCAGTTTCTTCATCACGTAATTCACGACGTAGGATTTTACCTACATTGGTCTTAGGCAGTTCTTCACGGAACTCAACCAATTTAGGTACTTTATATGCCGTTAAACGCTCACGACAGAAATCCGTAACTTCTTTACCAGTTAACGCTGGGTTGTTGGATACCGCAAAGATTTTCACTTGCTCACCCGTAACTTCATCAGGAATACCAACCGCCGCACATTCAACGATATCTGGGTGGCTTGATACCACATCTTCAATTTCGTTTGGATATACGTTGAAACCCGACACGATGATCATGTCTTTCTTACGGTCAACGATCTTCATGTAACCGTTTTCAAGGATCATGGCCATATCGCCAGTTTTCAACCAACCATCTTCTGTGATGGTTTCTGCTGTGGCTTCAGGACGCTGCCAGTAACCTTTCATTACTTGCGGACCTTTCACACAAAGCTCACCAGCTTCACCAACTGGTAGCTCATTACCTTCTTCATCAATCACTTTACATAGCGTGCTCGATACAGGCATACCAATGGTGCCAAGTTGGGTGTGGCCCGGTGGGTTAAATGAAGCAATTGGCGAAGTTTCAGTCATACCGTAACCTTCTGATACTTCACAACCTGTCACTTCTGCCCATTTATCAGCAGCACTCTTAGTAAGTGCCATACCACCAGAAATGGTTAGTTGTAGATGGCTGAAGTCCAATGCACGGAAATCTTCATTGTTGCAAAGACCAACAAACAACGTATTTAGGCCTAGGAAAGCGTTGAAGTCCCACTTTTTCAATTCTTTGATGAAACCAGGAAGATCACGAGGATTTGGAATTAGGATGTTGTGGTTACCCGTTTCCATCAACACCATGCAGTTCACAGTAAATGCATAGATGTGGTACAGCGGAAGCGGAGCAATAACGACTTTAGAACCTTCATCTTGACCAGACTTGTTAAGACCCAGCATAAACAATGGATGGGCCTGGCACATATTGGCAACGATGTTACGGTTAGTCAGCATAGCGCCTTTCGCCACACCTGTGGTACCACCTGTGTATTGTAAAACACAGATATCTTCAGGCGCGGCTTCTGTTGGGGTATAGCTAGATTTAGCACCCGCTTTAAGCGCATCTAATAATTTAACATGACCAGGAATCGTGAAAGGCTCTACTTCTTTACGTACGTTTTTAATTACGAAATTCACTAAGGTACGTTTCAATGGGCTGCACATGTCGCCCGCTTGAGTCACGATAACCGTTTCAATTTGTGTTTTAGGCACTACACGGCTGGCTTTACCTGCCATTTGGGCCAATACAACCAGCGCCTTAGCACCTGAGTCATTGAATTGGTGCTCCATTTCACGCTCAGTGTATAGCGGGTTGGTATTAACAACGATCAGGCCTGCACGCATAGCACCGAATACAACGATTGGGTATTGCAGCAAGTTAGGTAATTGAACTGCAATACGATCGCCTTTTTGTAAACCGGTATTGTTTTGCAGATATGCTGCAAAATCAGCAGATAGACGGTCTACTTCACCATAGGTCAAGGTTTTACCTAAAGCGGTAAACGCAGGACGGTCAGCAAACTTCTTAACACTCTGATTGAAAACATCGACCACGTTTTTATATTGATCAACATCTACCGTTGCAGGTACACCTTCAGGGTATTTGTCGCTAAAAAAATTCTCGTTCATACCGCCTCCGCCTAATTCATTGGCCTATCATTTTTATTAGATATTGTATGTTTTACATACAGCAGAAATTTGGATAGTTGGGCAGACTACCAGTTTTACAAACGCTCGCAAAGTCCCAATATAACCACTTGTAGGTATCTGGCTATTTTATGAACGTAAATTCACTGATTTCCCAGATTCATGGTATTTTAGACGTGATTCATCCCTGTAGACGATAGCTCATATACAGAAAATCGTTACAATTCCCCAATAAATATAATGATAAAGGATTCACCATGCAGTCTCGTTACCTTACCGCCAATGATGGTTATCAAATTGAAGTGTTTACTTGGCCCAATGACGAAGCCAAAGCATGGGTTCACATCCTTCACGGAATGGCTGAACACGCGAGTCGCTACGATGAATTTGCCCAAGCTTTAGTGGCGGCAGGCTATGCAGTGATCGCCCATAACCACAGAGGTCATGGCAACAGCCCCAGTGCCCAGATTGGCTTATACGCCGAAAACGACGGTTGGAATAAAGTTCTAGAAGACATCGATGTGGTGCGAAATAGCATCGAAGGTCATTTACCCTACATTATGTTTGCCCACAGCATGGGCACCTTCATCACTCAAGCGTATTTGATTACTCAGCCTAAAGCCATTCAAGGACTAATCCTATCTGGCTCAAACATTCAGCCGCTCCCTCTACTAAAAGCAGGAAAGATGGTTGCTCATTTAGAGCGGTGGCGCAAAGGTGCCTTGGCAACCAGCCCGCTACTGCAGTTTTTATCATTCGGCTCGTTTAATAATGCCTTTAAACCTAATCGTACCGATTTTGATTGGCTCAGCCGTGATAACAAACAAGTGGACAAATATATCGCAGATCCGCTGTGTGGTTTTGATTGTAATGTACAACTTTGGATTGATTTATTTAACGGCCTTATCGCAGTGTATGGCAAAGGTGCGATCGAGCGCATCCAGCAAGACTTACCTATCTTAATTTTTGGTGGCGATAAAGACCCAGTTGGCGAAATGGGTAAAGGCTTGCCTAAGTTAGCCAAACGCTATCAGCAAGCTGGCCAAGCAAATGTAGAATTAAAACTATATGAGAATGGTCGTCACGAAATGTTGAATGAAACGAACAAACAAGATGTTATCAACGATGTTATTCAATGGTTAAACAAACAATAATTCCTGCATAAAAAAACCGAGCTTAATGCTCGGTTTTTTTATTCTCAAAGTAAGTCCTATCCTATGGGGCAAAGGTTAACGGATATTCAAATGTATCCGCCTTACTTGCCGCATCGAATGCCAGCATCTTGCAGGTAAGGGCAATACGCTTGATTACCTTATCATCCTGTAAGTCACTCGACTTCACGCTACAGTCATTCACTTCACCTGAAGCCGCCACATCTAACCCAAGAGTTACAGTACCTTGTAACACAGGATTACTACGTAATGCTTTACGATAAATGCGATCGAAACGAGATTTGTTTTGTTCAAACACTCGACGAATTTGCATTTGTGTTCGCGTCATACCCGCCACTTTCGTGTCGGCTACTTCATCTACCAGAGCCTCTTTCGCGACAGCTTTCACTTCTGTGGTATCACGCTGGGCAACCGCTAAGTTTTCAGCACCGGTCGCTCGCGTTAGTTGGCTTTCATCAATGCCTCCAATACGATCCACAGCAGCTTGGTCCACCACCGAACCTACAACTGTAGCTGCAGCGCCGGCATTGGTTAATGCTGAGCTATCTACTGCTAAGGTAGACATATCCACCATATTTTTCATATCTGCAAGATCATTAGAGAAATTCGAAATCAATTTTTTCGCTTTCTCTTTTGCTGCTTTGATACGCTCAGGTGTCCGCTCATTTTTAGCAACCGGTTTCGGCTTGGGCTTAGGTTTAGGCGCTACAACCGGTTTCGGCTTAGGTTTCACCGCTTCTACTTTTTTCGGCTCAACCTTTTTTTCAACCGGTTTTTCCACCTTCTTCTCAACCTTAGGCACAGGCTTGGGTTTAGGCGCTTCTTTTTTGCGTTTGATCACTTTTGCCAATTGTGGTGGAAGCTTCTCTAAACTTTCACGCTTTAATTCAGGCAAAGTAATATTCGGAACCAAAACCCCTAAAATCAGCGTTACACTCAAAAGAGCAATTAAGACCTTTTGAAATAAACGCTCTTGCTTGCTATCAGACCAAGGCAGCTCAGGACTGCGAAATGCTAAACTACTCATTACGCCTCCTTACTGTCTTTTTTCTGAACAGCCAAAGATATTTGCGTGTACTTAGCTTTCTGGCAAGTAGCCATAATGCGTTTTAATACCTTATATGGAATGCCTTGATCACCCATAATGGTAATAGGACGACCCAGCTCTTCCTCTTGCGCCGTTGCTTGTGTTCTTGACGCTAAATATTCCAGCTCTTTTTGCAAACTCGGAATCAGCTCAACATCCGCTTTCATTGCCAGTACATCTTGAACAGAGGCAATGGGACGTCCCTGAACCACGATGTCATCTTTGCTCACCATCAAATTAATTGTATTTTTAGGCTGTGCTTCAGCAACACTATCTGGCAGTTTAATACTGTCATTGCTCATTACTTCCACATCACTTTGGTTCATCATTAAGAAGAACACCATGATGGTAAAAATATCCATGAGAGATACCAGGTTCAAACCCGCTTGTTTTTTATGACGGCCATGACTTCTTGCCATGCGCTTAGCGCGACGAGATGACTTCATAATGCGGCCTCCTGTTCTGGTGCGTCCCCTAATGAAACATCAGGAAACAAAACGGCATCAACCACACTGGCCGCAACCACAGCAGGAAAGGTTTTTGCCGTATCGATAACACCCACCAATATTTGGTAATCGATATCTGGCTCCGACAAAATAACAATATCGGTACGCTCCTTTCCTAGTTGCTTTTTCATGCCTTGCAGCACAACTGACAATCGATTCAAATCAAACTGATTATCTTTTTTAGCAATTTTTTCAATAGACAAAGGCCCAAGCATCACATTAAAACCCGATTCACGTACGATCACCTCAAGTGACAAATCATCCGGATTTAAGTCTTGCTTTTGCAACTCTTCTTCAAGGGGCAGTCTCAACTCCAAAACAGTAATGTGATTAAACACCATACTGATGAGCAAGACAGGAACCAAAATAATCATTAGGTTCATGAAGGAGGTAATGTCTAATTCCACTTCTTCTTGATTTTTCTTATGGCGTCTCATAGCCAACCTCCACTATTTTAGTGCAATTATTTCGCAGCGTTAGTCGTGGTAGATTGAGATTGAGCCGATGAAGAAGGTTTACGCTCTGTAATTAAGTTTAAAAACTTCACGCCCGCCATCTCTAGGCTATCAATAATTTCAGTGGTACGGCTTTGCAATACGGTATGAGCCAACAACAGAGGAATAGCAGAGATCAAACCAAAAGCGGTTGTGTTCATGGCAACCGAAATAGACTGAGATAACAACGTCGCTTTTTCAGATGGTGCAGCAGTGGCCACTGCGGTAAACGCAGCAATCAGACCAATGATGGTACCTAGTAGACCCATAAGGGTAGAAATATTCGCTAAAGTTGCAATGTACGCCGTGCGTTTTTCAAGTTTTGGCGTGGTTTCCATCAAACCCTCTTCCATTGCGTATTCGATATCTTCACGACGACTGCTACTTGGCATGCGCGCAATGCCCGCACCAATGATATTTGCGATGTCGCTATCACTCTGACCGGCATAGTTTAATGCTGCTTTATAATCTTTACGTTGAATCATAGGTAACATTTCTTCAAAGGCTGCGCGGTTTTTACGTTTAGCAGCCGAAATGCTAATAAGACGCTCTATGGCAATTGAAAGGCCCACCACTAAAATTACCGCGATTGGGTACATGAAAACGCCGCCATCTTGGAAAAAGCGAATAATGGTATCCATTGTGTACATCCTCTATTGGAATAGATTTTATTATTGTTGGTTTATTAGGTTTTTTTATTATTGTTATTAATCAGCGTGTCGCTATCCGCCCATTTAAAACTTATTCATTAACAAGGTCAATGGGCTGATTTTGGTTTGCCTGCCATTGTTCATGTAAGGCTGTTTCTAATTCAAAGCTATAAGGATCAATTGGTTTGAGGCGCTCTATTTCTGCACCGCGAACAGGCGAATATAGGCGCTCAGCCCCTTCTGGGTTTTGCCAAGGAATAATATGCATCACTTGCGGCGCTTCATTATCCGCTTTGATCTTTATCCCTTCTAAACGAATGACTGAATCTTTTGCATGAACAAAAAAAACATTAAGCAATAGCAATAAGGTAATCAATATTTTCATCATGGAGCATCACCAGCAATCTGACTTTTAATGCCCGCCCTACGGTTTATATCAACAATCCAACCTGCTACTTGTCGATCGGGCTCTGTCTGTAAACTTTGATATTTTTGATAAAAGTCGCTGGCCTTAACGAATTTCCCCATATAGATATCGTACAAAATGCCGATATTGAGATAGCTTTCAGCAAACCGCGAGTCCACTTTAATTGCTTTTAGATACGCTTTTTCTGCCCCATCAAAATCGCCTTGATGACGTAAAGCAAAGCCCAGCTGATTTAACGCTTTTGTATTTTTTGGGTTTTTATCAACTGCCGTATTTAAAGCTTGAACCGCTTCTTCCCATTTTTCTTGGCGACTGTATATCACACCTATATTGGCATAAGGACCAGACAACATAGGATAGGTTTTAGTCATAGCAATGAATGCTGTAAGTGCCTGCTCCAATTGCCCTTGGTTCATCAAACCAATCGCAACTGTAAAATCCTTTGCTGCTTGCTTAGGAATCTCGATCACTTGAGATTCTACATTTGCATCAATAGATGTTTTCACTTGATTACCTGCACAAGCAGCTAGAAACAAGCAGATACTGATATTAATGTATTTCAGCAATAGCTTCATAGCTCACCTCTTTCTTAGCATAACGTGCAGGCATTAATTTGGATAACGCTGAAATACTTTTCGAAATCCAACCGTCATATAAACCATCCCAACTTCTTTTAATGTTGGTCTCATGAATATTGATGGCCGCCTCTTCAAACGGAAAAGCTTGATCTTCCAATAAATATTCATATTCCTCTAATTCCAATTCATCCAAGCCAGCTGGACGTTGAGACGCCATCAAATCACGTGATAGCTCTCCATAAATTTCGGCAATTTGAAATGTAGCAGCCGTTGTGAACTCTTGAACTTCCATTTTTGCCGTTCTTTGATACGCATCAAGAGTTCGCTTAAGTGCGACCTTTTTCCTGCCCAAGCTTTTTTGCAATGGTAAAGTTAGCTCAATTTGGGCATAGGTTTGACGCTCATAATCTGCCAGTTCAAATGAGGCTTTCGCCGCTAGGAATTTCGATCGATCTGAACGAGACTTACCTGCTGTCGCATCCGCTGCAATGAGTTTCTCAAGCCAGTAGCGACGTTTCTCATGATCTTTCTGTTTCAAATACAAGCCTTCTAATTTATTAATGGCTTCTAATTGAGCATCGAATGGTTTTGGATAGTTATGAGCATAACGCTTCAACATGGTCATAGCATTATCTATGTCATCGGCCTTCTCATAATATTCCGCCGCTTGATACAGCGCGATACGCTGTTCTTTTTTATCACGTGAAAAACGCCAAATATTTTGTAATTCATATGCCGCTTTTTTCCACTCTTTCAGATTCTCATAGGCAATGATTAACTTAGATGGGATATCAGCGACTAACTTATCTTTAGGATAAGATTCGCGAAAGCTTAATAGAATCTCTTCTGCTTTTTCCCATTTCTGCTTTTTCATCAGATAAGAAGCGGCATCATAGTGAGCTGTTATACGAATTGGCGATGAAGGCACGGCCTTACCCACACGCATAAAATCTTTCACAGCTTTATCGATTACATCTTTTTCAACCCAGGCCACGGCTTGTTTATAAATACTTGCCGCCAATTTCTCATTCACAGCAGATATATCAGTCTTTTTCAGTTGTTTACTTTGCAAGGCTGCCACATACGCCACTTCAGCTTCTGCGTATTGTGCCAAATCAAAATGACTATGCGCTTTAATAAGATTAGCAACGGAGCGTTGTTGTGGATTCGCATCTTGTCGCGCTAACACGCTTTGACTCACGTCCACTGCTCTTTGAAACTGTCCCAAACTAAACAAGCCTTCAGCGGCTCTGGCCAATACTTGCGAAGTATTTTTATTTTCAGGAAATACCATAGAATAACGCAGTGCACTGTCAACTTTTCGTTCTAACCAGAAATTTTTCTCCTCTGGCTTCACCTTATCAATCATACGATTATAAGCCACTAAAGCAGCGTAAGCGGACTCTTCTGATTTTTCATGTTTAGGCGTTTCATAACCGCCTTGTGTATAGGCTAGTATTGCTTCTTCGTATCGGCCAACTTCATATACAGCTTCACCCTTCAAGAAATACATTTCGCCCACTTTATTGTCATTAGGAAACGTATCTATGTATTCCTGATACCAGCGAGAAGCGGATAACAGTTCATTAAATTTGGTTTTGATGTTTTTAGCCTTTTGTCCTCGCGAGTGATGATACTGGGCTAATTGAGATGAATAATCCTTGATATTAGGGCGAATCATATCTCGGATATCTTCCCCATATATATTCCAGTAAGCGCTACGCACACCATATTGCTCGATATAGGCCACTTTATGCTTCAACACCAAATCCACATAACCTGCTTTTTTGTAGCTGTTTACCACACTACTATAAAATGCTGGGGCCAAAACATCGGTTGGATTGGCACTAACAAAAGCTTGATAAGTACGCGCTGCATCCGAGTACTGTTGTTTTGCAATGTAGTACTCAGCTAAAGAATCATATAGCAGGTACTCATAGTGACGCTGACCAATAGTTCGCATTAACTGTACAATTTGTTTATGCCCTTTGCCTTCGGCAAAAATCATACTCATTACACGTACAGTATCATCCAGTAATTCTTTATCACCTTTGGACGCCGTTACAATGGCAGTAGTATCCACAAATCGCTCATCAATCACTTTTGTGAAAGACAATAACGCATTTTCATAAGCTCTTAATTTAAATTGACTCCATCCCCTCATGTAGTTCGCACTGATGAAAAAACGATTTTCTTTTGTGCCCATAGCCACATAAGCAAATGCTTCGTTAGCTTCAGCGAAACGCTCTAAGTTGAATAGAATATCACCGCGACGATATTGCACTTCTGATAACAAGCTCGAATTTGGGAAATCATTTACCAGACGAGTTAAAGTGGAGAGTGCCGTTTCATCATCGCCTTTTAACATGTACACCTTAGATAATTGGTACAACAACATGTCACTATCACGACGATGCGGGAACAGAGTTAGTACCTGAGTATAGGTTTGAATCGCTTCATCATATACTTGCTTAACTTGCTCGGCATCAAGCTGCTCAGGATTGTCAGCTAACAATTCCTCGACATCCATCAGCTTTAAATCAGCCAAGCGGTGCATAACATGCACACGGGTTTCCCCTTGTGGAGCTATTTCTAAAAAGCGCTGGTATTTTGCGATGGCTTTTTGGGTATCTGCTTCAGGTGACGGCATTTTTGCTAAACGAACACCTACCGGGCGAATATTGGCAATACTTTTACCGGCCAAATCTTCTTCCACGCTCACTACATTTAACTCTGGCTGGGAAGCACAGGACACTAGGCCTAAAAATAAAAGGGGTATAAATAAACGAGACATTATTGCTTCACCTCCCCTGACACTATGCGTTGTTTATTGGAGGTTTCATCAAATAAGCGTGCAGCTGCCAGACGAGCTTGTAATTGATAATCCATTACGCGCTCTTGACGTTTTTTAATATCTACTTTTACGATACTGCCCACTTTTTCACGCTGCTTAAAATAAACCTTATCTAGCTTAGCCAGTTGCTTTTGATACGTAGTACGTAAAGTATTGATCTTTTTGTCAAACCCAATAAAGCCTTTTGGTGCCACTTGATAAGCGTATTTAGCGGCATCATATTGCTTTTGCGCTTGACGAAGTTTGTCTTCAAGAATGGCTAAGTTTTGAGAAACCTGACGCTTACGTTCGCTATAACGCTCTGACAAGGTCCACTTCAATACACCCTCAACTCGACGCAAACGATCCTGATAAGCTTTTTTATCTTGCCCCATCGTTTTCGTCATACTGGCAATTTGTTGATCTACCTCTTTAAACGAAACCAATTGCTCTTTTTCCGCCTCAGAAGCCAGCCCTGTTCCATCTGGATTCTTAAATGCTTTATTGATGCGAGAAAGCAAACCACGGTAACGACTTTGTAGATCATCTAATGTGCGTTTATGCAGAGATACTTGAGCATCTTTTTTAATAGCAGAATATTCTTGCTGACGTGTATGAATGGTTTGTTCGAATGCATCTAATTCATTCATGGCAGATTGCAATTGGTACTTCATCACATGCAAGTCACGCAGGTTTTTTAGCTCTCCTTGAAAGTAGCCTTGGCTCATGACATCTTTCAAATACACTTGATCAGGATGATTGGGTAATGACATATCCACGGCTTCAAATGCACCCCAACGATCAGGTACTTGCTGGCTCATTAAAGGCTCAATGAATTCACCCGTGTTTAAGCGTTTTGCACTTTCCCCAAGCTGTTTATAAATTTCATCATACTGCTCAGTTGCATAATCAAATGCACCTAAAGCCATAACTTTCGCATTGAGTTTTTCCAATAAGTGAGGAATAGCAATTAACGTTTCTTGCACATCTTGATTCAAAGGCGAATGAGAGGTTTTCAGCATATACCAAGGCTGCAGCGCATCATGATACTGCCACTGTTCGGTCAGCGCCCAACCATAAGTGAGTAGCGCTTTAGGCGTGTACGCTCCATCTAAGCTGACATTTTTTAGATGTTTAATGGCACTGCGGCCACGGCCCGTGGCGTAGAAGAATTGGCCCGCCATTAAATTGATTTTATCCGCTAGCACTTCTGGCTTTTCTGTATTGCTGGTGAGTTCTAAAGCTTTATTGAATACTGCCTCTACCTTACTAATGTGTACATCTCGCTCGGTATAGCTCACGCCTAAATTCATGTAAGCATAAACAGCCCACTTACTACTTGGGTCGATGGCTAAGATATGCTGATCCGCTCGCTCTGCTTTACCTTTAAATAACTCCAGTGTCGTTGCTAAAAAGTGATATTCATCTTTTAAATCAGAGCCTAAATGTCCCGCATTCACTTTACGTATGGCTTTTAAACCACTTAACCACATACCTTTATTGTAAAAGTGCTTGGCCATGTAAAACCAAGCTTGAGCTCGAGCGGCAGGAGGGAGGAAGCTGACACGAGTGTCACTTAATAAACGTTGGAATTGCGATTGTGCATGTTGACTCATACCCAAACCTAATTGGGCAGTTGCTTCATGAATATCGAGAATCTTGCCGTACCCTTTACGGCCTTTTTTGCGTAGCTCGTAGTTGAAACCTAACGCTTTATCATATTCGCCGGAGTGTAAACTATATAAAGCTTGGCCATATAAAGGATCACGAGCCACTGCCCGACGTTCATCCGGCAATAAGTCGTCTCCATAGGCAAGGGGAGCCAATATCAATAAACAAATAAACCAGCGCATATTACTTCCACTCAACAATCGCGAAGTCTGGTTTATTTTGATTTGGGTTATTACTGATTTTAACTTCTAGATATTTACTGGCACGGGCCTTACCAAACTCAGCCATGACCATACGCTTAACAGGGCGACCATCGCGGTCTTTACCCATGATTTCTGCTTTTAAACGGTGTAAACCTGGTTTTAGATTACCCTCAAATACTTTTTGAATGCCGCCACGTCTTAAGGCTTCTACCTGTTCGGCGCGATAAATATGAGAGGTAACATCCTGCTCATCCAAATTCAATTTAACCGATTGAATTTCAAAATCTTTCACAGCGTCCATGGAAACAAAGACAGCAAAGGATGTGGTAGCGGGATATAAAAGCTGCTCTTCTAGATCAAATAACTCACGATTTAATTCTACAACTTCCGCTTTGAGGGCCTCAATTTCACTATCTAAACCCGCTTGCTCCGCCAATGCAGAATAGCCAGACATGAAGAATGAAACGAATAGCATGATGCTTCGAGCAAGATATGAAATTGCCTTCACGATAGACCCTTATTTTTTTATTTTTATTATAAGGACGCGATTTTTGAGAATGTTGCGTCTTGGCGTATTGTTACCTAGGGGTTTTCTAGATGCAACCAAGGTTAGTGGGACAAGCGCACCAAAATATAGAATTACTCGTGGTTTTTTCTAAGTCGGCACATTTTATCCAATAAAAAAGGAACCATTGGCTCCTTTTTTATTATGTCACTGAGTGCTATCGGCTCAGTTCTCTCATGGCGTCTTCAAGCCCATTTATGGTTAATGGGTACATGTTGTCCTCCATGATGTCTCGAATGGCATTGAGTGATCCACTCCAGCCCCACTGGGAATCTGGTACAGGATTTAACCAAACCACTTTCGAGAAGTGCTCTTTCATACGAGCCAACCATGCAGCCCCTGGTTCATCATTCCAATGCTCAACACTGCCACCGACATGGGTCACTTCGTAAGGAGCCATCATGGCATCCCCAACAAAAATCACCTTATAGTCTTTTGTGAACTTGCGCATGATATCCCAAGTTTTGGTGCGCTCATTTGAACGTCGGCGATTGTCCTTCCATACACTCTCATACAAGCAGTTATGAAAGTAGAAGGTTTCCATATGCTTGAATTCGGTTTTAGCCGCTGAGAATAATTCTTCGCAGATGCGCACAAACGGATCCATGGTGCCGCCAATATCGAAAAACAACAGAACCTTCACTGCATTGTGGCGCTCAGGCACTAATTTGATGTCCAAAAATCCTGCATTATTCGCCGTGGAGCTAATGGTATCATCCAAGTCTAATTCTTCAGCGGCCCCTTGACGCGCAAACTTACGCAAACGCCTTAATGCCACCTTGATATTACGAATGCCCAGCTCTACGTCATCATCTAGATTGCGATAATTACGCTGCTCCCAAACCTTGATGGCACGCTTATGACGAGAACGACCTTGCTGTACTCGCATACCTTCAGGGTTAAAACCATCGGCACCAAAAGGCGATGTACCGCCGGTACCAATCATTTTATTACCACCACGATGACGCTTTTCTTGCTCGGCTAGCCGCTCACGAAATTTTTTCATGAGCTCATCGAAACCACCTTGGCTTTCGATAGCATCCATTTCTTCTTTCGAAAATAGACGCTCAAACTCTGACTTCATCCATTCTTCCGGAATACCTTTTGCGCTCATCAATACTTCATCAAGGCGATCGATCCCTTCGAAATAATGGGCAAATGCCTTATCGAATTTATCAAAATGGCGTTCGTCTTTAACTAAGCAAATTCGGCTAAGCTGATAAAAGTCATCCAAATCCGCAAACGCCAAATGATGTTTGCAGGCATTTATCAAATCCAAATATTCGCGAATGGAGCATGGCACCCGGTATTCGCGCATGGTTTGAAAAAAATCAACCAACATAAAATTAGCCTTTACGACGAGACATGAAAGCTAGCTTCTGCAACAGCTCTACGTCTTGTTCGTTTTTCACCATGGCACCATATAGCGGTGGAATAGCGGTTTCTTTACTGCGCAATGTTTCAGGATCCACATCGTCTGCTAACAACAATTTCAACCAATCCACCAGCTCAGATGTTGAAGGCTTCTTCTTCAAACCAGGCACTTTGCGTAAATCAAAAAATACATCCATGGCTTCTGCCAATAGCGTTTTCTTAATATCAGGGAAATGCACATCCACAATTTTTTGCATAGTTTCCTTATCAGGGAAATCAATGTAGTGGAAGAAACAACGACGCAAAAACGCATCTGGCAATTCTTTTTCATTGTTACTGGTAATGATGATAATTGGACGATGCTTAGCTACGATACGCTCTTGCGTTTCGTAAACAAAAAACTCCATCTTGTCTAACTCAAGTAGCAAGTCATTTGGGAATTCAATGTCCGCTTTATCGATTTCATCGATCAGCAACACAGGTGGTTTATCCCCTGTGAAGGCTTCCCAAAGCTTACCTTTCTTAATGTAGTTTGCGATATCTTTAACGCTTTCATTCCCCAGTTGAGAATCACGTAAACGAGATACCGCATCGTATTCGTATAAACCTTGGTGGGCTTTTGTAGTGGATTTGATATGCCATTGAATCAGAGGCGTATCTAACGCTTCTGCTAACTGTTCTGCCAGCATGGTTTTACCTGTGCCAGGCTCACCCTTGATCAATAGAGGACGCTGCAAGGTAATCGCGGCGTTCACAGCCATTTGTAGTTCAGAAGTGGCGACGTATTCTTTAGTACCAGTAAACTTCATAATTTGCTCAATTTAGCCAGATGATTGCTGCGAATGGTAACTCAGGATAAGGGATTTTTCACCCTTGTACATGGCTTGATATTACGAAGAGAATGGTCATTTAGATCAGTAATGACCTATAGGGAAGGCAAACTAGGGACTAAACCCCTATGTCTTCATTCCAGAGGGTTGGATTTTGCTCGATAAAATCCGTCATCAGCTGGATGCAGGTCTTATCCTGTAATACTTCAAGCTCGACACCTTTGCTTTTCAACCAGGTTTCTTCGCCGAGAAAGGTTTGATTTTCCGCAATCACTACCTTGGGGATACCGTACAAAGCAATTGCGCCAGAACACATAGAACAAGGACTCAGAGTCGTATAAATCACAGATTCTTGATACACGTTGGCGGGCTGACGGCCAGCATTCTCAAGAGCATCCATTTCTCCATGAAGCACACAGCTGCCGTTTTGAATACGCCGATTGTGCCCACGACCAATGATCTCACCATTATGTACCAACACTGAGCCTATGGGGATTCCACCCTCTTTTAGACCTAACTTTGCTTCATCTATGGCGGCTTGCATGAATTTATCGGTCATTATTCTTTTTTCTCGTCGTCGATTAGAGCATCTACATCGATATCATCTAGCTCACTTTCTAGGTTAGCCAGTGCCGCGTCAATAGCATTTTCATCTTCGTTATTGACTTCATCCAGATCATTCGGATCATCCGCCCCAAGATCAAATTCATCAGCGGCTTCGTCTAGTTGAGGAATATCATCCTCTACCGCTTCATCCAATTGCGGAATATTTTCTTCGTCATCATCCGTAAGGCTATCCAACACATTATCCAATTCATCAATAACACTGGAGGTATTGTCTTGCGGCTCGGCATTTTCGACATCAAAATTCTCATCAAAATCTGGGATATCATCGGCCACGGTATCACTTGGGCCTGCATCTTGTTGCGCCGGCTCATCAAAATCCGAATCATCTAACTCATCCATATCTGATAAGGATTCAATTTCATCATCGTCGTCATCACCTATTGAAATGGCCATTTCGTCATCGTCATCGCCACTTAAGTCAAAATCTTCATCAAAATCTTCATCATCCAAACCGTCGTTTAAGCTCACATCGGCTTTTTTAGTTGGCTCATCGTTCGATTCTTTTGCTGGCGCTGATGATTTTTTCGTCGCCACTTTACGATAAATTAAGAAACCTAAAATCCCTAACACCAGAGCTGACACTGGGATAACGGCATATAACCAATATGGAATGGGCTCTAATACCGCTTGTTGCTCTTCCGTTAAAACCTCTTCTGGATCAGCTGGACCGCTTTCCATGGCCGCTTCAGCTTGCTTCATTTTCTCAGCCAGATCTGGCATGACAGGTTCAACAGGCGCTTGCGGCTCAGCGGCCATTTCATCTTGCGCCCCCTTGCCCTTTTCAGCCTCTTGCGTTTGCGCTACTTCTTCCGGCTGATCCATTTGTTCTTGTTGAGTTTCTTCTTGTTTTGTCGCTTCAGCAGCTGGGTCTTGTGTCGCTTCTTTTTCCGCCATGGCTGGATCTGCTTGCTCTGCGCTTTTCACAGCGGATTCTTCAACGGTTTCATTAGCAACTTGTTCGCTGCCTTTGTGATCGGCTAGATATTCATGCTGGAAATCCGCAGGTATAGGAAAGGTCAATGAAATAGGGTCTGGCTTAACTCTGAATTCTTGGTTTTCTCCCATGGAGCCTTTGATATTAAGCGCAATATTATATTCACCTGGACCTTTTGACGGCTCAATAACCGCCTCCCATACTCCTTCTTCAATCCACGGCATAGCTTGAATAATTGAGGATTGATCAGGGCCTTTGAGTTTGGCTATCACACGGGTCTTAGCCACTTCAATGGCGGCAACTTGTGGAATCACACGTACGGCATACGCTTCATTTTTGCCCACTTGAGTTTTACGAATTTCAAATCCAATGGGTTGACGAACTTGGATGTAATCTTTACGCATGCGCTTAAAGGTTTTGCCATCCACTTCAATTTTTAACTCGTATTGCCCTTCCTTAGATAAACGGGAAATACTTTCTCTGTACAATCCATCTTCCGGTACTTTATCGGGATCGCTAATTACTTTCGTTCCACTGCGGCCAGACTCCGCCGTCATGGTCATTTCAAACGTCATCAGTTTCAAGAAGTCTGGATTTTTTATCACCTTACCTTTTTCATGTAGGTAGACCTCAAAATCCACTTGTTGCCCCGGGAATAAAGTATTCGGCAAATTGCGAATATCCATTTTCAAATCGCTGATGACTGTGATGCGATTATCTGGATCCAACTTCGCATCCACTTTCCATTCACCGGCTTCTGGCGAAGTAATGGTGACTAAATCATAAACAGATTCACCAAACCAACGTACATTTTCCCCTGCCCCTTTTATCTGGCTAATGGTTTTTCCTGACGGCGACAGCAATTGCATTGGCTTCGATCCTTTTTCACGAAACACCAATGCAGTGAATTCCTGCACGCTTTCATCAATGTTAAACGTATTATCATTGGATAGTGGCACCTGATCGGTGACCGCTGGAGCGGCTTTTTCAAAGGCTTTTAAAAATGCTTTGACCAATTCTTGAGAGCTGTTAACGATGACACTGCTACCGCCGGTTTCTAATGCCAATTTATCTAACAGCACTTTATCGGCGTTATCCGATAAACCGATACTGTGAATCTTAACGCCAAGATCTTGGTAATTTTTTAAAACTTGTGTCGCAATGCGCTGACGTTCGGCTTCATTTTTTGCTTGTTGCTGTGGATCTTTGTCATCCGCTATATCCACCAAACCATCCGTTAGCAATATGGCATGCTGTTCAAAATCACCACCCGTTTCAAATTGCCAGGTGGCTTTTTCCATGGCTTCACCCATATTGGTTCTTAGGCCATAGGAGTTAATTTGTTTAGCGGCTTGCTTCGCTTTTTCACGCCACGCATCATCCACTTGCGCTGGCGGAATCAACATATTGACCCACTGTCCAAACGTCCATACCCCTGCACGGGCCCCTTCTGGGATCATTTCAACGATTAAATTCAATGCAGGTATACGCAAATTTTCTGGATCGTTTTGTTTCATGGAGCCAGAGATATCAATAATCACATGTATATCAGTGGCTTTGTCTTGGGGAATAATCGTGCTTTGAGCATCTGCGGGGATGTCTAAACCAGATACCTGTGGAACTGAGATTGAATCAGAGTCGGCCTGATTATCTACATTATTAACACTGGGAGTATCAACATTAGGAGCCGTCGGGGATGGTTGTGCGGCGGCATCAATAGGTGTGGGTTGAGTTACAGAAGTAGGTTCGTCAGCCCCTTGAACCAGCCAAGATGCCAACATTAGCAAGGAAAAACCGACAATCATCAATGGCTGTTTAAATTGGTAAATCATTGTCGGTTATTTCCTAATACTCATCCTTGATTCAGAAAGGCAAGGCCGTTACATCTGACTCTCCAATACGCGACGACCTTTTTCTGTAATGTGCCAGCGCACACCATTTTTACCACTGACTTTTCCTGCAAGGCTTCGGGACACAAGCACACTTAGAGTTTGCAGCATGGTGGCTTCATCGTTATTTGACTCACGACATAAACCAGCCAGTGACCTAAATATATATCGGCCAGTGGATAACATTTTTAAGGCATTTGAACTGGTCACGTCCAAATCTTCGCTGTAATCCATGATAGCCGGCTCTTCTTCAGGCTCTAAGTCTTGTTCGGTTTCCGTATCGATCAAAGGAAGTAGTTCATTTTTGATGATACGTAAGTCGTGATGCACGCTATCGGATTGCTCTTTCGCATGACGCGCGGCATCCAAAATGCGATCTGACATATTCGTGATGAAAAATCGACTGGCAATTGCCGAAATCAAACAAAAACCGGTGAAAATTAATAACCGAGACGGATCACCTTGAGTTTCCAGTATCAGTTCACTGTTAACTAAATCCAGTATCACTGGCACCAGGAACGATGCGCCTATACCCACAACCAAACAGCGCGGCAAGCTGGTTGCATCTGGATCATGATCCCCATACATGTAGTAGTTTACTAGCCCACCAAAGATGCCTGCTAACAGCATCACGGTTGCCAATATGAAAATATGATTAGCCATTTCTACCTCTCATCCATTAGAGCTGGCTCTAATGATTTAACAGCCCAGTGACCTCAACCAAGGTCATGCTGGGATTCCCCATTTACTGTGTTCATTACAGTACTGCTAAACCTGTATCCCTTTTATAAACCTAGCTTGAATTTTCAAATGCGCAAAAAAACAATCACTTATGATACTTTTTCAATAAAAAGACATAATGCGCCATTTTTTGACTTTGAAATGCTTTCCACTTACCAAATTTCGCTTATTAGATTGTTAGGTGAGAGGCTATAATGTGCGGCAAATGAGAGGAGTATTCATGGATTTATCCACCTTAAACCACTGGCAGCAACTGGCCCTGTGTACCGCACTGTGTGAACGTAGCATGCCTAATTTCCAACTATTTTGTGAAATTGAGCAAAAAGAAGATGACTTCAAGCAAAGTCGCAAAATATTAAATAAAGTGTGGGAGTTTTTGCGTGGGCAGCTAAGCAGCCTGAAAAATATGGAAAACCAATTAGAGACCATTGAAGCCATCATTCCCAATCCAGAGGAATACGAACATTTTGGTGTTTATCCTGCCATGGACACCATGGTGAACCTGCAATCGTGTGTCCAAAGTATCTTAGACAGTAGCATTCTTGACGCTCAAAATATCCAAACCATGGTGCAAGAACGCTTATCTGAAGTACTGGAAATGCAAGAGATACCACAAGAGGAAAGTGAGCTGTGGCAGCGTCAATTAGAATTTGAGCAATCCATTCTGGATATCATCTGTACACAGAATAGTCACGCAAATATGATTAAAGAGCTGATTCCGCTCAGTCGCGATGAAGGGGTCAGTCAACTGGGGATTTGTTTAGATGATTAGGTGCTTGGGTCTCATTGGCTTTTTTGTGTGCTGTTTCAATGTCTTTGCAGATGACGATCATTCAGGTCATAGCGATGATCTATTACTGATCCTTAAAGATAAAATCGCTCTACAAAAAATGATGGATGGGCATAAGCAATTAAATCGAGAGCAACAAGCCAAGAACCTTGAGCAACAAAAACGGTTATTTTCTAGGCTGATGCCACGCCTGCAATCCTATGTGGCCATACCCGAAAACCACTACCCGAACCTTGAGATGTACCATGAGAGTTTAAAAAGCCGAGGGGCGTTATTGGCTGACATCACTCGCCTTGTGTCGCGCTATCAGACTCTTCATTTAGCTGCCGAATAATTCTCAAATAGGCAGACACATCCTCAGGCTCTGCTATCTTTATTTATCACAAGCGATTATTTGCATGACCTGATATTGGGGATGGATGTCAATGAAGTATTGGATGATGGGTCTATTGGTGTGTTTATGCCATGTTGCACAAGCAGACCCAAAGGACATCATTCAAGACTCCTTAGAGCAGCTCTTTAATGACATCACAGCATTAGACACCTCTGACGACCACGACTATCAAAATCTGATTGCCACGCATGTCAGTCCACTCATAGACTCTTTGAGTATGGGGCAACTAATACTGGGTAAGCATTGGAAGCGAGCCAGCATTAAACAAAAGCAAGATTTCCTACAGTGTTTTAGTCGTCAATTTCGCGCCACTCAAGCTGAGGCTTTATCCTCGTGGCAACCGAACCGATGGCAAATTCTCGAGCAAACCTTTAACGACAACCAAACCAAAGCGGCGATCAAAATAAAGCTTTCCAAATCGGGGGAAAGCCGTGAATTCATTTTACGTTTACAACAACTGGACCAACAGTGGCGCATATACGATGCCTCTTATTTAGGCATTAGCTTGCTTAAAAATTTTAAAGATGACTACGCGGTTAAGATCAACAACCAGGGGCTCAATAAAACCCTTGCTCAAGTATGCCAACAGTATCCGGAAGTCATAAAACAACTCACCATAGCCGGAACCCAATGGCCACCGTTTATCGCTCGCAGCTTACCTGGCCAAGGACTCAGTGTAGAAATGGTCAGCGCCGTATTAAGTCGCGCGGGCTATCAAGTGAAAATGATATTTGCACCTTGGAAGCGTGTGATGGAAGGCATGAAACAAGGGGAATTTGATATCAGTGTGGCGGCTTGGAAAAATAAACAGCGTGAGCAATTTTTAAGTTTTAGCGAACCTTACTTTTATAACCAATTAGTCGCAATTCAATCCAGTACAGGCAAGCTTAATACTTCCGACCTAACCCGTTTACTGGATCAACGTGCTTCCATGGGACTCATGGACGACTATGCGTATGCGCCCGTCATTCAGCAGTACCCGAATCGAAAATACTACACGCAATACGGCTCTTTATTCCGTGATATTGCAACAAAGAATCTGGATTTTGCCTTATTAGATCGCTATGTCGCCCAATATTATTTGCGTCATTTCGCAACCTTAAAAGGTGGTTTGCAAGTATCCACTAACCCCTTAGATAGCAGGTCGCTGCACATCACCATGATTAAGCAGCACCCTGCTGCACAAGAAGTTCTAACCGACTTTAATCGTTATTTAAAAATCTACCTAAAGAGTCGGGATTATCGGGCGTTACTAACCAAGTATCAGATCGATAACCAAGCTAAAAACGTCAACTGATTCACAACCTAAAACATGGGTTTTATATCATTTACTCACAAGCAATGATTTTTTTTGCTTCCAAAGAGCACATTATCTAGCTTTAACTTGAGACCTTAGAAAACGATCACTCTATGAATGTATATAAGTCGATTCTCATCATCAGCCTTGCCCTCTTGCCTGTGGCCAGCAGTGCTGCGGTACAGGTGATTCCTAAAGGCTATCAGCCACCAAAAACATCGACTGAATCCCAAGCTGAGGATACCCAGCTATCCGAGCAACAACTTAACGACAACTTCAAGAAGGCTCTCTCTGAATATCGTTCAGATTTAAGAGCATACTGGCCAGATGCCGAAGTGAGCAGTAAAACTCGCCTCGTACTCTACAGTGATGATTACCAACAAAAACACGCCATCGATTTCAAGGCTAACGAAATCCAAATTACCATGCCCAGCATTCACTCAGGCAAGGTACTGGATTATCGGAAAATGCAGTATCAGTTACAGCAAACGTTAACGTCTCTTCTGTCCATGGACCTTGAAACAGCCATAAGCAAAGACCCAATCAATCAAAAAATGGAATCCTTAGCTGGTATTCGTTACGCCCAAGATTTAGGCGCCTTAGGCAAGGACTTGATACTTTCCGAATTATTTAAAGACGAGCGCCCCACCATAGACGCCATTCAGCGCATGGCACAAAAACTCACTAAGTCGGCCTATATTCGTTATCCGGCTGTGGCATCGCTCAACTTGGCTTTCGCATTCAACGATCGCACGACCTATATCGTATCGTTACCGGAGAAACGCATTCGTATGAAGGCTAAGCGCTATAAATCCTTCATTTATGATTATGCTCAGGCCTACAATTTACCGCCATCCTTGGTCTTTGCCATCATTCATGCAGAAAGCTCATTTAACCCGCTTGCCCGCTCACAAATCCCAGCATTTGGTTTAATGCAAATCGTACCCCATACCGCAGGCCGCGATGCGACCCATATGCTGTTTAACAAACAGCGCGTTTTATCGCCTAGTTATTTATACAACCCAAAACAAAATGTTCAGGTAGGGGCTGCCTATTTACATATTTTGTATTACCGCTACCTACGCGACATTAAAAACTCCAAGTCCCGCCTTTATTGCGCCATCGCGGCTTACAATGCTGGTACATCCAGTGTCATGAGGACATTAACTGGCCAAGCCAGTATTAACAATTCGGTGGATAGCATTAACCGAATGACTTCCAACGATGTGTTACGGCGCTTAATTCGACAAATGCCTAGTTCGGAAACCCGCGATTACTTAAATAAGGTTCTCAACCTACAAAAAACCTATGGCCAACTCTAAATTCATACTCGCAGGTGTTTCGTATTTATTAACGACGGGGTGCTCGGAACCTTCACTTCCCCATTTTTTTTCTGATATTGGCACAGACCGTGATAATAAAATCCAGTATCAGGATATTCATCGCTTATCGCTGTCTTTAGTCACATTGAAAAAAACCATTGATGAAACCGGTTTCAATCCTGTTTTAAACTGCTATTTAAGATTAGAAAATGAAAACCAGGGCCCTTGGAATCAAGCCTGGGTGGCTTTCAACATCAATGTATTTGTCAGCAAACATAAAGTCGCTTCGATCAAGCGAGCTGGTATCTTACAAAACCATGCAATGGAGGTGGATATTCAACAAGATCTACCCAGATTTGGTCTAAAGTCGAAAGACATTAAAATTGAAATTACTCCAGTGGCTTGGATGCCAAGCTACCCACTTCAAATTCAATCCTCAGACCAAACTGCCACACCAACCAATCCAATCACTGTGTACTAAATTGCCATTGAATTGTCGTACACGCCATTGATAGAGTATGAGCACGTAAATAAGGACTTGCTCATGACCCAGCCAAATATGACACTCATCGAAGCCATTCAACAGCGTCGCTCTGTTCGAGGTTTCAAGCCAGACCCTGTACCTAAAGACGTGATTGAGGACATCTTAGAGCAAGCTCAACTGAGTCCTTCAAACTGCAATGTACAACCTTGGGGAGTCCTGCTCGCTAGCGGGGATGCTTGCCAGTCATTAAGAGAAAAAATGCTGCATGCGTTTATGCATGGACAAAACATGAATCCAGATTTCTCTCATTTACCCAAATTCGAAGGGGTCATGCGCACAAGGCAGGTGGAATGTGCACAAGCGTTATATGGCGCCATGCACATAGACCGAGGAGATAAAATCGGGCGAATGAAAGCGACTGCGCGGAATTATGAATTCTTCGGCGCACCTCATGTCCTGTTCATTACCATGAAAAAAGATTTCAGCCCATCTATCGCCGTCGATGTCGGTATGTATGCACAGACCCTCATGTTGTTGATGACTGCCTATGGAATTGGTAGCTGTGCACAAGCAAGTACCGCATATTATCCAAATATCGTACGCGAATTCTTCAATGTCGATGAAGACACAGGGATTTTATTTGGTATCAGTTTTGGGTATGAAGATAAACAAGTGGATGCAAACAATGCACGAACCAATCGTGCTCCACTCAATGAAGTGATTATAGAGAAATAGAGAGTTAAACCTTGACGTTTAACCAGCGGGTGAGAAGTTGTTGCAACAATGCCTTTTTATAAGGCTTGGCTAAGAAGTCATTCATACCCGCTTGTAAACACTGATTTTTAACGTCATATAACGCATTCGCCGTCAGCGCCACAATAGGCGTTACCTTGTTTAAGCCTTCTTCAGCTCGGATAGTTTTAGTTGCTTGATAACCATCCATATTGGGCATTTGTAGATCCATTAATATAAGATCGTACTGATTTTGTCGTGCCAACACTAAGGCTTCCACGCCATCCTCAGCCAAGTCACATTGCAAGCCAAAATCCGTCAGCATACGTAATGCCACTTTTTGATTCACGACGTTATCTTCTACAAGCAATACTCGATATTGAAATGAACTGGCAGGCATCACTTCTGGCTGTTCAGCAACCTTCTCTATTTCACCCATGGCCAGCTCCCAAGTGAACTGACAAATAAAGCGCGAACCTTGCTCCGTCGCACTCTGCACAATTAACTGACCATTCATCTTCTCAACTAATTGTTTTGATATGGCAAGACCTAAGCCCGTGCCCCCATAGCGACGAGAAATAGAAGCATCTTCTTGCTGGAATGCATCAAAGATTCGTTCGATATTATCTTCACTGATCCCTTTACCAGAATCACTGACCACAATACTTACTTTAATATTATTGTTATCACGCTCAATGCTCCCAATACTTAAGCCAACGTAACCTTTTTGTGTAAATTTCACGGCATTGCCCAATAGATTTACTAACACTTGGTGCAATCGTGTTTCATCGGCTTTGACTTTTACATTTTCTACAGCGGCAATGTCCACTTCAAATTGAAGCTCCTTGCTTGCCACTATGGTTTTAAAACCATCTGTTAAACGACGTAGACTGGCATGTAAATCAAAGAATTTTTGCTCTAACTCTATATTGCCTTGTTCAATTTTTGAAAAGTCTAAAATATCGTTAATCAAACCCAACAAGTGATCACCAGAAGACAACGCAATTTCAACGTATTCATCTTGTTCCTGGGATAACGGTGTCGATTGCATTAGTTGCAACATACCCAGCACACCGTTCATGGGGGTTCTTAATTCGTGGGTCATTACCGCTAAGAACTCACTCTTCGCTTTATTGGCGGCCTCTGATGCTTCTCTTTCTTTGATTAAGCTTTCCACGTAATGCTGTTGTACTTGTTCGGATTTTTCTAGCTCTTTAGCAAGTGTATTCACACCTTCTTGTAATTGTTTAACTTCCCCATTTGCGGTCTCAGTCGTTCGCGCACTGTAATCTCCTTGCGCCATACGCTCTACCACAGATACCAAACGAGAAATGGGCGTTACTAATTTCGCGCCACTGAGCCATGCGATCAGACCACAAATACCCATAGCCACGCTGGCGATTAAAAACGCGTTTAAAATGATTTCATTTTGGCGTTGTTCAACAAAACTGGTGGACAGGCCTACTCGTACCTGCCCCAATATCTTTTCTTGCTGCTGTTTTCCAAACCAATCATCGTCATCTGCTAATACATCGTATTGAATGATGTCGGCTTGATACCAACGCAAAAGGCCTTTATCGGAATCCGATGGATTTTGATTGAACTTCATATCGCTTTGGCTAAATAGTAAGCCACCAGCAATATCCTCAATCTCTATAAACTCCACATCTTTATCTTCTAACAACACACGGGTAAGAGGGGAAATGATGGATTGATTACCGGTAAGTACAAAGTAATCTGCGGTCGATGCTAATTGCACCGCAATCAATTGACCTTTGTTATCCAGTTCATGCTTAACATCTTGTATGCGCACATTGATGAAGTAGCCACTTAAAACAAACGACAAAATCAATGCAGGGCCGAGACCTAATATCAAGGTACGCGTGTATAGGCTCCAGCCCTTTCCTTTATTGAGCACGGGTGACCTCCTTAACCTGTTTGGTTAAAGATGCTTCATCATCCACCACTATATTCAACGAGCGGGCCACCTGCCCATTAACACTGACGTCAAAATACGGATTGGGAATAATAGGACTGTCAGCTAACTCTCCAGCTAACCAAGCCGAACTGGCTTTTAATACTTCCGGAATCCCTGAGTACACACTGGCTACAGCACCCGCACGAACATAGCCTTTATCCGGTCCGACCAAAGCGATTCCAGAGCGATATAAACGCATTAAAATACTGCGAATCGTTGTGGTGTTATACAGGGCATCATCACTGACCCCTAATACCAAATCCACATCACTTAAAACTTTAAGTGCTTGCCTGTCCCAATCCAATGGGTCTTTCAATTCCGCCCATTGCAGTTTCAAATCATATTGATTCGCCACAGAATTGATTGCTTTTTGATCAACTCTATACTGACTGGAATAAAACACCCCCACTTGTTTGGCCTGTGGAGCAATAGCTTGAATCAAGGCCAGCTGTCGAGAAAGGGTTGGAGAATTATCAAGGGTTGAGAATGATTTTTGATATTTACCGGATAGTTGCACCCGCATGGCATCGGGTAAAAACAAGGCTAAGACAGGTGATTTAGATTGGTTCAGTGCTGGCAGTAACGCATTTAACGCCTTAGGACCGAGGGTGATCCATTTCTGAATATCTTCTTTATTGATTTCGCTCAGTTGAGGCGTGGTAATCAATTGGATTTGATCAACTGATCGCAGGCGTTGCAATTGATCTTTAAAAGCGACAATTTGCTCACTTTGACTATCCACCAAGAGGCCTACCGTTGCTCCCCACGCCTGTAGAGATAACAGCATAAATGACCAAATTATGATGATTTTGATAGCTTGCACTGAGCGTCCCATGCTCTGACTTATAACTCCTGATGCGAGTGCCTACATTCAATACTAGTAGAGCATTATGCCTAATAGTGAACTAATGCGCTCGTTCTAATCGCTTAGTTTGTGTCTTAGGCGCAAATTTTCGATTCAAATATCGAATAATGTCGTCAGATTCATATAGCCAGCGACTGCCATTTTGGCTTTCAATTCTCAGGCAAGGCACTTGAGCTCGGCCACCACCGGCTAACAGCTCTTTTTGAAAGACATGGCAGCGATTTAGATTTTTTACGGTCACATCTACATTCAGATGCTTAAGGTGACGTTGGATTTTGTTATTGAAGGGACGTTGACTGCAATCGTACAAGGTCAAACAACTGGCTTGTCGATCTGCCTTTTTCTGTTCTTGAGAGCTGCGCTTAATTGGGGGAGTAAAAATAGAGGAGCAAGACGCCAAAAACTTTCGGTACCAATACATAACCAAGCCAAGTCAACTTCATAGGTTTGGCGCTATTCTACTGACGCCAATTCAAAATACCAGTCTAATTAGTCAGTTTTAAACCAAAAAAACACGATTCAATGCGAAACCCGCAATTACCAAAATACTAAAACAGTAAAAGGCAATCCAGCGGGCCATTATACAGCGTCTACATGTCTTTTTTATACTCACTAGTAGGTATCCAAATTGTGCGTCGATACCTACAGTGTAGCTAAGAATTAATGAATGAGCTTATTACGGCTAAAGCTTGGGATGCTGCTCCAGTCTTCCCAATGCATCCAAACTGCAAATGCCTTACCTACAATATTTCGATCAGGCACAAAACCCCAGAAACGGCTATCCCCAGAGTTATCACGGTTATCCCCCATCATAAAGTAATGACCTTCTGGCACCACCCACTCACCATCGCCACGACTTGGAATACCAACATACTCTTGTATTGGATAGTCATTCTCTTGGTAAGTCATGATACGAGGCGCATTATGCGGATAAGCGCCCACTAACTCCTCAGGTACCTTTTCACCATTGATAAACAAGGTTTTATTGCTGTATCGAATGTGATCGCCAGGTAATCCAATCACACGCTTAATGAAATACCTTGGATCATGGGGAGGTATAAACACCATCACATCACCGCGCTTAGGATCATCAACAGGAATGACTTTAGTGCCAATGACAGGTAAACGAAAACCATAAGAAAACTTATTAACTAAGATGAAATCCCCTTTAATCAATGTTGGCTCCATGGAACCCGATGGGATTTGAAAAGGCTCAACAAGAAAAGAGCGCAACACCAAGACCAAAGCTAAAACGGGAAAGAAGCCCTTGCTGTTTTCAATCAACCAAGGCTCCTTTTGTGCGTTTAATAACGCCTGTTCGTCACCACCTTGGGCTTCAACCTGCGCCACTTCAGCCATGCGCTTTTTAGCGAAGAACAGTTTATCGGCTAACGCCACCAAACCCGTGGCAAATGTGGCCACAACCAGAATCAGGGGAAAATCAATATCCATTGAGCACTCATTTTTATATTTAGAGAAAACAAAGCCGAGCCATTCTACCAATCTGAATTAGAATCTCACCTATAAATCTACCATCTTGGGCAAACTCTCGGCTAATGCCTCAGACCGCGTATAGCTTGAGCGAGTTCCACCGCGTAGCCATCCGTCATACCTGCAATATAATCCACGACCCGCAAATACGACCGATATTTATCCCACCCTGCCTGAGGAGCATGCCGGCCGATCAAATCTAATATACGTTGGGACTTATAACTGATGTGTCCTCCAGCCAACACCTCATCAATGGCCGTCAAGAAAGACTCCAATAAACTGCCTAAAGTGGCATACGCGCCAATCTCGATAAGCGCCTTCTTCGGGTCTTTAAAAATTCTCTCCCGCGCGACTCGCTTGGCCAACCCTATGCACTGCGCGGCTTTCGGACCAGCCAATGCAATCAAATCCCCTTGTAAATTACCATCCAGCAAATCTTTTTCATGTGCAACAAAGGCACCGGCTACGGCATTCACTAATATCTCTATGGCTTTACCGCGTAATATGGCTAATCGACGGCGGGCGGGGTCTTCAGAAGTTGTGTTGTAATAAGATGCTGGTACGTCTTCGCCAATTAAATCCAGCAAAATTTGCTCAACCTCCTCATACCGTAAGAGGTTCATCTCCACACCATCTTCTAAATCAATAATGGCATAGCAGATGTCATCCGCCGCCTCCATTAAATACACCAAGGGGTGGCGGCAATAGCGATTTTCATCCAACTTGATTAACCCCACCTCATTAGCAATTTCATGGAGATACGCCAACTCCGACTGGTACACCCCAAACTTCTCCCCTTTTTTAGGGTCTTGATAGCCACTGTGCCAAGGGTATTTTAAGAAACTACCTAAAGTGGCATAAGTTAAACGCATCCCCCCATCGAATCTGTGATATTCCAGCTGAGTTAAAATACGCAAGCCTTGTGCATTACCTTCAAAGGTTTGAAAATCTTTTATTTGCTCGTCTGATAAACCATGTAAAAAGTGTGCATTTTTAGTATCCCGAAACCAATGGCGGATAGCATCTTCCCCTGTATGGCCAAAAGGCGGATTACCAATATCATGGGCAAGACATGCCGCTTGTACGATGGCACCTAAGTCTGCAGGCGTTATATGCTCGGGTAATTTGCCCTGTAACATTTCTCCCACTTGGGCGCCAAGGCTGCGTCCCACGCAACTCACTTCTAGGCTATGGGTTAAGCGACTATGAATATGATCGTTATCACTTAAAGGATGAACTTGCGTTTTGCGCTCCAAACGTCGAAAGCTACTAGAAAAAATGACGCGATCATGGTCTTTATGAAAAGGAGTGCGAGTCTCACCCAGTTCCATTTCATCAATGACTCCAAAACGTTT
>JABXIK010000123.1 GCA_013373125.1 Gammaproteobacteria bacterium | reverse complement strand
TCAATAGGAATAGACAATAAATGCCAGAAGGGCTAGGTCATTTAAAGAAAAATCCTAGAAAAATAAAGATTATTTTACGTTAGATAATTTCAGTCTTTCTGAGGTGTTTTTAACTTAGAAACAGTCTTTAAATGCAGCATTTATTCATAAAATATTGATCTAGATTCGCCACTGAATCTTTGTCATGAACATGAAATCATGCATAAACATTTCAATTGAATGAAAGGTGTGAACTACTTTTCAGTTACTCGCTTTCACTTTCAATGGATCTCTCAATTTGTTTGATGACGGTTTTAGCAATGTCATCCAAGTCGTCTTTTTTTGCAAAGATGCCATCGCTGGCTAAACGGGCCAATCCATGCAAGGTGGACCAGGTTACTTGGGCTAGGCGCAAAGGGGATTCATTAAGACTTTGTTGGGAATGTTGTTCAAAGGATTCAAAAATTTTCACGTATAAGCGAAAGCAATCTTTCGCCGTGCGCTGAAATTCGGTTTGTTTGGAGTCTTGCCACAGCATTTGCCCAAACATGAGTTCATATTGGGTTGGATGGGCGATTGCAAACTGCAAGTACCCCATCACCGCTTGTTGCAGTTTGTCTGATAAAGGCAGGTGTTCATCGAGTATGGCTTCATTGAGTAGTTCTGATAACTCCGCAAACCCTTGGGCTGCCACCGCGGCCAGTAGTGCATCTTTATCTTTGAAGTGATGATAAGGGGCGGTTCGGGATACGCCCACCACTTCTGCTAGTTTCCTCAGTGATAATCCGCCAATGCCTTGGTTGCGAATGATGTCCATGCTGGCATTCAACAGTGCCTGCCTTAGATTGCCATGGTGATATGGATGGTTAGCACTGGCGGTTGCTGGTAAATCAAGCGGGTCTTTTGGCATGAGGTTAATAAGTCGGTTAAGGGTCATGTGGAGTGTAAGGCTTATCTTGACAATGTCAAAATGCAGGCCTATCTTGACGATGTCAAAATAACAAGAATGAAGGTCAGCTATGGAATTTAAAAGCTTTGCCGTGAGCGTTGAGAATCATGTGGCTCATGTACAGATGTGTCGTCCAGATGCTTTAAATAGCATGAATGTGGATTTTTGGTTGGAGCTGCCACAATGCGTGAAGGCGCTGGATGCCAGCGGTGACGTGCGCGTGATTGTCATTTCATCAACAGGCAAACACTTCAGTGCCGGTATGGATTTAGCCGTGTTTACGAATCCAAAAGCGACCCCAATGACAGGGGATCCGGGGCGCATGGGGGAAAACTTACGCCGTGTGGTCATGCAGCTACAAGCCTCCTTAAGTGCATTGGAAGAAGTGCGGGTTCCTGTGCTCACCGCCATTCAAGGAGGTTGCATTGGCGGCGCTTTGGATATGGTGTGTGCCAGTGACAGCCGTTATTGCACAGACGATGCGTATTTCACCATTAAAGAAACAGAGTTGGGTATGACGGCTGATGTTGGCACACTACAGCGTTTGCCTAAACTCATGCCTCAAGGCGTGGTGCGCGAGCTGGCTTATACTGGGCGAAAATTATCCGCACAAGAGGCTAAGAATTTAGGCTTTGTGAATGAAGTGTATGAAAGCCACGCAGCGTTATTAGATGGTGTCATGACCATTGCACAACGCATCGCACACAACTCGCCATTGGCGGTAGCTGGTTGTAAAGAGATGCTGAATTACAGTCGCGATCATTCAGTACAAGACAGTTTGAAATACATGGCCACTTGGCAATCTGGCATGTTCCGCCCGAACGACATGATGAAAACCTTTGCAGCGAAATCTACGGGAGCCCAAGCGGAGTTTGAAAACATCTGGCCGGTGAAAGGTTTGTTTGAAGTGTAATTAAATCAAAAAGAAAAGGGTGACACGTTAGAAAATGTCACCCTGTTTTATTTAAGCAAACTTACGTTTAATGGCGCGCTTAAAGTCATTACTTAAATGCGCAAACAATGCTTTGCGAACTGAGTATTTTTCGTTGCTATTTTGCCCTTTAGCAAGGCGCTCTATTTGGTGATAGTACCAACCTGCTTGGGCTTGATTATTTAGTGCCTGCATGGATTTGGAAGAGCTAGCTGGCCCCCAGTAACCTTTACCCAATACGAGATGTTTTGCTTGGTCATCCAGTAAGGCAAGATCTTGTGATATTAATTGCTTGGGTAAATCGGGTGCTAAACAAAAAGGACGCGCTAATCCAATGACATCTGTGTGTTGTGCACTGATGGCGTCATTCATCCCCTGAAGTGTGCGGAAACCGCCGGTGACCATGACGGGCATCTTGGCCACTTGTTTAATTTTTTCCGCGTAACTTAAAAAATAGGCTTCGCGCTTGAGTGAACTTGCGCGGGTTTCTTCGGCGGATTGTTGTAAAAACTCCAATTGCTCATAGGTGCCACCACTGATTTCTAATAAATCGATACGGGCTTCATTTAACCAATCCACCACTTGTAGGCATTCTTCTTCACTGAAACCGCCTTTTTGAAAATCAGAACTATTGAGCTTGACGGAAATAGGGAAGTCATCCCCTACAGCTTGGCGTACGCTGGCGATGACTTGGAGCAATAAGTGGGCGCGATTTTCCAGCGACCCGCCATATTCATCTTGGCGTTTATTGGTGATAGGGCTTAGAAATTGACTTAGCAAATAACCATGGGCGCTATGAATTTGCACGCCATCGAATCCGGCTTGTTTAAGAATGCGTGCGGTATTCCCAAAGCGCTGAATGATGTCTTGTAAGTCTTCGCGGCTGGCGGGTTTGGGTTTACCAAAATTGGCAATCATATTGAGCTGAACATCACTGGCCGATAATGGCTGAGTGTTCACTAAGCGAGGACATTGACGCCCCGGGTGTGAAATTTGTGCCCATAATTCGCTGTTCCCTTGGTGGGTAGCTTTCGCCCATGCTTTAAGTTGCGCAAGGCCGGATTCATCTTCCACTACCACATTGCCTGCGCGTTCAAGATAGCGACGATCCACCATGATATTGCCGGTAATGAGCACCGCAGCGCCGCCTTCACTCCAGGTTTTATATAACGTCTGATGGCCGATTGTGGCATCATCACGCTTATCGGCGAGGCCTTCTGTCATGGCGGCTTTGATCAAACGATTCTTAATGGTGTGCCCGCACGGCAAGGTTAAGGGTTGTGAAATCATAGTGGTCTCGCAATGAAATTATGATTAGTGTAATTACTCTAATTGAGTCGAGTTTTAGGATCAAGGAATAACATGATGTTAAGGGATGTTTTTTGCTGGACGTTGTTATGTTGCGTATCTCTGAGTAGTTGGGGGGACCGCAGTGATCTCTTGATGGCGGGTCAAGACATGCAGTTAGACGCACCTTGGTACACAGTGTCTGCGATTCAACTTGGGTTGCACAGTTTGGATACGGATAACGAAGAGGTGGATTTAACTTCGGTAGGGGAAGGGGTTTATTTTGCAATCGGTCGTCCTGTGTTGCCCATTATGAGTTTAGAAGTGGGCGTGGACTTTTGGTTTAACGACGAAGAGGACGAAGACCCAGTGGATCATGCGGTATTGCATGATTTTCATTTTGCAGGCATTAGTGTTGGCACCAATGCCATTTTCCATTTCCCTGGTGGAGAAGGGCCATATGCCAAAGTAGGTCGACATTGTTGGAGCGCCAGTGCCTACGATGCGTGGAATGTCTGGAATGGAAATGGCTGTTCAAATCTGTTTGGTGGTGGCTTGTTTTTTGGTGAGGGTAAAGGCTTTTTCTTAGAAGCCACCCGAACGCGTTATAAACGTGTACACAGCTGGTTTTTAAGCGCTGGAATCAAATTCTAGAGGCGTTTTTGGTCTGAGCCCAATTTAAACGAGGTCGTCTACACTTTAAGGAAGTGTCGAAGGATGACCTCATGCTCAAGGTAATATCGCTGCCTGCCCTGTGGTTGATGGGGCGATTAAATTTTGCCTTCAAGTTCTCTGTAATCAGTGCGCTGTTTATTATGCCGATCCTTGTGCTGGGTTATGGCCTATGGACGCAAGTACAAAAACAATCCAGTTTGATTGCGTCAGAAATCGAGGGACTGGAGGCTATCAAACAGGTTTATGTTTTGATTGCCAAGGCCGAGCAGTTTCGAGATCTCTCCACCTTGCAAAGAGCGGATCAATCCGCTGAGTTGCAACAGCAAATCACTGCCATCTCCAATGACGTCCAACAACAGTTAGATGATATCAAACCGACGTTACATGCTTTCGAAAATGCCTCATTAGATACCCGAGTGCAGGAACTTGAAACCCTATGGCAGACATTGCAGCAAGGCACTGCCGGAGCGCAAGGTGGGGTTCGTACCCAGTTTCAATATTACGATGGTTTTGTGATTGGTTGTCATCAACTACTCAATGATACAGCCACGGTAAGCCGATTGATTTTAGATTCTGAGTTGTCCACCTATCTATTAATCAATCTTGTAAGTAATCACTTACATCATGCCACGATTAATATGGGTATTGGCCGAGCAATGGGCAGTTATGGGTTAAGTCAGGGTTATTTTAGTAGTGAACTATACGATGAACTAGATAAGGTATATGCCGGATTAACCCATGATGCTAAAGCGTTCGAAGGTGTCTTTAAACAACTGCCACCAGAACATTATGACGCGTTACAGACAGACATGATGGAAGTGATTAACGGTATGCTGGCATATCGGGATTACTTATCGGCACAAACCATTGAAGCCATGAACCTAGAAGTCACTCGACAAAGCTATTTTACGACCAGTAGCGAATACATGGAGCGCATACATACGCTTGCCGAAACGTTAATAAATTACACCGAAGTGTTATTACAAAATCGTGCTGATGCACTACGACATGATGTTTGGGTGTTTTTGATTTGTACCTTATTTTTATTGTTGGGGATTTTTTACTTAATTTGGGGGATGTACCTTTCCATTATCAAAACCGTACGCCGCTTTGATTTAGAAGCCAGACAAGCCACTAATGGGGATCTGACGGTGAAAATGCAAAAGGCCACACGAGATGAGTTAAGTTTACTCTCCGATGGTTTTAATCAGATGATTCAAAATATTCGTGAGGTCGTGGTGTTAGTGAAAGGCACCAGTGAAGATGTGGTCAGGCTATCAGACCGATTAGGGGAAACGGCCGAGCAGAGCCGTCATGCTATTCATTCACAACAAGAAGAAACCTTACAGCTCACAGATGAAATCAAACAGATAGCGGGATCAACCCAACATATAGCAGGGCAGACGGAATCCAATACCAGTTTGTCTGTGGCCATTAATCAAAGAGCCAGCGAGGGGGTGAAAAAATTAGATCAGGCACTGGAAGCCATCGAAAAACTCATCGGCAGCATAGAGCAATCCAGTGAATCCATTCTAACGCTTGAAAATGTTGGCCATGAAATCGAAGAGGTGCTATCCAGCATCCAAGACATTGCGGATCAAACTAATTTATTAGCATTGAATGCCGCGATCGAAGCTGCGCGTGCCGGTGAAGAAGGGCGTGGTTTTGCTGTGGTGGCAGAAGAAGTTCGAAACCTCGCTTCCAAAACCGTAGGCAGCACACAAGTGATCAGTGAAAAAACCAGTTTATTTCGATCATCCATTCAAAATGTGGTATCGCAAATGGCAGCCAATTCTAAAATGGCTCAGCATACCGTGTCCTGTGCAAATGAAGCCTCAGATTCACTACAAGCCATCTTCAAAGCCAGCGAAGACATTAACGAAAGTAGCGCCAATATTGCTCATGATGCGCAACAACAAAATACATTATCCACGGATGCCAATACTCACATAGGGACCATAGAAGTGGCAGTGAAAGACTCCATTGAAGTGGTAAACAGCATGGTGGCAGTCACCAATGAATTTAATAGCCTCACTCAACAACTGAGTATGCTGGTGGGTCGTTTCAAAGTCGAAGAAGGAGACGAGCTGCCCAACACCACGCAACAAGTGGCCGTCAATTCAGATAAGACCGCTGCTACTAAAGCAGACGATGATGCGGATATCGATTTGTTTTAAAGTTATTTCGTAACGATTTCTTGTTTTATTTCTTTAAGCGAATCCCGAATTTGCTGTAATAGCCAAGTATTGGCAGGGTCACGATCAAACGCTTTTGACCACATCATATAAATGGGAACCTTGGGTACGGCTAAGGGAAACTCAAATAGGTTTAATTGGAACGCGTCAGCATACAAGTTGGCAAGATACTTGGGCACGGTGGCGATAAAGTCGCTGTTGCCCACAGCCGCTAACAGGCTAATGTATTGCGTCACTTGCACACCAATTTTTCGTTCTTGTTTCAGTGGGCGTTGCAAAATTTTATCTAAAGGCAGTAAGCGCCCGCGGTTAGGTAAGACGGCGTGTTTGGCTTGATAAAAGTCATCTATGCTCAAGGTGTTTTGAATTTTTGGATGGTGCTTGCTGGCAATGACCATCAAGGTTTCTTCCATGACGATTTCACTGCGTATGCGTTCATCTTCTGCCAAGAAGGCATCCAACATGATGTCTGCTTGAGCATGAATCAGCTGCTTGGCGGAGTCATCGAGAATGGGCTTTAGGCTCAAGCGAATGTGCTGTGACTGACTTTCCACCTTTTCCAATAATTTTGGTAAGACGACAAATTCAAAATAGTCTCCGCTGAGCACTCTAAACTCATGGGCTTGGCTTTTGGGGTCAAAGCCTTTCTGTGAGCTCAACCCGTGGCGCATCAAGGCTAGCGCTTCTTTTATATCTTGATAAATCACTTCCGCTTTCGGGGTCGCAACCACGCCTTTGGCAGTACGCACAAATAATGGGTCCCCCAAGGTATCGCGTAATCGCTGCACGGCAGCGCTCATGGCGGGCTGGCTCATGGCAAGGCGTTCAGCCGCTTTGGAATACTGCCCTGTCTCCATAATGGCTTCGAATACAGGGAAAAGGTTCAGGTCGACGGCTCTTAAGTTCAGCTTCATGGAAGTTGCTTATCAGTAATATCGAATTTTAATATATATCAATCTCCCCTAAGGTAAAACTCATAATAAGAAACTGAAAACCAATGTGAGGTGCCCTATGGAAGAATTACTGAAACTCGTGGTGACGATTTTTATCGTTTTAGCCGCCATATGGGAACTGGCGGTCGGTAGAACTAAGGATGGGCGTAAAACCAAGAAAGACTGGCAGATGGCCTTTCTCGCGACCTTTATGATGGTGGTGGTTCAGCGACCATTATTGGTGATTGGCGTTTCGTTGTTACTGAGTACCTTGTTTCCCAGCAGTGCTGGCAGCTTGGCTTGGCTGCAACAAGATTACTTTTGGTATGCCTTAATTGGTTATTTTTGCATTGAAGAATTCTTACACGGCTCAGCCCATTTGTTTTCCCATATGAAGCGTCCAAAAAATAAAGCGCTGCAGTGGATTCAAGCGTTTTATAAAATGAGTCATCGTCCGCATCATTTGTCAGGCGGTACTGATAACAAAGGCCAGTTAAGCGTGACGCAAACTTTTATCAATGGTTGGGCGTGGTGGTTTATTCTACCTAATTACTGGTTCCAAATTGTTTGCTTGTATCTCGGTTTAACCGAAGTCTTCATTTATGCCACTGTGTTTAAAGGTTTATGGGCAGCACATACGCATGTGAATTGGAATTATGATTTGTATTTTTTGAATCACAAAAATAAGTGGGTGCGTAATATTATGTGGGCCTTGTGTCACGTGATTACTTTCCCAACTCAGCATCATCAGCATCATTCGCGTGGTAAAAACTCGGCGAAAAATGTCACGGCAACATTGGCGATTTATGATTGGCTAATTTTTAGAACCCTAGCCATAGAAACCACAAAACCGGAAGTTTATGGCTGGCGACAATCCGAAGACGAAGCCAATAGTGTTTTCAAACGTTATTTCAATTTCAATGTTAAGAAATACATGCCAGGTCGTTAATTAAGCCTAAATGATCAGGAGGTGCAGTATGAAAATTTGGGAATGTGTTGTGTGCGGTATTGTGTATGACGAAGCCAAAGGTTGGCCAGATGAAGGCATTGCCCCTGGCACCAAATGGGAAGATGTCCCGAGCGACTGGTTGTGTCCAGATTGTGGTGTGGGCAAAGATGAATTTGAAATGGTGGAAATTTAAGTTTTAGGAATGGATTGAGAAAACAAAAAAGCCCAAGTATTTCTACTTGGGCTTTTTTTAATCTATTTGAATCACTTCATTAGATTATCGATAAGAGCGTCATTGAGGAAGGTTAGGCAAGGCATAAAAATCTCGAAGTACCGCAGTGTATGTATTTATACATGAGGACACTTCGAGGTTTTTAAACGCCGCCTAATCGACGCAAATAGCTCTTATTTAGACGCTTCTACGATGCGTTTCATGTCAGTCATATAACCACGTAGTTCTTGACCGATCCACTCAACTGGGTGCTCACGAATTTCTTCGTTCACGTCAACTAAGCGAGCGTTGTCTACAGAGTTAGACTTAAGGTTTAGACCTTTACCAATCACTTCAGTGGTGATGTTAGGCATGAACTCTTCACGTAGTAGAGGCACAGCTGCGTGAGAGAATAGGTAGCAACCATATTCAGCTGTATCAGAGATAACCACGTTCATTTCGTAAAGTTTCTTACGTGCGATGGTGTTCGCGATTAATGGAGTCTCGTGTAGAGATTCGTAGTAAGCAGACTCTTCAACGATACCAGACTCAACCATGGTTTCGAACGCAAGCTCAACACCCGCTTTAACCATAGCTACTAGCATGATGCCTTTATCGAAGAATTCTTGCTCGTCGATTTCAACGTCACATGGACCTTCTTTTTCGAAGCCTGTCTCAGCGGTTTCTGCACGCCATTTTAGTAGGTTAGCGTCGTCGTTAGCCCAGTCTTCCATCATGGTACGAGAGAATTCGCCCGTCATGATGTCGTCTTGGTGCTTGCGGAACAATGGACGCATTAGCACTTTAAGATCATCAGCCATGTCGAAGGCTTTGATTTTAGCTGGGTTAGATAGACGATCCATCATGTTAGTGATGCCGCCGATTTTCAGTGCTTCAGTTACAGTTTCCCAACCGAATTGAATCAGTTTCGCTGCGTATGGGCCGTCGATGCCGTCAGCAACCATTTTTTCGTAACCTAGGATGGCGCCAGTTTGTAACATACCGCAAAGGATAGTTTGTTCGCCCATAAGGTCAGATTTCACTTCCGCAACGAAAGAGCTCTCAAGTACACCCGCACGGTCGCCACCAGTAGCAGACGCCCAAGCTTTAGCGATGTCCATGCCTTCGCCTTTAGGATCGTTTTCTGGGTGAACAGCGATCAAAGTTGGTACACCGAAACCACGCTTGTATTCTTCACGTACTTCAGAACCTGGGCACTTAGGTGCAACCATAACAACGGTTAGGTCTTCACGGATTTGCATGCCTTCTTCAACGATGTTGAAACCGTGTGAATAACCTAGAGTCGCGCCTTGCTTCATTAGAGGCATAACAGTAGAAACAGCGTCAGTGTGCTGCTTATCAGGCGTCAGGTTACATACTAGGTCAGCAGTCGGTACTAGCTCTTCGTAAGTACCCACAGTGAAACCGTTATCAGTGGCGTTTTTCCAAGATTGACGCTTTTCAGCGATGGCACTAGCACGTAGCGCATAAGATACGTCTAGGCCAGAGTCGCGCATGTTTAGACCTTGGTTAAGACCTTGTGCACCACAGCCGATGATCACAACTTTTTTGCCTTTTAGGAACTCACAGCCGTTAGCGAATTCGCTACGGTCCATGAAACGACAGCGACCAAGTTGGTCTAGTTGTTCACGCAGGTTTAGCGTGTTGAAGTAGTTCTGACCCATGTGGGTAACTCCTATCACTATAAGTAAAGTCAGCAAAAAGCCGGTTTTTGCCGGAATATAAAAATCGGGGTGAAGTGTAGGCAAAAAACGCTGTTGCGTAAAACGCTATATTTGAAATAGCTTATTGCATATTTTGCAATATAATGGGGGGACACTTCTAACTGCTATATAGCAGGTACTCGATTCATGGATTTTAAAGACCTTTCTCAATACATAGTTTTGGCAGAAACCCTGCACTACGGGCAGGCTGCACAAAAATGCCACACGTCAGCGTCGACCATTTCTCGAGTTGTGCAACGTTTAGAGGAAGAAGTGGGGCAGCGCTTATTTGAGCGTGATCGCCGTGATGTGCGCTTAACGCAAGCCGGGTTGGAATTTAAAGAGTTTGCCGTACGCACGTTAGAGCAGTTCCAACAGTTCCAGCGTCAATTGCACACGCAAGCTAGTGAGCTGCAAGGTGAACTCAGTTTGTATTGTACGGTGACGGCCAGTTACAGCTTTTTATCGGACTTGCTGCGAGCGTTTCGTGAGCGCCACCCTAAGGTGGATATTCGCTTACGCACGGGGGACGCGGCCCAAGCTGTGGATATGGCGTTAAGCGGTGAAGTGGATATCGCCATTGCCGCAAGGCCTGATCAGCTGTCTCCGCGTTTGTCGTTTAAGTCCATTACCCAAGTGCCATTAGCCTTTATTGCGCCCAACCAACCTGGCGTGGTGGCGGATGCGTTGTCTCAGCCGGAAGTGGATTGGTCAAAATTGCCTATGATTTTGTCTGAGCAAGGCCTTGGCCGGGTGCGTGCGGAGCGCTGGTTTAAACAGCAGGGCATCAAGCCCAATATTTATGGACAGGTTTCCGGTAACGAAGCCATTGTATCCATGGTGGCGCTTGGCTTTGGTGTTGGCGTGGTGCCAGAATTGGTGCTGACCAACAGTCCCATTGCTGAAAAGGTACGTACAATTTCTGTGACCCCTGAATTGGAGCCGTTTTCTGTGGGCCTGTGTGTGGTCAATCAGCACATGGGGCATCCTCTGGTAAAAGCCTTTTGGCAGGTCAGTGAGGACTGGCTTAAGCAATAATTGTGAATTACAGCTAGACTCTCATAATAAAGGGGCCTATGAAGCGCCAAGGATTCCAAGTAGAATCGCTTCCGCGTTTTTAACTAACAGGTTTCACATGTCTCAAGCAGATGAACAAAAGGTTGTTTCTTTGAATCAAGAACAAGAGCCCATGTCGGCCAAAGCCAAACTTCGTAATAAAGGTATTTACCTATTACCGAACCTATTTACAACAGGCGCATTATTTTCAGGTTTTTATGCGGTTGTCGCGTCAATGAATGGCCACTTTGATAAAGCTGCCATCGCTATTTTTATTGCCATGATTCTAGATGGCTTGGACGGTCGCGTAGCGCGTTTAACCAATACTCAAAGTGAATTCGGTGCCGAGTATGATTCGCTAGCGGATATGGTGAGCTTCGGTGTGGCGCCTGCGTTAGTGGCTTTTAGCTGGTCCCTTCAATCTCTAGGGCAAGCGGGATGGATCGCTGCCTTTATTTATGTGGCGGGTGCAGCATTACGTTTAGCGCGTTTCAATACTCAAATTGATACGGCGGATAAGAATTATTTCACTGGTCTCGCTAGCCCAGCGGCAGCGGCCATCGTGGCAGGTACGGTTTGGGCGCTCAATGATTACGGCGTGGCCGGCACCAGTGTTTCCATCTTAATGGCCTTGGTGGTAGGTGCTACCGGTATTCTAATGGTGAGCAATGTGTTGTATCACAGCTTTAAAGGTATTGATCTTAAAGGTAAGGTGCCGTTTGTGGCCATGTTGGCCGTGGTGGGTGTCTTTGCGGTCGTGGCCATTGATCCGCCATTAATCTTGTTAGCGATTTTCTTGATTTACGGTATGTCCGGACCGGTCGTGACCACGTTTAAAATGATCAAAGAGCGTAAGTCAGCGGATAAATAGTTCTTATCGAACTTTCCTTGCATGTCTGGTCTAACCCTTATTCCTAGGAGGCCAGGCATGATCATCAAACCCTCGCAAGCATTGAAACCCAATCATCTATTAACCGAAGCGGATGTGACCCCAGAGCATATTTACCGCGAACGGCGTAAATTTATGCAGCAAGGGGGCTGGGCGCTAGCTGGCGGTGTACTTTCTACCTTCGCGCCATCTTTGTTTGCCAGTGGGTTGAGTTACAAAGCCACGCAATACGGTAAAAAAGAAACCCTAACGCCCGAAGAAGCGGTGACCTCTTACAACAACTTTTATGAATTGGGCACTGGCAAAAGCGATCCGGTAAACAATGCCGATCAATTAAAAACCCAAGATTGGAAAATCACCGTAGAAGGTCATGCCGAAAACACAGGCGTGTTTGCCTTAGAAGACATCATTAAGAAGCAACAATTAGAAGAACGCATTTATCGGCTGCGATGTGTAGAGGCTTGGTCCATGGTGATTCCTTGGGTGGGATTCTCGTTGGCGGATATGCTCAAGCAGTTTAAACCTACCTCAAAAGCCAAGTATGTGGAATTCACCTCCATATATGATCCCAAGAACTTAAAAGCCCAAAGCAGTTTATTCTCAACCATTGATTGGCCTTATAAAGAGGGCTTAAGAATGGACGAGGCCATGAATGAACTGACCTTTATGGCGACTGGCTTGTACGGCAAGAGCCTGCCCAATCAAAATGGGGCCCCAATACGCTTGGTTGTACCTTGGAAGTATGGTTTTAAAAGCATTAAGTCCATCGTGAAGATTCGCTTTACCGATACCATGCCGGAAACCACCTGGAGTCAGATTGCTCCTAGAGAGTATGGCTTTTATGCCAATGTGAATCCTAACGTAGATCATCCTCGCTGGAGTCAAGCCAGTGAACGCCGCTTACCTACTAGTTTCTTCAATATTAAAAAGATCCCCACTCAAATGTTTAATGGTTATGAGCAACAAGTAGCGCATCTCTATAAAGGCATGGATTTAACCCGGTACTATTAATGAATAAACAAAGCTTACTTAACGGCATCATTTGGATGCTGGTGATCTTTCCTTTTGCTCAGTTAGGATATGGCTTTTATCAGGTGCAATTTGCTGGGGATATTTTTTATTACGGCCCTGAGCCCGCAAAAGCAGTTGTCCATACCATAGGACAATGGGCAATGGGGTTCTTGTTTCTGGTCTTAAGCACTCGTCACTTAAAGCGACACCTCAATCTTAATTTAATGCCCATGCGCAGAAGGCTAGGGCTAGCAGGATTCTTTTATGCTTTATTACATATGTTTGCTTATACGGCATTGATTCTCGGCTTTGAATGGGAAGAATTGTCGCAGGATATTGCCAAACGTCCATATATATTAGTCGGCATGCTCGCCATATTAATGCTGTTGCCTATGGCGATTACGTCAACAAAGGGGTGGCAACGTAGGTTAAAGAAGAAATGGAAGTCCCTGCATATGCTGATATACCCAGTGGCGATTCTGATATTGATTCATCTGTGGTGGCAAGTTCGAGCAGGCTTCTTATTGGCCAGTAGCATGACACTACTCGTATCGATTTTATTTATTTTACGTTTTTACCCAAAGCGACTTGCGCAAGCGAAAACCTCTTCTAATCTATAGATCGCCTTCTGCGAAAATCATTTCAAATTAGTGATTGACAGAAAATCCTAAGTGCGTAGAATGCGCCACCTCAACAACGCAGGCCCATTTTTAAATTGAATCTAAGTTGTTGTTTTTGAAAGATTTTTAGTTGTTTGAATTAAAAATTAATAAACTTTCAAAACAGGTTGACGCT
>JABXIK010000016.1 GCA_013373125.1 Gammaproteobacteria bacterium | reverse complement strand
GCCGTTATTCGCCGCCATGGCACTGGCCAATAATATGTCGTCACGATCACCCGGAGTGACCACTAGGGTGCCTGGAAGTAAATCGTTCACCATGTTCGGAACCGTGCGCGCGCATAAACTAATGCGTTTCACGCGGGCATTTTCTAAGCCTTGTTCATTCAATATTCGGGCTTGTAAGTACTCGGCAATGTCGAGAGTGCGCGGTGCTACAAGATTTTCATCCCAAGGAATTAAACCCAATATTTTGAAGTGATCACTTTCTAAGGCCTGATACGGGCTGTCTTCAAGACGTGTGAGCGGTGACTCGCCAGCCACATGAATACTGGCCTGTAATGGCATGCCGTATTTCTCAGGGGCGTTCACTTTATTGATGATGCAGCCTAACAAATTGCGATTTTTATCGCCGCCAAACAGACCTTTGGCGATATTCAGATGTTCTTTTAGCGCACTCAGGTCGCGAGATTTGGGTGCTGTTACCAAAATGATTTCTGCATCCAAGGTTTTTGCCATTTCCACATTGAGTTTAGCGGTGAAGGGTTCAGAGCGATCGGGTTCGATGCCTTCAATAATGACCACGTCCACGGCTTCACGTACTTTGCGGTGCATGGCAATGACTTCTTCCATGAGTCGATCTTGTTGACCCGTGCTCACCATATTTTGGGCTTTTTGTAAGCTAATGGCCGCAGGGGGCTGGATTCCACTGGCCAAGGTGATCAAGTCAATCGCACGATGTTGTTTATCATCTTCCGCGCGGGCAATGGGTTTGCAAATGCCGACTTTTAAACCCAATTGATCCAATGCTCGAATTAACCCAAGGGTAATGGACGTCAGGCCGGTTTCCATTTCTGTAGGAGCAATGAAAAACGTATGTTGATGCATGGTCATTCCTTTAGCCAAGTGAGTTACTTGGCAGTCAAAAGTTGGGTATCTTGGGCGATCATCCATTCTTCATTGGTTGGGATCACCAGTGCCAGAGGACTATTTGGTGTGGTAATGCGACCTTGAGTATCACCGTTTTCTTGGTTGAGGGCGCCGTCAATAGTGAAGCCTAATACAGCTAGATGTTCTAAGACCATGGCACGGGTCAGGCGATCGTTCTCGCCAATGCCGCCGGTGAAAATTAAAGCATCGATCTTGGGCAGGGAAACCGCAAGAGCCCCAAGGTAACGGGCAATTTTGAATGCAAACACTTCAATGGCGAGATTGGCGCGAATGTCACCTGTTTGCGCAGCTTGCTGGATTTCGCGCATGTCATTGCTGATGCCGGATAAACCCAATAGGCCACTTTGTTTGTTTAATACATCCATGATGTCTTGGATGGATAAGTTCAAGCGCTCGCTTAAAAACGGCATTAATCCTGGATCGATGTCACCACTGCGGGTACCCATGGTTAAGCCTTCTAGGGGAGTGAAACCCATGGATGTATCCACACTTTTGCCATTTCGCACGGCACAGGCGCTGCAGCCATTACCCAGGTGCGCAATTAGGAAGTGGCAATCATCTTGTTTTTTGTCTAAGCGCCTGGCGGCCTCTGCGGCCACATAGCGATAACTGGTGCCATGAAATCCATAGCGACGCACGCCGTGCTGTTGGTATAGCTCGTAAGGTAAACCATACAAGTAAGCGGCTTCAGGCAAGCTATGATGGAACGCAGTATCGAACACGGCCACTTGTGGCAGATCCGGCAGTAACGCGTTGATGGCTTTAATGCCTAAAATGTTCACTGGGTTATGCAATGGGGCTAGCTGATTCAGCTGTGTCAGTTGCTCAAGATTTTCTGAGGTGATTAACAGGGATTCACTAAAGGCTTCCCCGCCGTGTACCACTCGGTGGCCGACGCCACATAGGGTGGTTAACAGCTGCTCTTGCTTTAAGACTTCAATGACGGCAGCAATGGCTTGCTGATGGTTGTGATCTGGGATGCTAAGGGTTTGTTTTTGATCACCAATGGTGAAGGTCAAACTAGCTTGAGGGCTGTTAAGCCTCTCCGCTAGGCCTTGAATCACGCTATGGCCACTGGCGGCTTTAAGAACGGCGAATTTTAAAGAAGAACTACCACAATTTAATACGAGGGTGTTGTCATGATCCATAAACTAGACATAAATCCTTATTTATTTAACTGGTCAGTGGTTGCATGTGTAAAGGGGCACGCAATGAAGCCGGTAAATTTTGCTCGATGGCTTTTAATATGGTGATGGCTTCACGGTAAGGTTGTTTGTCAGGGCGCTCTAATACAAAGCGCACTTGAGTTTGATAGTGTGGGCCGCAACGTTCACAACTTTCCACACGTGCGCTCACTTCTCGAATACTGTGAATGTCTTGAGTGATATTCACATACACCAGCTGGCCGGGTTTGAGTTTGCAACGACTATTAAAAATTAAATTAAAGCGGTTAAATTTAATGGTCTGAGCACTGACGGCTTTTTTGGGGCGTCCGAGCCAACTAAGAACATTGATACTGAGTTCCATGTTTTCGCCTCCTAGGTGCGCGTCAGTGGAATACGTCTATTTTAGGGCACCCTGGATAAATATCCAAAAGCTTGCGCTTTGTACTCAGTCATAATGAGCAGTGTCGCTCATTTTGCTTAAGGCCCATGACGAATGTCAGGGCCTAGTTTGCTGGTGAAATGAAAGATTAGCCACCACTTTGTTTCGCTTGGTGCCCTAATTCCTGTAAATATTTCACACTTTGTTCGGCAAGATCCCCTTGAAGTTCAATGGTCCAGTTTTTCACTGCGCCACCGCAGCCAAAGCGCTTCTTGAATTTTTTACACAAGTCGCTGAAGACCTTCTTGTCACCTTCCAAACCCGAGATCACGGTAACGGTTTTACCGCCGCGGCCTTTTTTCTCTCTTTGCACACGCACAATGCCATCACTCTCAGGGGCTTGGCCTTTTTTACAGGTACATTGATCAATGGGGTTTTCACAGCCTTCGCAAAGGCGGCCCGTTTCGGTGGAGTAGACTAAAGCCATGCTGAGTCCTTGGTTGAAATGTGTTCAATGTTTGACACATATTGTATCTTTTCCTAAGAAATGAGGTAAGTCTCTCATTTTCTTAGATTTTTTGATTATTAGTTAGCCCTAAGCGTATCTAAACAGGCCACTTTTCGTTACAGTTACGTCCACTTGTCACATTGTGTTTATGGGTGAAATTCCCCCGTAAACCATGCCGTTTAATCACTAATAGGGTATGCATGGATTCGCTTAGAAGCCAGCCGGAAGCCGGATTTAAGGTCTACATTGAGATGGCTGCGCCAGACATTGTGGCGCCCATCCGTCAGTGGGTGCAGGACTGCGCTGATCTGACTGAAGTAGCCAATGCTGAGCTTGCTGACCTTAAACTATGGGATTGGGCAGCCTTTCAATACCATAAGCAGCTGGGGGATGTGATTCCCCTAGAGTTAACGGTTATCGAGCAAGAGCATACAGCTGATAAAGAACAGCAGGTCCTCATGCATGGCGCCGATTATGTGGCCTATGTCGACGATATGGACACCCTGCTATTACGCCTTTCATTTAGTATTCAGCGTCTTCGTTATGTACAAACCTTAGAAAGTTTGAGTGTGTCTGATCCGCTAACCGGGGTATTTAATCGCCGTAAGTTTGATCAAGAACTGGATAAGTGCTGGCGCCAAGGTAAGCGCCAAAACGCGCAATGCAGCTTGCTCATGTTGGACGTGGATTTCTTTAAGCAATTTAACGATACCTACGGGCATTTAGCCGGTGACCAATGCCTGCGTGAACTGGCAGCGATTTTCAAACAAGCCGCGGTTCGCCCACATGATGTGGTTGCACGTATTGGAGGGGAAGAATTCGCGATCATTTTGCCGGATACTCCCTTACTAGGGGCCAAGTTTGTGGCCGAGCAAATTCGACAGGCGGTGAGTGAGCGTCAAATCCTAAACGAAGTGACGCCGCTGGGTTTTGTGTCTGTGAGTATTGGTGTCGCGTGTGTGCGCCCACAAGGTGTGGCTAAGTTGACGCACTGGCAACAGCAGGCGGATGACGCTCTGTATGCCGCCAAAGCCGCTGGACGCAATTGCATTATGGCGGATGTGGTCAGTGCTCCCGAGCCAATAGCCGAAATTTTCTGATCTTATTTTTGTGCAAATACTTGCTGCGCTTGTTTCAATAACGGGTGCAATGTGTTCTTGGTTTGCGTTCTTAACACACAGTCTGTGAGCATATGACCTAACTGATTCAGTGTCTCTAAAACTGTATTGTCTTGATAGGCGATAATCTCGTAATCGTAATGATGATCTTGAACGGATACTTTTGTGAGTTCGGTTAACTCGGTTTGTAAAAGGCGAACAGCGTTAAAGCACAGATTTTTCATTTCCATGGTGGTGCATTCCCAGTAAACATCTTCAATAACGGCTAATAGTTCTTCGATGAAGACGCTGGCTTTTGAAATGCTGATACTCATGGGTGACCTCACATGTTTTCTCACCTAGTGTAGCTATCAGTTTAGTCGGCTTTAACCATCTTGGTAGTTCGGCCTGTGGTTATTCATCACAGGCTGTAATTACTAGGAATTAGCGAGTTTTTTTGCGGACGTAGAGGGTTTTGATCGCTCTTGCTACCAGTTTGCCGTCATCGTTGACCACGTCCACGGTGAATTTAGGCAAATACTTTTCACCATCAGCGGTTTTGGCTTTGATGTCATCAATCTCAGCTTGAGTCACTTCGAAGTGTGCCGTGACGGTGCCTGTGCCTGGGCTGACATATTCAATTTCTGCGCATTTATCCCAGACGATGTAATCTTTGCCCAGTTGGTTCATCACCAGCAACATGTGGAACGGATCCACCATGGAGTAAAGGCTGCCGCCGAAATGGGTGCCCACGTAATTTTTGTTATACCAGCGTAGTGGCATCTTCACGGTGGCGCTGGAGAAATCATTTGCCAGGTGTTTGATTTTTACGCCGGCACCGCGATAAGGGCCATACCAGTTCATAACGTGGCGCAGAATGTGGGGCTGATTAAAAAATTGGACTAAGCGGTTTTTCATGGCCATTCACAATATTTAAATAAGTAAATGGCGCATAGTAGCCAAGTTGCTCAGAAAGTCTAGGACGGGATTTCTGAGCTATGGGGCTTTATCGAAGAGTGGGTTTGCGTAGAGTGCGTGGGAGTAATATAAGGCTGCTGCAAGATGAGTTTGATGGATTGCTCACTGATGGCTGCCATTTGTTTGCGATCGTAATGATTCGGGTTTAATACTGGTATGAAATGCACGTGGGCGTGAATACGGCGTTCAAACAGCAACTTAACAATGCTCATGAAAATACCGTCGTCATCAATAAACGGCGTATTTTTACTAATTTGATGTTTATGGTCCCAATAGCGAATGGCCACAGGTTGCACCAAGCAATGCTCGCGTTTGGCCACTTCAAATAACATAGGGCGAAAGGTTTGGGTGCTTTCACCGGTTGTCGTGGTGCCCTCGGGGAAGATCACAAGGTTATCCCCTTGGCGAATGTGTCGTTGCGCGTTGGGTAATGAGCGATATACCTGAAATTTATTCTCGCGACGAATAAAAACCGTGCCTAATAATTGCGCCATTAAGCCAATAACCGGCCAATGTTTCACTTGTGATTTTGCAATGAAACGCAACTTCGGGGCTGGCATAAATAATAGGGCGTCCAACCACGAAATATGATTAGCCACTAGAATTTGCGCATCCGGATGCGGTGTGCCGATGTAATGAATTTGCACATGAAAACACTTGAGTAAAATACCACACAATCGGCGTTGGCAAATTTCGATGCAATGTTTTCGGCGTTTCTCATTGTTAATCACAAGATATAACACGATGGCGCTGATGATCATGGTTAATAAAGCGATAAAACCTATGATGGCGCGCAGTGGGGCAGTTAGAATCGTGAGCATAAGGCGTCCTTGATGAGTTGCCAGTTAGCAATTAAGCCGCACGTAAAAAGTGTTTTAAGTAACGCATGTTGATGTTTTCTCGCTCTAATAACACCATCACATCCGCCACGTTGAAGTCTTTATCCCAGTGGGCTTCACCGCATACTTTGCAACCCATTCGCAGATAGGCCTTAAGCAGAGGCGGTACAAATTGTTTGCCGTCTATGTTGTTTTGTAGTGGCGGTAAAGGGTGTTTGGGGATGACTCGTTTATTGGCATCGGTGAAGTGTTTCGTGCGCAAATAATCCAGAACCGCCAAGGTTTGTCTTGAGCCGTGATTAAATGGAATGCTGGCACAACCGATTAAACAATCAATGTTGTGTTGCATCATGAATTGTCCAATCTGCCCCCACAATAAAGCGATGGCGCTGCCGCTGCGATGATCATCACTCACACAGGTACGGCCGATCTCCATGAAGCGTTTTGATGGATCTAAAATATTGGATAAATCGAATTCGCTGGCGGTGTAAAAACCAAATTGCTTGGCGACATCGCTCGTGATGATGCGGCTATAGGCAATAACGCGATTGGTTTCTTGCTCTTTCACGATTAAGTGATGACAAACATCGTCAAACTTATCTTTATCAATTCCTGCATCGTCACCATTTAGCTGAGCATCGAATTCTTTGGTGAATACGTTATGACGCAATGCGTATGCGGCCTGAATGTCGCTTGCATCCTGTGTGATATAAGCCACAAGGCTAGGTTGAGTGGCAGCTATATTGAGTTGAGCGGCGTGATTCATATCACCCTCCTACCTAAGTTTATTGCAAGTTAAAAGGGGGGAATGACAACCATGTGACAAGGTGTTTACGGTTTGATGACGGCTAAGGGCGACAAATTGTTCTAATCTTGTAAGAACCAAGATAGGAGGTTCACGTGGTGAAAGTGGCAATAACAATTTGGATGCTGTCCATGATGTGTGCATGGCAGGTGTGGGCTGTCGATATTCATCTGCTGCCAACTCAGCCTACGAATACTCAAATCGTCGCTGTGTTTGATAAAGAGTTAGGTCAAAAGCTTTTGTTTCATCGGCCTTTTGATTTACCCATGGAGGTGGAGCGTACTCACAAGGCCGTGGTGAAGCAGATGTCTCCCTGGGTGAAATTAGGGTTTATCAAGCAAGAAGATACGCGTTTCAAAGCGGAAAAAATGATGTATGGAGAGCCGCGCCTAGTGAGTGTGGGAGGCTTTAAATACACATACAACGAAGATAATCCCTTGGTGTCTGAACGGGGAATATTTTATGGTCGCCCAACCGTACAGAAAATTTTCGAAGTATCACAAGTGAGTAATGTGGCGGGAGAATATTTTTGTCAGGTGTACTTATCTTGGCAGGTGAATGATGTGCCGGATTGGGTGAAACAAGTGGATTTACGTCAAAGAGAAAATCGCTTGCTGCGGCGCGCGGTTGAGAGCCATGAAAAACCATTCGAGAAGGAATTACAGCTGATTTTAATTCAAGATAATTGGCAGCTGTGGCAAGGCAGTGGGGAAAAGAAAACCCCACAAACCTTGTTTTGAGCATTAAGCGCCCAGTAGAGATTGCCCACAAACGCGCAGCACTTGGCCGTTTAAGCCTTGGCTGCCAGGTTGTGCGAAAAGGGCGACCCCTTGTGCCACATCTTCAGGTTGACCACCTTGAGAAAGGGAATTCATGCGACGGCCCAATTCTCGGGTCATGAAGGGTATTTGGTCGGTCATTTGAGTTTCAATAAAACCTGGTGCAATGGCATTAATGGTTTTTCCTGTGCCTGCCCAAATTTCGGCCTGCTTGCGAATCATACCTACCACGCCTGATTTCGATGCGCTGTAATTGGTTTGACCCACGTTACCTGCTATGCCGCTGATAGAGCTGATGCAAATGACACGGGCTTGATCACTAAGTTTGCCTTGCTGATCCAGCGTCTGAGTAATGCTTAATGGGGCCGCTAGGTTGATGTTGATGGCCATATCCCAGAAATGCTCAGGCATGCGCGCTAAGGTTTTATCTCGGGTCACACCTGCGTTATGCACGATGATATCCAGCGGCTGACCATCAAGCGCATGAATAATGTCGTTAATGGCCGTTTCGGAGGTGATATCCGTGGCCACGGCAATGCCACCTAATGGCGCCAAGGTGGCTTCTAATGCATCTTTGGCCGGTGGGATATCTAAGCCGATAATCTTTGCCCCTTCAGCTGCTAGGGTTTTAGCAATGGCGGCACCTATGCCTTGAGCAGCACCGGTTACTAGCGCCAGTTTGCCCTTTAGGGGCTGTTGCCAATCTTGAATGGCACCGCTTTGCCCATTCACGTACAGAGGCTGACCATTGATGTAAGCTGCGCGGTAACTGAGTAAGAAGTTCAATGGCGTTGCGAGGGCATCATTGATGCCTTGGCAGTAAAGTAAGTTTACGCCGATGGCTTTACGCCCTAACTCTTTGGCTAAAGATCGAGTAAAACCGTTTAGCGCTTCCATCACGGCCGCGTGTTCAACGTTCTCACACTTGGCTGGATCTAAGCCAATAATCACAATATGAGCAGATGCCGATAAACGTTTGCTGATGGAGGCAAAAAACGTTTTAAGCTGGCTTAAATCTGATGTGGTTTGCAAAGCCGTGGCGTCAAATAAGGCGCTATTAAATTGAGATTCATCGTCTGCGCGAAACACGTTCGGGCGAATTTGAGCTTGAGTAAGAATTTTGGCAAGTTCTGGGCTTGGCGTCGAAGCGACTAGGGTTTCCTCTTGCACCCAAGGAGTCTCACCGGTGAAACGCTTTAAGGTTAAGGGTGGTTTGACACCAATGGCACTTATTAGCCCTTGACCGAGTTTGGAATAAAAGAGGTTTTCAATCAGTTTGCTCATGGGTGCTTGTCTTACTGTTTATTATTTGTGGTGCATTGTAAGCAAACGCCCATGATTTACAAAGGTGAGAATCGTTCAGAGTGTTTTACAAATACGGCCAAGATAAATACAAATTCAATAAGGCCAACACAATCAAACACACGAATGTGCCTACGGTTCCCCAGTAACGCCCTGGGTGAGTAAGGCCTTTACTGGTGGTGAAACCCCAAGCGTGAATGATACGGGCACTTAAGAACACACAGCCAATAATATGCAGGATTAAATTGGAGGCGCCATTGAGTTCTGCTAAGGCAAATAGAATCAGGGTAATGGGGATATATTCAGCCGCATTCGCGTGATTGCGCCCAGCTACCAAGAGTTCATCGTTTTTATGGCCAAGGCCAGCTTTATGGCGCTGGCGCACTTTGACCACTTGAAATGCTAGGTGTAAAAGGATTAAAGCAAGCAGAGCCGCGTACAGAGCTGTAATGGGAAGTAATGGCATATAGACCTCGATTTTTAGGCTCACACTAGTGCCATGAAACACCTGTGTCAACGCCTAAAACATGGCTGAGAGGAGCAGACTTGGCTATACCTAAAGGATAGGAAACATTTAGGGGTTGTCAGTGACTTGGCTGGATTTTGTATTGGGGTTTCGACTATTGGTCATGTTTGGTGTGTTTCTCGCCATCGTGATTTTACGTCGTCGAATCATGCTCTTTTTGAAACCCGCCATTTTTACCTTGATAGTGGTTGCGCTAGTGTTACTGATAGCAGCGCAAATTACGCAAATGGTTGGACATGCGTCACAGCAAGCAATGTGGCGGCCGATTTCAGTGTGGCTGTTTACGTTTGCAGGCTTAATTGTTTTTGGTGGTGCCAGTTGGGGCATCATGCTGGCACAAAAGTTATCCAAAGATTACCAGCAAGCAGACCAACGGGAACAATGGTTACGGGAGGTGTATGAAAATATACCAGTGGCCGTGTTTGTACTATTGGATGACGTCATTATTTATAGCAATCATATCTATCAATCACTTCAGATTAAATTCAATAGCGAAAACCCATTTAAAGATCTAGAAAAATCCAATCAAGAAGTATGGCTCACATCAATTACTGGGGAGCGTCATGCTTTTTGGGTAAGTCAGTTTGATTTAGAAAATGTAAAGGGCAAGGCGTATATTGTTACGGATATCACGTCATTAAAATTACAAGGCAGTTTTATTCAAAAAGTTGCAAAAGATTTGAATGAAAAAAATGCATCTACCGTGCAAAGTATTTTAGCTTTGATTCATGAGTTTGTGCCTGATTCGATTATGTATGTTGGTGAATATAATACTGAATCAGAATGCTTTCGTTATATTGCCCATCAAGGGGAATGTGACCAAACCATTTATAATGAAATGAGATTAAGCCGAGTCTTCACATCACAAGAAGATTGGGGATGGTATGAGGCAAAGAATCTACCAAGCAAAGACTTGCCGAGTCTAGTATCACGTTTACAAGCCGAAGCGTTTGGATGTGTAGTATTACGCTACACTCAGGATCAACCGTTAGGGGTGATTCTATTTATTCAGCCTAAAAAATCAGAAGTGAGTGATTTACTTTTAGACTTCCTTTCTATTTTTAGTATTCGTGTGCGATCTGAGTTAGAGCACCGCCAAGATAAGCGTACCATTGAATATTCCAATTCTCGTTATCGCACACTCATAGATGGCAGTAATGAGGCAATTGTGGATATATCGGTTCATCCAAGTATTTATGTAGATGACCAGTTAGAAGTGCAATGGGAAAAACTCATTGAGTTTGGTCAGGTTAAAGAAGTTAACCCAGCATTTTTATCACTCTTTCAGTTGGATCAAACGCCATCAGCACAAGCCTTTTTTGAGATAAAAGGTTTAAAGCACATGATGCGATATGTGATTGATAGTGGTTATAGTCAAGAGTCATTAGAGGTCGCCCATGAAGTGGCCAGCGGTGATTTGCGTTGGTTGCGTTGTACGGTAAATGCAGAAATTGAAGAGCGTCGGTTGCACAGATTGTGGATTGTGATTCGAGACATTACCGATAATAAAACCCACATACAGCATTTAGAACATCAAACACGTCATGACAATTTAACTGGATTATCAAATCGAGTTGCTTTACGTGAATACTTAGATGAAAAAATTGATCAAGCCAAACAGTTTGGTTTCAAAACGGCATTATTGCTGGTGGATTTGGATCGTTTTAAAGAAGTTAATGATGCCCTTGGGCATCACTACGGGGATGTGCTGCTCAAAAAAATTGAACCAAGAATCCGAGAGATTGTGAGTGAAAAACGAGCATTCTTAGCACGGCTAGGCGGAGATGAATTTGCTCTAGTGGTGCCATCGGTGGAAGGCATCCGCGAAGCCAATGAAATCGCTACCGAGATAGTTAGAAAACTAAAAGAGCCTTTCGATTTAGGCCAACTCAATGTGGAGATCGGTTGCAGCATTGGTATCGCGTTTTATCCCGATCATGGTAAAGAAACCAGTACCTTGCTGCGCTGTGCTGATGTGGCCATGTACAAGGCTAAAAAAGATCCTTCACGAATATTATTTTATCGTAGTGAAATGGATGAAAGCAGTCCACGCCGATTAGCGTTAATGGCGGATATGAATAAAGGATTACGTGAAAACGAATTTTTCTTGGTTTATCAGCCAAAGTTGGATTTGCAAAATAATGAAATTCACTGTGCTGAAGCATTGATTCGTTGGCAGCATCCTGAGCTTGATTTAGTCAATCCTGCAGAATTTATACCTTTGGCAGAAATGAGTGATGTGATAATCACTATGACCCACTGGGTTATTGATCGAACGTTGGCTCAAATTCAAGAATGGTTGCAGCAAGATATTGCCATGAAAATTGCAGTGAATGTATCTACGCGAAATCTATTAGATGAAGAACTCATTGTATTCCTTAAAACCAAGTTGAATGAATATCAAGTACCCGCCAATTTATTAGAAATTGAAATTACAGAAAGTGCATTGATGGTGGACCCGGAACGTGCACTCGATACGCTTAAACGAATCAGTGAAATGGGTGTAAGTATTTCCGTGGATGATTTCGGAACGGGATATTCATCGTTTATTTATTTGCGTCAATTACCTGTGGATACATTAAAGATTGATATCATGTTTGTGCGCAATATGTGCATTAATGAGCAAGATGAAATCATTGTAAATTCTATTATCAATCTTGCGCATAATTTATCTTTGAATGTTGTAGCCGAAGGTGCTGAAGATTTGCAAACAATCAATCGTTTAAAACTTATGAGTTGTGATATGGCACAAGGGTATTTTGTAAGTAAGCCTGTAGTAGCGGACGATTTTGTGGTGTTGTTACAGGGCTGGATTGGTCAGAAATTTTAAATTTTAATCACCCATAAAAAATGCCAGTCATTGACTGGCATTTTTTATGGGTTAAAGATGGCAATTAATACTTTAATCCAATCTTTTGGTAGATGAATGACATTAACCAAGCTGGGCCAATCATTAAAAACTGAAGGTCTTTAAAGAAGGATGGTTTTTTACCTTCCACTTCGTGGCCATAAAACTGCAATGCCCAAAGAACCACAAACCAAATACCGGCAAACCATAATAGATACCCTGGGAAGGTGGCTTCGAACCAAAGCACAATGGCATAGCAAACAGCGGTAAATAAGGCCATGCCGATGGCTAGGGAAACAGATAAGCGCACATAAAATAAAATGGCGAGTACAGACAGTACCACAGCCCAATTAAAGTGTGGGCTGACTTCAGCCATTACAGGTAATACAGGGATGGCATAAATTGCAGCCATAACGGTCCAAAAAATTTGCGGAACACAAAACCAATGAATGCGTTTATTGGTTTTGTTTTGATGGCTAGAACCGTATTCATCTAGCCATTGTTGAATGCTTTTTGCCATGTTGGGCCTCCTTTAATGCCTATTGTTATGGTTTTGGCACAATGACACCTTACCAAAATAAATCGATGACACACTGCCATTATGGGTCTTAATAATTGACCTAGCAGGCCAAATAGGCCTTAATTGCAAAAAATAATGATAATACTGTTCCTTAGACTATGAATGCTGATCATAAACGTGTGTCTATCCATTGGGTGAAAGCCATTTTGGCTGCAGCTCAATCCTTGGGTGTGGAGCCCAATTCCATTTTACGCGATTTACACTTGCACCTAGATTTGGATGCAAACGAGCCTGCTTATTTAAGTCTGGATCAAACTCAAGACATTTGGGCAAAGGCTGAGGAAAAGAGTGGTCATGGTTTTTTTGGTTTGATGATGGGTCAACGGGTGCGTCCTGCCTATTTTCATGCGGTGGGGTACTTAGCCATGACCAGTGAAAACCTCATGCAAGCTTTTGAAAATTTCAGCTCATACATGCCACTAATCAGCGAGGGCGCTGAGATGAGTATGTCCTATGAAGGACAGTCGGTTTGGATTCATTTTTCTCCTAAGCCAGATAACAAGCTGTTTAGTCGACATCAGCATGAATCGATTATTGCGTTGCTTTTGGCGTTTAGCCGTTGGTTGTTAGGTGACGACTCCGTGGTGCCATTGCAAGTGACCTTTCCCCATGAAGCGGGTCCAGATTTGTCGGTTTATCAATCAGTGTTTTCTGTGATTCCAAAATTTAAGCAAAAAGAAACCAGCATCCAATTTGCAAAGGACATGCTGTTTCGTACCTTGAAAGAAAGCGATGCTGGGTTACACGCTTTGCATAAGGCTCATGCGGATCAAATGTTAGCGGCTCATAGTAATACTAGCTGGCGAGCCAAAGTGGTGCATTGCATTGTGGCCAGTGCACACTTTCAGTTATCTCGAGAGCAGGTGGCGGATAAATTAAATGTGAGTACCCGAACGTTGCAGCGTCGTTTACAAGAAGAAGGCACGAGCTTTTTAGATATTCTAGATGAGCAGCGTAAACAAAAGGCGCAGGAACTGATTTTTAATACTAATAAAAGTTTAAAAGAAGTGGCGATGGAACTGGGTTTTGCTGAATCATCTACATTCTATCGTGCGTGCCATCGTTGGTTCGATGACACGCCAAATGCGTTAAGGTCTAAGGGAAATGGGTAGAAGACTATTTAGTCATTATTCTTTTTATTCATTTTTTTGACCATATTTCTTTTCTAGGTTCACGCCTAGCAAAGAGACCAATACCCATGTCAGCAATATCCCTGAAATGTAACTCATGGCTGCTTCGGTTTCCGTTATCATAAAAGTGATTACCGCCCCAGAGATTGAGCACATAAAAAGAAACGCATTGCATTTTAAGTTTTCAAAAAACGTGGCCATTATTTTCTCCGCAATTAGTAATAAATTAATTCACTCTTCTTATTCTTTCACCAGTTGGAAGGTTTCTAAAAGCTGGCGAAACCAAGTGTTGCTGGCGTCATTATCATGAGATGAATGCCAGTATAAATAAACGTCAACACTACTGGTGGCAAAAGGTAAATCCAATAGCTCAATTTCACTGAATTGATTTGATAATAGGTGACCATAACGCCTTGGCATGGTTAGCCATAATTCACTACTAGCGACCACCTGACATGCTGCGAAGTAGTGCTGACAGCGCAGTGCCACATTACGCTTTAAGCCCAGTGCACTTAATGAATAATCCACCAAACTCGGTCCTGAAGGGCGAGAACTGACAACAATATGCTGGGCATTTAAATAAGCTTGTTGGTCGATGCTGTTAGTTCGCTTTTTGCTTTTTCGTTTTAACACCACTAAGTCATCGGCGATTAATTTTTGCTGTTTAATGCTTGTGGGGCTGGGTCGTAAGATATCCACGGCAAAATCCCATTCGCCGCTGGCGAGTTTGGCTTCGAGCTGGCGGCGATCCATGGTCACACTGGCAACTGAAATGTTGGGGCCAATTTCATTAAAACGGGTGACTAATGGTGGCAGCAGAGTGGCTTCGATTACATCGCGCATGGCAATCGTGAATGTTTTATTGGCGATTTTCGGGTCAAACCCATGAGCATGCTGCAGGGCTTGATTTAACTGGGCTAGTGCACTTTGAATTTCAGGTAATAGATTCTGCGCCAATGGCGTAGGGCGCATCTTGTGGCCATGACGAATGAAGAGAGGGTCTTCTAGTCGATCCCTAAGGCGGCCTAAGGCATGGCTGATAGCTGGTTGCGTTAGGTTGAGGCGTGCGGCGGCCTTGGTGAGGCTGCCTTCGCTATAAATGGCCTCAAATACAGTAAACAGGTTGAGATCGATTTTCATGTTGAGAACTGGCCTAGTCACATCTTCAAATTGGCTTATTTTTACTATTAATAACACTAATAATTAAAAATTCAAAATATTCATTAGATTTATAGATGATAGGGTTTTACTGTAGAGCCATTACTAAAATGAATTAAGGGCAAGATTATGGATTTTAACCCATCACCAAAAGGGGCTGAGTTACTTAAAAAAGTAACCGACTTCGTTAATCAAGAAATCATTCCTGTACAAGATGCTTATTTCGCCGAATTAAAAGCACAAGATAACTCTTGGGTTGTTCTGCCAATCATCGAAGAATTAAAAGCCAAGGCCAAAGCACAAGGTTTGTGGAATTTGTTTTTACCTAAAAGTGAATACGGAGCAGGCGTGAGTAACAGCGATTACGCACTTATGGCTGAGCAAATGGGTCGCAGCTTTATGGCCCCTGAAATTTTTAACTGTAATGCGCCGGATACCGGCAACATGGAAGTGTTGGTGCATTATGGCTCAGAAGAGCAAAAGCAGCAGTGGTTGCTGCCATTGCTCGAAGGTGAAATTCGCAGCGCGTTTTGTATGACGGAGCCGGGTGTGGCGTCCAGTGATGCGACGAATATGGCAGCGACAGCCACCATTGAAGGGGATGAAGTGGTATTAAATGGCCGTAAATGGTGGAGCACTGGCATTGGCCACCCAAATTGCAAAGTGCTTATCTTCATGGGGCTTACGAATCCGGATGCACCTAAACATGCGCAGCACTCCATGGTGTTGGTGCCAAAAGACACCCCAGGGGTGAAAGTAGAGCGTATGTTGCCAGTATTTGGTGAGCTTGATGAACCATACGGTCATGGTGAAGTGAGTTTTACCAATGTGCGTTTACCTAAGAGCGCCATCATTAAAGGGCCTGGTGCGGGTTTTGAAATTGCACAAGGTCGTTTAGGGCCGGGTCGCGTACATCACTGTATGCGTGCCATTGGTGCAGCAGAGCGCACACTAGAATTAATGATTAATCGTGGTATTTCCCGTGAAGCATTTGGTAAACCTATTATTAATTTAGGTGGCAATCGCGACATAGTGGCGAATGCGCGCATGGCCATCGAACAAGCTCGATTACTCACATTGAAATGTGCTTGGTTATTGGATACCAAGGGAGTAATGGGTGCGCTAAGTGAAGTGTCACAAATTAAAGTGGTGGTGCCGAATATGTTGCAAACCATCGCAGACCAAGCCATCCAAATTCATGGCGGTGCGGGTGTGAGCGATGAGTATTTATTAACGGCTATTTTCGCTTATGCCCGTTGCTTGCGTTTAGCGGATGGTCCAGATGAAGTGCATCGTGGTATGGTGGCGAAACTTGAATTAAAAAAATACAGCCAGCTCATTAACAACGCTAAAAAATAACAAGGACGCATCATGAAAACCATTTTGATTACCGGTTCTGCCAGTGGTTTAGGTGAAGCACTTGCCAAGCAGTACGCGAAAAATGGATGGTCCGTTTGTATTGCGGATATTCAACAAGACGCAGGTGAAAAACGTGCTGCAGAATTAAGCCAAACACATGGCACGGATTGTTTTTTTCATGCGTTAGATGTCACTAATGATGAACAGTGGCAAGCCATTTACAATGCAGTGACGGCTCGTTGGCAGGGTTTGGATGCCATCATAAATAACGCGGGTGTGGCGTCCAGTGGTGATATTGATGATCTTCCATTAAAAGATTTTCAATGGACTGTGGACGTGAATTTAATGGGAGTTGTTAAAGGCTGTTACTACTTCACGCCTATGCTGAAAAAGAAAGGCGGTTACATGGTGAATGTGGCGTCTATGGCAGGCCTTCTACATATGCCGAGTATGTCAGCTTATAACGCATCAAAAGCAGCGGTGGTGGCATTAAGTGAAACCTTATGCGCCGAGTTAGACAGTTATAATATTAAGGTCTCGGTGCTGTGCCCTGCATTCTTCCAAACCAATTTAACCAAAAATATGCGTGCGACTCACAGCGGTGGCATTAAAATCGCCAATCGCTTAATGGAGAAATCCTCTATTAGCGCGGCAGATGTAGCAGCGAAAGTGTACCAAGATTCATTGGCAGGAAAATTTCATATTTTAACCCATGTTCGTGAAAACATGCTTTGGCGTTTAAAACGTTTTCTACCAAGCTTGTATATGAGTCAAATTAAAAAAATTGGCAAAAAGTTCAACACGAAAATGACACAGGAGTAAGCATGAGTTTAGAAGATCAGGCTGGGGCCATTCGTCAGGGTGAAGAATTAAATAATTCAGCGGTCAAACAATTTCTGAGTGAACATGTGGACGCCAGTGATGGAGAATTGGAAATTACTCAGTTTCCAGGTGGTGCCAGTAATTTAACGTATCAGCTTTCAATGGACGGTAAGGACTATATATTACGCCGTCCGCCTTTTGGAAAAATTGCCAAAAGTGCTCATGATATGTTGCGCGAAGCCAATATTATAAAAGCATTAAAACCCGTTTACCCTTATGTGCCGAACATTATCGCAACGTGTGATAATCATGATGTGTTAGGGTGTGATTTTTATATCATGGAAAAGCTGACCGGTATTATTCCGCGTCAAAACATGCCCAAAGAGTTGCAATTAAACGAGGCGGATACTAGAAGCTTATGTTTAAACGTGATCGATAAATTAATTGAATTGCATCAAGTCAACATCACTGAAACCGGATTAGATGCTTTGGGTAAAGGTGATGGCTACGTGGCCCGCCAAATAAACGGCTGGAGTGATCGCTATGTGAAAGCTAAAACCGAGGATGCTACCGATTTTGAAACAGTCATGGACTGGCTCAAGTCCAATATGCCGCAAGATGTGGGACAATGTTTAATACACAATGATTTTAGATTGGATAATGTGGTGCTTGAAACTCAGAATCCATTGAATGTCATTGGTGTACTAGATTGGGAAATGGCAACGATCGGTGATCCGTTAATGGATTTAGGTAATAGTCTTGCTTACTGGGTGCAAGCAGATGATGAGCCTCAATTTCAAATGATGCGTCGTCAACCGACTCATCTTCCGGGTATGCTCACTCGTGATGAGGTGGTGAATTATTATCTTGAAAAAACCGGTCGTAGTATAGACTCGTTTGTGTTTTATGAAGTGTATGGTTTATTTCGTTTGGCTGTGATTATTCAGCAAATTTATTACCGTTATTATCATGGACAAACTCAAGATAAACGCTTTGCAGGTTTTGTACACGCAGCTCGTTATTTAGAAAGTCGTTGCTTGCGTTTAATTAAACAGGCAGCTTAACGTGGCTGAGTTATATTTTATCCGTCACGGACAAGCCAGTTTTGGTAAAGATGATTACGATGCTTTGTCTGACTTAGGTAAGCAGCAAGCACAAGTGGTCGGGCGTTGTCTTGGTCAGTTGATTCATCCTACGCAATTATTATGTGGATCGCTCAATCGACAACAGCAAACCATGGATCATTTTTTGGCTGGATTCGAAGCAGGTACAGGACAGGCGCTAAGCTTGCCGATTAAAATTGATCCAAGCTTTAATGAATTTGATCATGACAATGTATTGCAGGTATTTAATCCAGAATTTAAAGATCGTGCTTTCATTACTAAGCAAATCATGGCCCAGCCAAATCCAGAAAAAGCCTTTCATAAACTTTACCGCAAAGCCGTCTTCGAATGGCTCAATAGTGAGTCTGAAGATTATGTGGAACGCTTTTCCGATTTTTATCTGCGTGTCAATCAAGCGGTAAAAGGTGTCATTCAAAGCGCTAAGCGCAAAGAATGCATCGTTGTGGTGAGTTCAGCGGGCGCCATTTCTATGTGCTTGCAAGAAGTGTTGAATATCAGTGCATTAAAAGCTTTTGAATTGAATGAAATGATGGCGAATACCGCAATCACAAAATTAGTATTCAATGAAGCGGGCGATCTAAGCCTGTCGTATTTTAATAATTATCAGCATTTATCTTTAGCGGATACCAAGGTAACGTATCGCTAACAAAAATAAGGAGAAAGGTATGTCTACAGAATTATTTAACTTATCTGGAAAGGTTGCTCTTGTAACAGGGGCAAGTCGCGGTATTGGTGAAAGTATCGCCAAGCTGCTTGCACAACAAGGTGCTCATGTAATCGTATCAAGCCGTAAACTGGACGGTTGCGAACGAGTAGTCAATGAAATTCAAGAAGCGGGCTACAGTGCGCAAGCTATTGCATGTCACATTGGCGAAATGGAGCAGATCAGCGCCATTTTTGAGCAAATTAAATCTGAGCACGGTAAGTTAGATATTCTTGTTAATAACGCCGCTGCAAATCCATACTTTGGCCATATTCTAGATACAGATTTAAGTGCCTTTCAAAAAACTGTGGATGTGAATATTCGCGGCTATTTCTTTATGTGTATTGAAGGCGGCAAGTTAATGAAAGCCAACGGTGGTGGCAGTATTATTAATGTAGCCTCTGTTAATGGTGTGATTCCTGGTGCTCTTCAAGGTATTTACAGTATTACTAAAGCGTCAGTTATTTCCATGACAAAATCGTTTGCGAAAGAGTGTGCACAAATGGGAATTCGTGTGAACGCGTTGCTTCCAGGTGCAACGGATACGAAATTTGCTGCCACACTGGTGAAGAATCCGGCGATTTTAGAAAAAGCCTTGGAACACATCCCAATGAATCGCATTGCGGAACCAGATGAAATGGCTGGCACCGTATTGTATCTAGCCAGTGACGCATCAAGTTATACAACTGGCTCTTGTATTAATGTTGATGGCGGGTATTTATTGGCTTAACGGTCAGCTTTTTATTGAATAAACCACTTTTAAAATTGCGATGAATGAAGATAGCCCGTTTCTTTATTCATCGCTTTTTTTATGCTTAAAACATGGTACCTTAAGTCGCATTATAAAAATAAATAATAGAAGGACCCACGTAATGACGAAAAAGATTCTCATATCCATAGTGATCATTTTGGCGACGTATCTTGCATTTTGGCCTGTCGAGGTGGAGCCAGTGGCTTGGCAAGCACCTAAAAATGAAGGTTATACCGGTGCATTTTCACAAAATCAGCAATTGAGTCAGTTACAACGCATCGAACTTGACGGGGATGTTGGTCCTGAAGATTATGCCTTAGCACAAGACGGGAAAATTTATTTTGCTTTATTAAATGGTGATATTAAGTACTTAGATAAAAATGGTCAGATTCATCCGTGGGTGAACACAGGCGGGCGTCCTCTAGGCATTGAGTTTGATTATGCAGGCAATCTTATTGTGGCGGATGCCTATATTGGATTGCTTAGCGTCGCAGCCGATGGAAAGATTTCGCAACTGGTTACAGAGGTTGATGGCGTTGCAGTTAATTATGCCGATGATGTGGATGTGGCGAAAAACGGCATGATTTACTTTTCAGATGCTTCAACAAAATTTCATGCAAAAGATTATGGTACTTATGGGGCCAGTTTATTGGATATTAATGAGCATGGCGGACATGGTCGATTAATCGAATATAACCCTAAAACAAAAATCAGCACCGTTTTAGCACAAGATATTAATTTTGCTAATGGTGTTGCACTGAGTCATGACGAAAAGCATGTATTGTTCAATGAAACGGGCAGTTATCGCGTATTGCGTTTAGCCCTGACCGGTGAGCAACGTGGCACTTTGGATGTGTTAATCGATAATTTACCTGGTTTTCCAGATAATATTGCTCGTGGTACCAATGGTGTTTATTGGTTGGGTTTAGTGAGCCCGCGCAGCAAGCCTCTTGATATGCTGTCCAATTCACCCCAGCTCCGAAAAGTGGTTCAGCGTTTGCCTGCGTTTATGCGTCCTAAGGCACAGCATTTTGGTCATATCGTAGCGATTAATGATCAGGGGGAAGTGGTCTTTAATTTGCAGGATCCATTAGGTATGTATGGTCACACCACGGGTGCTTTAGAGGTGGGTGATAAATTATACATTAGCAGTTTGCATGAAACCGCATTGGCGGTAACCAGTAATGTGAATATTAAGCCAGGCCAAGTGGTAGAGGCGCACAATACTGAAATGTAGTTTTCATTGTCACATAAATGTCATATTTCATGGTTACTGTCATCACTTTAGGAGAGGTAACCATGAAACCACAACTCAAATCCTTCTTAATGATTTCGTCCTTATTTCTAAGCTTACAAGCAGTGGCCGAAGCAGAGCAAAGCATGGATGAAACGACTCTGGAAGATTTAGCAAATCGTTATAATATCCAGCTCTCTGTACTCAGTGACTTTGTAGAGAGCTATAATTTTAAATGCCCGCAGGAATTAACCTCTCAGAATTTAATTTCAATCCTTAATACAGAAGATGATGACACTGAATTGAGCGTGATGCTGGAAAGTGATCGTTTAGAGTGGCGCGATATATATGTAGAGGCTCGCGCTGGAATCAGTTGTTTGCATGATGGGATTGTGTCAAAAGGCTATTAATTCATCAGTAAGGAAATGGCTTTTGCCAGTTCGCTGTCTTGTTTCATAAGCTGTTTGAGCTTATCTCCAGGTAACCAAAGTACATCAACGGGCGAATCCGCTTGTAAGTTGGCAGGGCTTTTACCGGTTAATAATGATAGAGCACCAAAACTCTCACCTTGACCCAGGTGTTCTGTATGATTTTGCCCTTGGGTTGACGTTGTACATTTCATTCTTCCTCTACTGATCAAGCCAATTCCAAACATATCCTCACCTTGATTGAAGACGGTTTGGCCTGCTTCATAAAATTCTTGCGATAGCATCCGAGTGAGCTCTTCTTGGGTTTTGGCGCTTAATGAATTGGCCCATGTGATTTCTGTTAAAAATTGATCGGTTTGGGTTTGTTTGAGTATGGAAATCTTTTGTAATGCTATCATTCTTGATTCCACTTCATCTAATAGACGAGACGCCTCAGGTGTATCAAGGACAGCATTTTTTAATTGCTCTTGGATAACCTTGCGTTCGCGATTAAGTAATAATCGAATCGCGGTTTGAGATTGAATGGCTTTGATAATTTCAGGGAAGCTGGTTCTAAGTAAATCAATTTGGGCAAAGGTTTGATCTTTATTGTCTGCAACAAGTTTATGAGCGTCTTGAGCGGCTGTCTGATCTGGGGCTAATTCATCTATGTGACTACCTAAGGCATTTTGTGCTTGTAAAAAACCTCGTGCCACATCATAACTTAATGCTAGGTGTTTAAAATAAAAACGAATTCCCCAATGTTTTCCCCATTTAAAATTTTGTAATACGTTTAACAGTTTTGGGATGTTATGGGTTTGGAACAACTCGGTTCTTGGGCCAATACAAGGTTGCCCATCTAAAGCGTGTTCAACGGCATCTACTAATCTTTGAGTGGCGGTTTTACCTAGCGTGCCTTGTTCAAATTGTTGCCAATAGTGTTTGCGTTCGGTTTCTAATAATCGCCGATGAAAGGCGGTGACAAGGTCTTCGTTGTTGACCGTTAACAACTGGGTGTCCATGGATTCAATTTCGATGGTTTGCTTCACATCTTGCCAATTAGCATCTTTTAACAAATCGTTATCCATTAGGCTGGGTAATAACTGGTTCAAACTGTCATAAATTTTCTTTTTGGCTTTATCAACGGTTGCTTGTTTGGCTGGCGGTAAGGAGTCCAAATGCAACCACTTGAGCATCAAGCCCATGGTGCTGCCATTAACTAAGATGGTGAGAACCACAATGCCTGCGCATAAGAATAAAATGGTGTGACTGAGATCTGCGGGAATCAAATCATTGGCAGCGACTGTCAGTGCTAATGCGAGCGAGACGGCACCTCTTAACCCTCCCCACCAGAGCACGGTGGCTTTTTGCGCATTAATACCCACACCGCTGCGTTTTAGTAATGGCATGAAAACCAGAATGGATAATCCGCGAATGACCAATATACCTAAATATAAAATACCTAAAGCTTGCCATGCATCGAGATCATTTAATGGTACGCGTATAGCAACAACGATTCCCACTAATAAAAATATGAGTGTATTGGCTATGTGGGCCATCATCTCCCAAAAGTGATGTAAAAAGCCGCCAACCTCAGGACTAATGCGTGTGCGACCAAAGCTGGCAAGTAATAACGCAAATGTGACTACGGCGACGACACCCGAGACGTGCATGCTTTCAGCGATGAAAAATGCAGCATATGCAGTAGCGATGGTTAGTGTGATTTCAATTAACGGATCATTAAATACACGACCAATCCAACTAATGCATATCCAAGAAAGTAAAGCCCCCACGAAACATCCAAATAACACCACATAGATGAATTCGCCACTGATGCTTAGCAGGTCAAAATCAATGATTTGGTTGCCCGAATAAACACTGATAACCCAAGCATAGAATAAGCTGAAAAACACGATGGCCGTACCATCGTTAAGTAAAGATTCACCTTCAATCAGAGTTTCTAAGCGCTTGCGAGAGCTGACTTCTTTTAATAGTGCAACCACGGCGACAGGGTCGGTGGCACTGATGAGAGCACCAAACATTAAACATACGGCCCAGCTCCAATCCCATGGAAAGGTCCATTTGACTAAGCCCGCTGTGAGTAGGGTAGCAAGGATTAACCCAGGTACTGCCAATAGCGCGATTTGCATGAACATGCGCCGAAATAAATGCGCTTCCATAGCAAAGGCACTTTCAAAAATTAATGTAGGTAAAAAGATAAAGAGTATTAAGTGCGGGCTAATATCAGCCACAATATCCATGGTGTGGGAGAGCAGTGGTAAGCTTGCGTGGAATAACTCCCCTCTATGAGCTAAACCGGCCAGTAAACCAATGATGAGTAAAGCGACTGTGTAAGGCACTTGCGTGCCTTTTAATGCATAGCGAACGCCCGCACCGACTACCAAAGCAAGGATGATAAACATCAATACCAATAAGCCAGTTTCGTAGTGCATAGACGTGACTCCTGAATTCATTAACTATAGTCAATAAACCCCATAACTCCGAACGGAAGAGTCAAAAAAGCTGTATTAGGCTTGGTTAGGAAGATGGTCCTTTATGATGTCATATAATTCAGGTCGACCTTTGGCGATTTCTTCATTACTGAGGCCTTCAAGGGAGTGGGGGTATTTCAACCAAGCCTCGGTTTCATGAATGAAATAATCCGGCTCACGGTCGGTTTGATTTCTGGATGGCTTGTAATAGGGTACGGCAACGCGCACATCATGGGGCATGTTTAAGCGAGTGCGGCGCTGAAGCTCATCAATAATGGCTTCAATGGAGCGGCCTGTATCAAAAACATCATCCACGATTAATAAGCTGTCTTGGTGTTGAATGTTTTTCATTAGGTAATTTAACCCATGCACATTCACTTGCTTGGCTTGTTGATCGATAGCGGCGGCATAGGAAGACGTGCGAATTGCGATGTTATCGGTTTCGACACCGTGATACGCCAAGAATTCTTGAACAGCGATGCCAATAGGTGCACCGCCGCGCCACACTGCGATCATGAAGGTTGGTCGAAAACCACTTTCTAGAATTTTTGCTGCTAATGCAAAGGAGTCATTCAACAAACCTTGGGCGGTTAGAAATTGCTTTTCGCTCATGATCCTTCCTATGTTGTTGGACCGGGTGCTCTCGCTATACTGAGCTAAGAGAGCTTGGTTGCCTAATAGTTTAGCCTATGGCCTAATAACAAACTTGACCAGTTAGTCATTTTCTTGATGATACTCAGGTTCGTGCCTCTTGTCAGCCGTTGGAGCGAAGTATGGAAAAACGCTTTTTAGATGAAGAAACCTTAATACAGGATGCGTTTCGTCTGGGTGTGAAAATTTTTGAAAGTGGTTTTAGGCCAACCTTTATTGTTGGGCTTTGGCGAGGCGGCAGTTCTGTGGGGATTTATGTACAAGAATGTTTACAAACTTTGGGAGTAAAAACCGACCATATTTCGTTGCGCACATCTTATAAAGGTTTGCCTGCATATCAAAACATGGTGGATAACCCGCAAGACATTCGTGTGCACGGCACGCAATATTTAGTCGAAAATCTCAATGCCAATGATGGCTTATTGATCGTGGATGATGTGTTTAGCACCGGACAGAATATATCGGCAGTACTGCGTCGATTAGAAAAGCACTTAAAGCGCAACCTACCAACGGATATTCGTATCGCTACTTTGTACGAAAAACCCAAGATGAATCAAACAAGCATAAAACCAGATTATTGTTTGTATCAAACCAATGATTGGTTGGTGTTTCCATATGAGCTGGCCGGTTTAACCCGCGAAGAAATTGCACAGCATAAACCGGACGCATCAGCATTTATTTTAGATGATTTAATTGGTTAGCTTTTAATGGCACTGCCTATTAAAGGCAATGCCATAGTGTGCGCTACCATTTGGCGAAGTGATCCTCACAAAACCCGTTAGCGCCATTTATCATAATGACTCGCCCATCCTCATCCACAATTTTGCCATAAAAGCGCCCAAACACCTGGGTGAAGTTTGACGCAATAAAACCGGCATTGATTTTTTCTTTGCGCTCACCTGCTGGTTCAAAGCGTAATTCAATGTGGCCATCGCTCGTTTTAATTTGCCATTCTTGCATACGATTCTTGCGATTAAAGTGAAACTCAGCACGATCTAATTTGATTTGCTTTCCATTTATCCAAAGTGCGTTTTCGGTATAGCTGGTTTCATTTACTCCGGCTGCCAGATTGAATCCAATGGTGTCACCACTTTCGGTTTTATGGCTTAAACTGGCCCAGTGCCAAAATGTTTCGCGGCGCATGTATCCACATGACCAATCGACACTGCCTAATAACTCACTGGTGGCTACGTCTTGCCCTTGCCAACGTATATGACCACTAACGGGTAGCGCCGTATTTTTTTGCGTGTATACCCAGCCGTTGTATCCTGCGCGACAGCAGACATCCAATGGTTGTTGTGATTCGTTGATGGTGACATCCACGTGCAGATCATTGCCGCAATCAATTTTTAAGTGCCGTTGTTGATTGTTGCACTCAATATCCACTCTGTTGTGACCACTTTTAAACCACCAATGCCCATTGTTGGGTTCTTGATTGGTGTGTGTTGATAGAGCGAATGGTTTTAACCACGAAAACTCTTTAAAGGTTTGGGTGCTAGGTTGGTACAAATAGATGAAACAATTACTGACCCACTTAAGGTTGACGATGGCCACACCTAAAATAAAGTCATCACCACTTAAACCAATGAACTGAAATTGATTAAAACGCATTTTTTTACGCAAACCATTGATGGCTTTATCCATATTGTTGCGTAAATCAAAGTCCAAATAATTAATTAAGCTTGGACTGTTCTCTAATACGCCAAACTGAACTTGTCCTTCTTGATTTATGAGTGTTTTCATAATGGGCCCTTTGCAATCAGCCTTGCAGTCTATCAAGGGGACGAATTTGCACTATGGTGATAGATGTCACCTTAAGGAGCAAATTAAGTCAGCGTCCGAAATTCATATTTTTGTATTGGCGGTATTGGTTGAATGTCTTAGTCATAATCGGTTAAATGGAGTGTATTAAAACTCAAAAAATAACAATAAGAAGGTATCTCATGAGTGATTACCCAATTCACAAAGTTAGCAAAGAATGGGTGCAGCGAACCCATATGACGTCGGATCAGTATCAAGCGGCTTACCAAGCCTCTATGACGGATAACGAAGCTTTTTGGGCAGAGCAAGGCAAGCGTCTTGAGTGGTTCAAACCCTACACCCAAGTTAAAGATGTAAGTTATGACATTAACGATTTACACATCAAGTGGTTTTACGATGGTGTATTGAATGTGTGCCATAACTGTGTGGATCGTCATTTGCCACACAAAGCTAATGATGTAGCGATCATCTGGGAGGGAGATGATCCCAGCGAAGACACCAAATTGACCTATGGCGAATTACACTCGCAAGTATCTAAGTTTGCCAACGTCTTAAAAGAGATGGGGGTGCAAAAAGGCGACGTGGTGACCCTATACATGCCCATGATGATTGAGGCGGGGCTGGCCATGTTAGCGTGTGCTCGCATCGGCGCAATTCATTCTGTGGTTTTTGGTGGTTTCAGTGCTGACGCGTTAGCCGGTCGCATTGAAGATTGTACGAGTAAGTGGATTATTACCGCTGATGAAGGCATTCGTGGCGGTAAGCGCATTGCATTGAAAGCCAGTGTGGATGAGGCCCTTAATAAGCCGGGTACAGAATGCGTTGAAAAGGTTCTTATGATCAAGCGCACCTCCGCCAATGTTCACTGGCAGGAAGGTCGCGATGTGGATTATGGGGAAATGCTAAAACAGGTAGCCGATGAGTGTCCGTGTGAGCCTATGAACGCTGAAGACCCTATGTTTATTCTCTATACATCAGGTAGTACGGGTAAGCCTAAGGGCGTGTTGCACACCACTGGCGGCTACTTGGTTTATGCCGCTTACACTCATGAGCATGTGTTCGATTACAAAGCTGGTGAAATCTACTGGTGCACCGCAGATGTTGGCTGGATTACTGGCCATACCTATATGATTTATGGACCACTTGCCAACGGCGCCACCACAGTATTATTTGAAGGTGTGCCCAATTACCCAGATGTAAATCGCATGGCACAAGTGGTCGATAAGCATCAAATTAATATTCTTTATACGGCCCCCACGGCTATTCGTGCCTTGATGGCCCATGGCGACAAGGCCATAGAAGGCACTAGCCGTAAGAGCTTGCACTTGCTTGGAAGTGTGGGAGAGCCTATTAACCCAGAAGCTTGGGAGTGGTATTTCAAGACAATCGGTAATAGTCAGTGCCCAATTGTGGATACTTGGTGGCAAACCGAAACCGGTGGCATCTTAATCAGTCCACTTCCTGGGGCCACGGATTTAAAACCGGGTTCTGCCACCAAACCATTACCTGGTGTGTCTGCGGCCATCGTTGATGGAGACGGGAAGGTGCTCGAAGGTCCGTGTGAGGGTAATTTGGTTATGTTAGATAGCTGGCCTGGGCAAATGCGCAGTGTGTACGGTGATCATCAACGTTTCATTGATACCTACTTTAAAACCTTTCCTGGTAAATACTTTTCTGGTGATGGTGTGCGCCGCGATGAAGATGGTTACTACTGGATCACGGGGCGAGTAGATGACGTATTAAATGTATCTGGGCATCGTATGGGTACAGCAGAAATTGAAAGCTCTTTGGTGGCGCATTTCGAAGTGGCTGAAGCGGCGGTGGTAGGCTATCCCCATGACATCAAAGGCCAAGGTATTTATGTGTATGTGATTTTGAATCAGGGCGCACAAGCGTCAGATGAATTGATTGCAGAGTTAAAAGCCTGGGTTCGTAATGATATTGGTGCTATTGCCACGCCAGATATAATTCATATCACACCTGGATTGCCAAAAACTCGCAGTGGAAAAATCATGCGTCGTATTTTACGTAAGATTGCCGCCAATGAAATTGATAGCTTAGGGGATACATCCACGTTAGCTGACCCTAGCGTGGTGCAACTGCTGATTGATGAGCGCAAAAACGTCTAAGCGCTACTTGATATTTCAACGCAAAAAACTCGGCTTAGTGCCGAGTTTTTTAATTATGCTAAAGGCACTTGAAATTTCATCAGGCGTCCCTAATAGCAAAAAACAGGCTAATTTTAGCTTGGCTTTCATCTAAATATTCGAAAGTTGACAGCAATCAATAATCAATCTTTTAACGGTTTTGGCTAACTTGAAAACCCGGTTTTTAATCTTATATCTTCTGTGAGCGAAATGAAAAACCAAAGGAGAGACACCATGAGATTAGCAACTTGGGACCCATTTTCAGAAATGGAAGCTGTATTGAATCGTTATCGTCCGACTGCATCAAAAGCCAATACCGAGGCAATGAAGCAAGCGGATTGGTATCCCAGTGTGGACGTCAGTGAAAGTGAGCAAGCGTTCCATTTGCATGCCGAATTAGCAGGCGTAAAAAAAGAAGATATCAAAATCAGTGTTCATGAAAATGTTCTAACCTTGTCAGGTCAGCGAGAGAGCAAACATGAAGACACTAAAAATAAAGTGCATCGGGTAGAGCGTTCTTACGGATCCTTTGTGCGTAATTTCACTTTGCCGGAAAATGTGGATGCACAACAGGTATCGGCTAATTTCCAGGATGGAATTTTGGATATTGATATCCCGAAATCTGAGGAGGAGAAGCCCAAGCGAATTGAGGTGCAAATAAACTAACTGACATTCATGCAGAGCAGTAAAAGACTCAGCCCGCTGTCTGTTTTTTGTTCAGATTGTGGGCTTTTTTATATCTCTATGTGCGGCACGGACGAGCCCTAAAAGTGGGACGTTAAGCCGTAGTCAATTACGTGTGATGTGGTACACTAGGCCCTTTGATCCTGCGGATCAGGATAAAACTGTTTGTATTTTGTACAGGATTTTGGGCCACATGAGCTTTAAAGCACCGGAAAGTTTATCTGAACAAATTGCCCAGCATATTGGTGATCAAATCATCACTGGTAAATTAAAGTCTAAAGAACGTATCCAAGAGTTAAAAGTCGCCACTGACTTAGAAGTAAGTCGTGGTTCTGTGCGTGAAGCGCTATTGATACTTGAAGGTCGTCACCTCATCGATATTCTGCCGCGCCGTGGTGCTATGGTGGCAGAAATGAACAAGACGAATGTTCAAGCCTTATACGAAACTTACATTATTCTATTGGTAGTCCTCGCCACGAAAGTTGCGAATACATGGAAGCCAGGCCAATTAGACCCTCTGATTGAACAATTACAAAAGATGCGTGCTATTGCCAATAGCTCTTCAGATCCAGAAGCACCTGAGCGTGTGGTGAAGGCAGGCTTTGACTTGATGCGTATGGCCTATCCACTGGCCGAAAACCCATATCTAGAGGGCATCTTAGAAGATTTACAACCTGCGATTCATCGAGCCTATCATATGGCTTTAACCGTTGATAATAATGCGCTAAGTTACAGCATGACCTTCTTTGCACAATTGCTAGAAGGCGTGGTGAAGCGCGATATTCCTAAAGTAGAGTCCGCCTTAAAAGATTATGGCGATCATTTGCTAAGCATCATGATGGATGCCCTAGAGCACTAATAATAAAAAGGGGCGCAGTGTGCGACTTAAGTCCATTAAGCTAGCTGGGTTTAAATCCTTCGTGGACCCAACCAAAATTCCATTTCCAACTAACTTAACCTGTATCGTTGGCCCCAACGGCTGTGGTAAATCTAACACCATAGACGCCGTGCGCTGGGTAATGGGTGAAAGTAGCGCGAAGAATCTGCGTGGCGACGCCATGACTGACGTTATCTTTAACGGCTCTACCGGTCGTAAGCCGGTTGGTCAGGCCAGCATTGAGCTGGTATTTGATAACAGCGAAGGAAAGCTGCAAGGTGAATACGCGCAATACAGTGAAATATCTCTAAAACGTAAAGTGACCCGTGATGGTCAGTCTATCTATTATCTTAATGGCACAAAGTGTCGTCGCCGTGACGTAACCGATTTATTCTTAGGTACAGGTTTAGGGCCGCGCAGCTATGCCATTATCGAACAGGGCATGATTTCCAAGCTCATTGAATCCAAGCCCGAAGAATTACGTGTCTATATTGAAGAAGCGGCCGGTATTTCTAAGTACAAAGAACGTCGCCGAGAAACGGAAAACCGTATTCGCCGCACCACGGAAAACCTCGAGCGCTTAAGTGATATTCGTGAAGAATTAGAACGCCAAATTTCTCGTTTGCAGCGTCAAGCTGAAGCGGCTGAGAAATACAAAAACTACAAAGAAGATGAGCGTCACACCCGAGCACAGTTATTCGCCATGCGCTGGCGTAATATGGACGCTGAGTTAACTCAAATTAATCAGGTTATTGCCGAGCAAGAGCTAGCACTTGAGCAAGTATTAACCGTTCAGGTGCAGGACGAGAGTGATGTGGAAGAAAAGCGCATCCTACTGGTGGATCTGACGGATGACTTTGAAAAAATCCAAGCGCAATTTTATGAACTGGGCGGCAACCTTGGTCGCTTAGAGCAAAGTATTCAGTTTCAATCTCAGCGCTCTTTGCAGTTAAACAGTGACTTGCAAGAAATTACCGATTCCAAAACCTTAATCGCTCAACAGGAAGAAGAAGATGCTTTGGCATTAGAAGCATTAGATGAGCAATTAATGGAGCTAGAGCCGGAAAGTGAATTAATGATGGCTCAAGAAGAGAGCAGTCAAGAATCACTGATGCAAGCGGAAGAAGCCATGCAAAACTGGCAACAAGCTTGGGACGGTTTCAATGAGAAAAGTGCCGAACCTCAGCGTATTGCTGAAGTCAGTAAAACCCAGATCCAAAACTTCGAACAAAATATCACCCGTATTCAACAGCGCATTGAACGCCTACAGCGTGAGCTAGAGTCATTGCAAATTGGCGAAGAAGCCGAAGAACAATTGGCCATGTTAGATGAGCAATTGGGTGAGAAAGAATTGCAGTTTGAACAACAACAGCAAGATGCCGCGCAATATCAACAACAAGTTGAAGATGCTCGTGAAAAGCAGCAACAACTTTCTCAACAGTTAAATGAATCTCGCAGTCAATTACAATCTGTCATGGGACGCAAAGCTTCATTGGAAGCGTTGCAACAAGCCGCACTTGGAACCGATGGTGAATCGGGTCGATGGTTGCAAAGCCAGCAATTGCATAACAACCAGCGCTTAGCAGATAGTTTGAATGTGGAGTCCGGCTGGGAGCAAGCGGTTGAAACGGTATTGGCGGAACAACTGCAAGCGGTTGTAGTGCCGTCAATTGACCAATACGCCGAGCGATTATTGCAGCTTAACCAAGGACAAATGACTTTGGTTGAAAATGCCGGTAGTGCCACTGCGCAAGCCAATAGCTTGGGGCAAAAGGTAACAGGTGCCAATGTACCTTGGTTAAACGATGTTTTATGCGCGAATGATTTGGCTGATGCGTTAGCCAAACGCAGTCAGTTACAAGGCAATCAAACCGTGATTACGCCTGAAGGTATTTGGCTGGGCGCTAACTGGATTCGCATTAAGCGCTCTGGCGATGATCAATCTGGTGTCTTGGCGCGTAAGCAAGAACTTGAAGAATTAGCCATTAAAGAAGATGACTTGGATGCCTTGGTAGAAGAGTTAGATGCCGATCTAGAATCTACTTCTTTGCGAATTAATACACTTGAGCAACAACGCGATAATGCCCAGCGTGAAGTGAATCATGCGGCTCAACAACTAAGCGACCATAAATCTACGATTCATGCGGAAAAAGTACGCCTTGAACAACAAGTGGGTCGTCGCAATCAATTGTTAGGTGAAATCTCCGAGCAAAAAGAAGCGAAAGAACTTGAGCAAGAGCATCTAGAAGAAGCTCGCTTGCAGTGGCAAACTGCTTTGCAAGATATGGAACACTATACTCAAGAGCGCGAGCAACTGCTTGAGCGTCGCGATGCGTGTCGTGAGCATCTAGATCAAATTCGTCAACAAGCGCGTCATCAAAAAGATCACGCCCATCAGCAACAACTAAAAGTTCAGACATTGCAACATCAGCGTCAAAGCTTGATGGATGCCATTAGTCGCCACGAACAAGACAAACAAAAATTGTTAGAACGTGAGCAACAATTGCTGCAACAACAAGATCAGGGCGATAGCCCAGTTGAAGAATTAAAGGCGCAATACGAAGAAATGATGCAACAGCGTTTAGACGTTGAAGAACTCATGAAGGCGTCTCGTAGCAAGAAAGAATTGATTGAAAATGAAATTCGTGAAGTTGAACAAAAACGTCAACAGTTAGAGCAACAAGCTCAAGGCGTGCGCTCTCAGTTAGAGCAAAGTCGCATGCAATATCAAACGATTCATACACGTCGTGGTGGTATTGAAGAGCAATTAGCTGAATTTGAAGTGGAATTAAAAGACATTCTTGAGCAGTTGTCTGATGACGCCAGCATTGAAGCGTGTCAATTGCAGCTGGAACAAATACAACAACGCATTACTCGTTTAGGAGCCATTAACCTTGCAGCGATTGAAGAATATAAAACTCAGTCCGAGCGTAAGGAATATCTAGATAAGCAAAATGCAGATCTAGAGAAAGCGTTAGAAACCCTAGAAAATGCGATTCGTAAAATTGATAAAGAAACACGTACGCGCTTTAAAGAAACCTTCGATAAAGTGAATGCGGGCTTAAAAGAATTGTTCCCGAAAGTATTCGGTGGTGGCCATGCGTATTTAGAGCTTACAGGTGACGATTTACTGGATACAGGTGTCGCGATTATGGCGCGACCACCAGGAAAGAAAAACAGTACGATTCACTTGTTGTCAGGTGGTGAGAAAGCGTTAACCGCGATTGCGTTGGTATTCTCGATATTCCGTCTGAAACCGGCACCTTTCTGTATGTTGGATGAGGTGGACGCGCCGTTGGATGATGCCAACGTGGGTCGTTATGCGCGCTTGGTAGAAGCCATGAGTGAGCAAGTACAATTTATATATATTTCTCATAATAAGATTGCCATGGAAATGGCGAAACAACTAATGGGTGTGACCATGCATGAGCCGGGCGTATCGCGAATTGTTTCGGTGAACATGGAAGAAGCGGTTGAACTGACCGAACACTAAAATTACAAATACACAATGAACAGAAATTAGACACATGGATATCAGTTTACACAGTTTTATCCTAGTGGTTGGTTTAATCGTCATCGGTTTTATTATTTGGGATGGCGTTAAAAAGGTGCGTGCGGCTCGTGCAAACCAGTTAGACCAAACATTAGAGGGTTATGATGATTTAGATGCATTGTCTAATGATGACTTGCCTGCGTTTGATGATCTTGAAATCAAAGATGAGTTATTACAACAAGCTCTAGCCGATAGTGAAGAGCCTGTGCTAATAAAAGAGGCTGAAAAAGCAGAGCAAACAGTCACTCAGGATGACTCAGCATTAAGTCCTGTATTTACAGTGTTAGAAGATGATGAGTCATTCGATGATACCAGTGGTGTTGAAGTAGAAGCAGATATTCAAACTGCATCACAGGCGCAAGTTGCTCCAGAGTTGACTGTTGAGCAGGATGATCTTGAACATTTTAGTGCACAGGATGACAGCATTGATTATGACGATGTGATTGTTGCTACCGAGCAAGATCATATTGTGAGCAGTAAGCGTTCGGCTCAGTCTACGTTTGTTAAAGATGATCAGGATGTATTGGCTCAGGCCGTGTTGTCTCATGCAGAAGTTAAGTCTCAACATGACGCTACCGTTACTAAGAAATCACAGCGTGCCAGTAAAGAAGAGTTAGCGGCCCAGTTGGCACAAGCTCGAGCAGAAGCGAATCAAAAGGCTAAGCCTGAAGCAGAAGAGCAGGCGACTATTGAAGAAATCGCCATTGATGATAAAGAACCGGTCCCTGTATTAATGGAGCCTGTTGAATTAGGTCAAAAGGTCGACCCTAATCCACCTAAACAACATGAATTAGTGTTGCCGGAATTTATTCAGCAAACCTTAGAAGATGAACCGGTTTATGCTGAGTTGGATGAGCCTGAAATTCAAAGTATGAAGCACGACCCTTTAATGGAATACATTGAAGATGTTCAAGCCATGCCTGTCGGCGAAAAACTATCTGAGCGTGAAGCGGCACAAGAAATATTTGTCATTAATATTTTGAAACAAGATGGGCAGCGCTTAATGGGGCGTGATTTACATCATGTATTTAATGTTTGTGATATGCGCCACGGTGAAATGAATATTTTCCACCGTTTTGAAAAAGCCAATGCACAAGGCAAAATTCAGTTTAGCGTGGTGAATGCCATTGAACCTGGCACCTTTGATATTCATACGATAGATGAATTGGAAACGCCTGGAATCAGTTTGTTCATGAGTTTGCCGGGTCCAGAAAAGCCTATGGAAGCGTTTGATGCCATGGCCGAAGTGGCATTGGTGTTTTCTCGAAACTTTAATGCCTCTTTGCATGATGACACTCACAGTGATTTGACACCGCAAACCTTAGAGCATTATCGCCAGCGTATTCGCGAGTTTACTCGCAAGCATTTATCGCAGAAAAAGTAGTTTAGCGAGACCATCATTATGTCTGATCAACCTTCATTATTTGACGAGCCAGAATCCGGTTCGTCATCTGCCGGTGAATTGAATCCAGCTGTGGTGGCTGAGGTAAACGATTTACACACGCAATTGAATCAAGCCAATTATCAGTATTACGTGTTGGATGACCCTCAACTTCCCGATGCACAATACGATCGTCTTTTTCATCGCTTAAAAGAACTAGAAACTCAGTATCCTCAACTATTAACACCTGATTCGCCTACTCAGCGAGTTGGCGCGGCACCGTTATCTCATTTTGATCAGGTAACTCATGAAGTTGCAATGTTGAGTTTGGATAACGCATTTAATGAACAGGATATGCGTGATTTTAATCGCAGAATTCTAGATCGTTTGAAACAAACCGATGCAATTACCTACGCTTGCGAGCCTAAATTAGATGGTATTGCGGTCAGTTTATTGTACGAAAATGGAGTGTTAGTTCGCGCTGCTACGCGTGGTGATGGTGCTGTAGGTGAAAACATCACACAAAATATTCGAACTGTACCGAGTATTCCTTTAAAGCTATTGGGAAATGATTTTCCACCTGTGCTAGAAGTTCGCGGTGAAGTGTATATGCCTAAAAAAGGCTTTGAAGCATTTAATGAAAAAGCGCGAGCTAATGATGAAAAATTATTTGTGAATCCGCGCAATGCAGCCGCTGGCAGCTTACGTCAGTTAGATCCTAAGATTACCGCTTCTCGCCCGTTAGAATTTTGTTGTTACAGTTTAGGGCGCGTAGATGGTGCCGATCTGCCAAACACTCATAGTGCGATTTTAAATTTATTTTCAAGATGGGGTTTTAAGATTAACCCTGAAATGAAAGTGGTGAATGGCATAGAAGGGTGTCTTGAATATTATGACAACCTTGCTCAAAAGCGTAACGATTTGGCCTATGAGATTGATGGGATAGTATTCAAGGTTGATGATATTAATTTTCAGCAACAATTGGGCTTCGTGTCACGAGCACCACGTTGGGCAATAGCGCATAAATTTCCTGCCCAAGAAGAAATGACGTTACTCAAAGATGTGGAATTTCAAGTGGGTCGTACTGGAGCCATTACACCTGTTGCACGTTTAGAGCCAGTTTTTGTAGGGGGGGTGACGGTATCTAATGCTACTTTGCATAACATGGATGAAATCCAGCGTTTAGATGTGTGCATTGGTGATACCGTGATTATTCGCCGAGCTGGGGATGTTATCCCACAAATTGTGAGTGTTGTTCAGGAAAAGCGGCCTCAAGATGCGAAGTCGATTGTTTTTCCTAAATCCTGTCCAGTGTGTGAATCTCATGTTGAGCGCATAGAAGGTGAGGCAGTGTCTCGTTGCAGCGGCGGTTTAGTGTGTGCTGCGCAACGTAAGGAAGCTATAAAACATTTTGCATCACGCAAAGCCATGGATATAGATGGCCTAGGTGACAAATTAGTGGAACAACTTGTCGATGAAGGTTTAATCGAATCGTTTTTAGATTTGTATTCATTGAAGTTAGCGGATGTAGCCAATCTTGAGCGTATGGCGGAAAAGTCAGCGCAGAATTTATTAGAGGCTATTGAAGTCAGTAAACAAACCACGCTTGCCAAATTTTTATACGCTCTGGGCATTCGTGAAGTCGGTGTGGCCACGGCACAAAATTTAGTGAATCACTTTTTAGATTTACGTGCCTTAGTAAAAGCTGATCTTGAGGCATTGTTAGAAGTGGATGACGTTGGGCCAATTGTAGCTAAGCACATTCTTAGCTTCTTTGCGGAGCCTCATAACCAAAAAATTATTGATGGCTTATTGAATATAGGTATCACTTGGCCAGCAATTGAGAAAAAAGACAGCAGTGAATTGCCGTTAGTGGGTCAAACTTATGTGGTAACGGGTACGTTAGCCAGCATGGGGCGTGATCAAGCAAAAGAATATTTACAACGTTTAGGTGCAAAAGTCGCGGGCAGTGTGAGCGCGAAAACATCTGGCTTGGTGGCGGGTGAAAAAGCGGGCTCCAAGCTCACAAAGGCACAAGATTTGAATATCACAATCTTAGATGAAGATGCATTTTTAGCGTTGCTGAGTGAGCATGGGATTGAACATGCTGGTTAGGTTTTTTCTAGTTTGTTGTGTTGTGTTGTTAACATCGTGTACCACGGCACCACCTCAGAATATCGATAATGTTTGCTCAATTTATGATGAATATTACGATTGGTATCTAGCTGCTGATGACGTGTATGAGCGTTGGCGTATTCCCCATCATGTGACCATGGCGTTTATTCATCAGGAGTCCAAATTCATTGATGATGCGCGCCCGCCTTGGCAATGGTTTTTATGGATCATTCCAACTGGCCGTGCCTCTAGCGCTTATGGCTATGCCCAAGCACTGGATGGCACCTGGTATGAATATCAAAAGCAGACCGAGAACTGGGGTGCCGATCGCGATGATTTTGAAGATGCGGTGGACTTTATTGGCTGGTACAACCATAAGACCTTGATTCGAAATAAAGTGAATCCCCATGATGCTTACAGCTTGTATTTAGCGTATCACGAAGGGCAGGGGGGATTTGAGCGAGGTACTTATCGCAATAAGCCTTGGTTACTGAAGGTTGCCAATAAAGTAAAAAAACGCAGTGATATGTACCGAACACAACTGCAAAATTGTCAGAAAGAGTTAGATGAATCACGCTTTTGGCGCTCAGTGTTTGGTTAAATAGCAGCAGTCGATTTGTTGAGTAATTTGGTATTTAATACCGAAGTGATTAGTTAAGGGAAAGGTCTGTAGTGGATCAAGAATCAATCGTATACGGCATCATTAAGGATGTGCCCACCTCGCCTGAAATGGATGGTGAGCGTCGTCGTATGGTTAACAGCGGTGCGTTATTGGATTTACCCCAAACCTTTGATGTGAATTCGCCATTTTTGTGTGGTGATATGTTCACCTTGCCTGGTTTCGATGTATTCAGTGGTGCTTATCACACTCAGCTTATTCATTTTGGAGCGTCTTACAGGGCGGTTGAATATGAATGGGAGCGCTGGATGCAAAAGTTCGAAGAGCTTCTGAGTAAGATGTACTGGGTGAGTGCAACCGTGCATTTAGAGACAGAGCTAAGTGGCAAGCATACCTTTCATTGGGAGCCCACAAGCCGTGGTTGTCATGTGCCTAATAGTGGCGATATTCGAGTGAAATGTGAGTGGGAACGCGAAGCCGCGTTCATGAAGTAACTCAATTTAGGTGATTCGTGAGCCAAGACTATCAATATACCCCTATTCCTTATACCCAGCTTAGCGCTGAGGCCCTACAAGGGGTGATCGAAACCTTTATTAATCGTGAAGGCACAGATTACGGTCTAGAAGAGTACTCTTTCGAGCAAAAAATCCAGCAGGTTCGAGCCCAGATTGAGAGCGGAGAAGCCGTTATCGTGTTTGATCACGATTCTCAATCTGTTGGTATTTTGCATAAAGACCAACTTAGTTAGCCTATTTCGTTATGTTTGCTGGCGCAGCTTAGGTTTTCAGGGCTAACCTGAAAGGTAAGCCGCAAAGGAGGCAAGCATGACCCAACTACATGCATATCGGTTTCGTAAGGTGATCAAGGATTTGTTCTCTTGTGCCGATGATTTACAGCTACAACTGGCTGCCACACGTGCACAATGTGAGCAGATCTCTGAAGTGATGATCGCTATTCGCCATAATCCAATGTGCGCTAAAAATTTGGTTTTGCCCATTCGTCAGCCTCGCGATCAGGCAGCGAACGACCAATAGTCACTCGCCTTTAATGACTTGATTGACCAAAAATCGATTCGGGCTCAGCATGTCTGCGTGTCGTTTGCACATGGGCCAAGGTTCATTATTCAGTTGTGCTGCAACAAGCTCGGCACACAACGGCGCTGAGCTAAGTCCTCGCGAGCCATGTCCAAGATTCACGTATAAGCCTGTTAAGAATGGAGCGGCTTCATTAAATCGCCAATTTTTGTTCTTCTTTAGATTTGCAAAGCGTTGCTTAAACAACTCAGTATCGCAAACAGCTCCTACGACAGGTACGTAATCGGGTGTACTGCATCGTACTGAAGCGCGACCATGGATATTTTCTGATAATGAAAGCTGCCCAAATACACTAGGAAAATTATCTGCAAGTTTATCTAAATTAAATTGATTGTCTTCGCGTGTTACTTGAGTGTCGTCTGACTTTAAGCGGTAACTGGCACCAAAATTTAGTTTGCCGTTATGCATTGGAGTTACATAGCTGTCGCCACATAAAACCGTTTTTAATGCTAAGGCTGAGCTGTCTACTTGTGAGACTTGACCTGCAATGGGTTGCGTCGGCAGAAAATGAAATTCTTTGAATGCTTTGGCTTCATGAGCATTACACATGATAACGGCTTCAGAATGAATTGTAGATGTAGCGCCGTTTTTTGACGTTAACTCTAAGTGCCATTGTTGTGTTGAATCTTGAGATAGTTGCTCAAGGCGTGTTTCATTTAAAAAGGTGATGTTTGGGTGCTGTATCAAGGCTTCACACCAAGCACTGGGATAAACCCAAGCGCCATCATGAAAGTACAAACCACCTTGCCAAATGGGTATGCCGGCTAATTGCGTTGCCTCAGCGGCATTTACCCAACTGACCACAGCGCTTAAGTCAGATTTCTGGATGAACATTTGTTGTCGTGCGTGTTCTTTTTCATTAAATGCCAGTTGCAGTACGCCGCAGTTTTGCCAGTTATGGTTGTCGCCTAGGTTTTGTTTTAATTGGTGTAAGCTGAATAAGTAGCCGGATAAATAAAATTCACTTTGTGGATTCATTTTACTGGCCAGCTTGGCGTAAAGCACTCCTTGCGCATTACCCGATGCACCATTTGCAAACGTTTGATGTTTATCCATCAAGGTGACTTTCCACCCCCGTTTTGCAAGAGCATAAGCCGTTGAACAACCTGCTATGCCTGCACCAATAATCACCGCATGACGTTGCTTAGAATTAAAATTAGGTGGTAAAAACCAAGGGTTACCACTTAACCATTGTGGTTGACACGGACCTTGAATTTGCTGGTATTCAGCGCAGAGCATTTCACGTTTTCGCCCAAAACCTTTTACTTTTTGGGTGGCAAAGCCAACTCCTTGTAAACCGCGTCTCACTAAACCGGCAGCCGTAAAAGTGGCTACGGTTGTATTGCTTGTGCTTAGTTTACCCATGGATTCAAAGAGATGAGGGCTCCACATTTCTGGGTTTTTAGCAGGCGCAAACCCATCTAAGAACCAAGCATCGACTTTGCCTTGATATTCATCCAGCCATTCATGAATATCGCCTAAATATAAATGTAGGATAACCTGACCTGAGGATTCATTAATTATAGGTAATGGTATGCAATGCCAGCCTGCCACCAATGAGGGGTAGACACTCACTAGGGCATCACTTAATGTTTTGAGTTTTGGCCATTGATCTAATGCGAGTTGTAAACTGGTTTTATCCAGAGGAAATTTTTCTACGCTTACAAAGTTTAGGGTTTGTCCTGCTTGACTGTGCTTTAGCCAGCTTTCCCATGCGCATAAAAAATTTAAGCCTGTACCAAAGCCCGTCTCTGCAATGGTAAATTGAGCGGCCGGATGATCAACCCAGCGTTGAGGTAATTGATTGTGCTCAAGAAAAACGTAGCGAGTTTCATCAATTCCGCTTGCTTTGGAAAAATAAACATCATCAAATTGTGTGGAAACCGGTGAGCCATTTTGCCACTGGATTTGAGCTTGTTTTATCATATAAGGCTTTCATAATGCGCGTTGCACTTATTTTAACAGAGAATCAGCATGCTGTTTGAGATCTTAGGTATTATTGCTCCAGTATTTGTGTGTGCCGTTATTGGTTATACATGGGTGCGCTCAGGCCAGTCTTACCCTAGCGAGTTTGTTTCTAAACTTGTATTTAATATTGCGGCGCCGTGCTTGGTAGTCAGCAGTATTAGTCAGGTTGACTTATCTATTGCTGCTTTATCACAAATGGCTTTGGCTAGTGTCATGGCGTTGGCTTTGCTTTTGGGATTTTCTTTTTTCGTCATAAAAACTTTAGGCCATGATGTTCGTTTGTTCAGTGTGAGTCTCACATTTGCCAATGTGGGAAATATGGGTTTGCCGTTATGTTTGTTTGCGTTTGGGCAAGAAGGATTGGCACTTGCAGTTGCCTACTTTATGGTGATTTCTATCGCTCATTTTAGTCTGGGTACAGCTTTGGCCAGTGGCGAGCGGATATCGTGGGGGCACTTCTTCAAAAATCCAATTTTATTCAGTATCGCCATTGCAACATTTCTTGTGGTTACGGATTACTCATTACCACATTGGATTAATAATAGTGTGACCTTGATTGGCCAGCTCACCATACCGTTAATGTTAATTACACTAGGCGTGTCGCTTGCCAATATTCAGGTGAAGCAATGGGGATTGGGTTTGTTGTACGCAATCCTGCGTTTCGTTTTGGGTGGGGTGGTTGCTGTTATTGTGATTTGGGCGCTAGATTTAAACGGCGTGGCCAGGCAGGTGGTTATTTTACAAAGTTTGATGCCAATTGCGGTGTTTAATTATTTGTTTGCGCTTAAATCAGGAAGGGAAGTAGATACCGTAGCTAGCATGGTGTTGATTTCTACCTTACTGGCTACGGTTGTCATACCGTTGGCGCTTTACGGCTTGTTGTAGCTAATTTTGACTTCTTTGATGATGATTGGCTCGACCGGTACATCGCCCATACCTTGTTTACGAGTGGTTGCAACCTGGCTGATGGCATCAACGACTTCCATACCGGATACCACATTAGCAAATACAGCGTAGCCGAAATCGCGATAACCATTATTTAAGAAGTAGTTATTTTTTACGTTGATAAAGAATTGGCTAGTGGCACTGTCTACTACTGCAGTGCGAGCCATGGCAACAGAGCTACGATTATTGAATAAGCCGTTATCCGCTTCGTTTTTAATGGGTTCTTGTGTGGCTTTTTGCACCATTTGTTCTGTGAAGCCACCGGTTTGAATCATGAAATCTTTGATAACTCGATGAAAAATCACTCCGTTGTAATACCCTTGGTTCGCATAGTTCAAGAAGTTGGCCACAGTGATTGGCGCTTTTTCTGGTAGTAGTTCAAGTGTGATGTCACCTTGATTGGTAATTAATGTGGCATAAGGCTTTGCAATATCTGCAGTGATGCCAGTCATTTCATCGGCGGCAAAAGAAGTGCTTATTAGACCAAGCATGATCATCATGCTAATTAAAAAACGTTGCATATGGGTTCCAGTAACTAAGTTAAATACAATAAAAAAACCAGCGCTAAATTTAGAATTTAGGCGCTGGCTTATGCAATAAAAAATTATGCCCAGTTGTCGCTACGACGACCAGAGATTTTCGGAAGTAACCAGCCAAGGAACAAACCTAAGAAAATCAAACCACCACCTACAAGAATGTAGTTAAGGTCTTTGTTGTTCTGTAAGCGTTCATTGTCAGCGCGAAGTGTATCAACAATGATTTTAAGCTCTTCGCTTTGCTCTAATAGTTCTTGATTTTTCTTATCAAGATTAATCGCATTGGCACTTACTTTTTTGATGTACTCAAGCTCTTTTTCTTGTTCGGACTTATCTTTACTTAAGCTGCCAGCATTACGCTTGGCTTCTGCAAGTTCTTTCTTGGTTTCATTGTACTTTCTTTGCAAGTCAGCAAAATCCGTTTTGGTTTTTTCTAATTCACGTTGGGTAAGGATGAGTTTCTCAAAAGAGATCGGCTCTTCTTGCAAAAAGCGAGTTGGCACCCAGCCTTCAAGGCCTTTATCAGTAATTACTTTAGTGAACTTGGCTTCTTCATCTTCTTCAATGAATTGCAAGTGTGTGCCACTTTTCAAAATCTTAAGGATTTTGTAATCATTGCCAGGGCCGCTGCGAAGGTTGATCCATAATTCATCGCTGATGTAGCGCTTTTCAGCAACCGCTGGATAAATCACTAATAAGGTGAGAATCAAAAGTGTAATGCGTTTCACGTTGTGCTTCCTATCTTGTTTCTTATTTATTCAATCAAAATGAGCAGTTTACTCACTTAAGGCAATACTTTCTTGAACGGTTTCACGGTTACTTGTTTATAAACGCCAGCAGCAATGTATGGATCTGCATCGGCCCAAGCCTGAGCTGCCGCGAGGCTATCAAATTCAGCCACTACTAAGCTGCCGCTAAAACCTTCTTGGCCTGGATCTTCGCTGTCGATAGCAGGATGAGGTCCTGCCAAAATTAAACGGCCTTGTTGTTGTAGCAACTGTAGACGTTCTAAGTGAGCAGGGCGAGCTGAAAGGCGCTTTTCTAGGCTATTTTCTACGTCTTGGGAGATAATGGCGTATAACATGGTGCTTATTATTATCACTGTGAAATTTGCCCATAATCCTACCGCGATTAAAGGCAATAACCAACAACTGCTTAATTCTGTCTCGACATCAGGGGGCGATCCCTTAAAATAGGGAAATTCCGTTCAATAAGTAGTCGTTTATGAGTCAGTCGTCCTCCCCTAAAAAAGAAAGCATGTTTGCGAATTTATTGCTGAATATTGTCATTCCCACTCTTATTTTGATGAAAGGCAGCGAAAGTCCTTGGTTATTGGCGCAGTTGCAGGGTTTGGATGCACAGACTGGGTGGCAATGGGCGCTTTTTTATCAGGCCCATGGTATTAAATTAGCCATCATTGTGGCGCTGGCGTTTCCTATTCTTTATGGTCTGCATGATTTTAAACGCGCAAAGAAGGTCAATATCTTCTCTGCTCTTGGGGTGTTTAGCATTCTATTAACCGGTGGCATTAGCTTGCTGGAATTGGACCCTGAATATATCGCAATTAAAGAGGCGGCCATTCCTGGGATATTAGGCTTGGTGACGGTGTTTTCTCTTAAAACCCGCTTTCCGCTGGTTAAAACCTTTTTGTATAACGACAAAATTCTACGTGTGGATCGCATTGCCGATGCGCTTGCTCAAAATAAAAATGAGGAAAACTTTGAATCCAGCCTAAAAGTGGCGTCATGGCTGGTGGCGGGTTCTTTCTTTTTATCTTCGTTTTTGAACTATGTGTTGGCTAAGTGGATTATTGTCAGTCCAGCCGGTACAGCGGCTTTCAATGAAGAGCTAGGTAAGATGACGGCGCTTAGCTTTCCTGTTATTTCGATTCCAGCCACTATTGTGATGATGGCGGCATTATTCTATTTGTTTCGCAGTATCAAAAAGCTTACGGGACTGGGATTAGAAGACATCATTGTCGAGCACTAACTTAAGTAAAGGTCAGAAGATGTTAGCAGATTTACATTGCCATAGTTTACGCAGCGACGGCCAGTTAAGTCCTTCTGACTTGGTGGATCGTGCTGCCGAACAGGGCGTCACCATGCTAGCGCTCACTGACCATGACACACTGGATGGCATTGAAGAGGCTCGTGATCAGGCGAGAAAGTACGACATGCAGATTGTATCTGGTATTGAGTTTTCCAGTGTCTGGAATGGCATGGGGATTCATATTGTTGGGCTGGGGTTCGATGAACAGCATCCAGTGATGCAAGCCGCAGTCGCTCGCCAAGAAGCATGTCGATACGAGCGCGCTAAGACTATTGCCATGAAATTGGAAAAACAGGGTGTTGAGGGTATATGGGAAAAAGCCGTTGAGATTGCTAATGGCGCTCAGATTGGTCGCCCCCACTTTGCAGAGGCCCTCATACAATTGGGTAAAGTAAATAATATGGCTCAAGCCTTTAAAAAGTATCTAGGTGCCGGAAAAGCGGGGGACGTCAAAACCCTATGGCCTGAAATGTCTGAGGTGGTGAGCTGGATTAGAGAAAGCGGCGGTGTAGCGGTAGTGGCGCATCCTGATAAGTACAAGTTGACCGTGACCAAGTTGAAGTTGCTACTCAACGCCTTTGTAGCAGCGGGTGGCAATGGGCTGGAAGTGACAACAGGAGGTATGGAATCCAGCTTTAGTCAGCGTATGGCGCAGTTGTGTGATGAATACGACTTACTAGGCAGTCAGGGGAGCGACTTTCATGGGCCGAGGCCGTGGTCGGAGCTGGGCAAATTTGTCCCTATGCCTAAATCCGTGACGCCAGTGTGGAGCCATTGGCAAGCCGTATAGATTACACACGTCATGCCCGAAATGAGCTAGACTTAAGCTTGTCAGTCAAGGATGCACCATGAGCCAATTCTTTCAAATTCATCCAGATAACCCTCAGAATCGTCTAATCAAACAAGCCGCTGAAATATTACGTTCTGGTGGCTTAGCGATTATTCCAACCGATTGCGCCTATGCATTAGCCTGTCACCTTGAAGATAAACGAGCCTTAGAGCGGGTTAAGCAAATTCGCCAGCTGAGTGATAAGCATAACTTTACGCTTATGTGCCGAGATTTGGCTGAAATTGGTACCTATGCCAAAGTGGATAATACAGCTTATCGCCTGTTAAAGGCCCACACACCAGGGGCCTTTACCTTTATTTTGGACGGCACACGAGAAGTGCCTCGTCGCTTAATGCATCCTAAGCGTCGTACGATTGGCATTCGAGTCCCCGCGAATCCAATTATTCAGGACCTTTTGGCAGAATTAGGTGAGCCTATTATGACCACCTCATTGATTATGCCTGGTGATGATATGCCGCTATCTGACCCTTATGAAATCCGACAAATGCTAGAGCATGCGGTGGATTTAGTCATAGACGGGGGCTACTGCGGTATTGAAGCCACGACAGTCGTGGATATGACAGGGGATACCTATGCCATCACTCGTCAAGGGGTGGGGCAAATGGACGAGTTGGACTAAATATTAGTCAATTTATCTTGGATACAGAGCCGAAAAGGTCAGGGTTGGCTTTTTTGATGCGAATCAGTAGTTTTTAGCCTTCGTCACCGGTAAACTGCCGTGTTTTAGTTTGCTGTATTAGGAGAAGGCTTTGAGTTCTGTTGACTCTCAGCAACGTGTGCTTTCTGGCATGCGACCCACGGGGAAATTACACCTAGGCCACTATCACGGTGTGCTTAAAAACTGGGTTAAGTTGCAACACGAATACGAGTGTTTCTTTTTTGTGGCTGACTGGCACGCCCTGACCACACACTATGATGATCCAAGCATTATGGAGCGCAGTGTGTGGGATATGGTGATCGATTGGCTGGCAGCTGGGGTTAACCCAGGTAGCGCCACATTATTCCTACAAAGCAAAGTACCAGAGCATGCCGAGCTGCACTTGCTGCTCTCTATGATTACGCCTCTAGGTTGGTTAGAGCGTGTGCCCACCTATAAAGATCAGCAAGAAAAGCTAAAAGAGAAAGATCTGGCCACGTATGGTTTCTTAGGTTATCCATTACTACAAAGTGCCGATATCTTGTTGTATCGCGCGGGGATGGTGCCTGTGGGTGCCGACCAAGTGGCTCACGTGGAAATTACCCGTGAAGTAGCTCGTCGTTTTAATTATGTGTTTGGTCGTGAACCAGGTTTTGAAGAAAACGCCGAAGCGGCCATCAAAAAAATGGGCAAAAAAGCCGCTAAGCTGTACAGCACTTTGCGTAAGCGTTACACCGAAGAAGGTGACGGCGAAGCACTGGCAACCGCGCAAGCGCTACTTAAAGAACAGCAAAATATCACTCTAGGTGATAAAGAGCGTTTAATGGGTTACTTAGAAGGCGGCGGTAAGGTGATTTTGCCTGAGCCTCAAGCCTTGTTAACACCAGAGTCTAAAATGCCAGGCCTAGATGGACAAAAAATGTCCAAGTCTTATGGTAATACCATTAGCTTGCGTGAAGAAGAATCTGAGATCGAACGTAAGATTCGTACCATGCGTACCGATCCTGCCCGTGTACGCCGTGACGATCCAGGTAACCCAGAAAACTGTCCAGTCTGGCAGTTACATGAAGTCTATAGTGATGATGATGTAAAAGAGTGGGTACAAAAAGGTTGTCGCAATGCGGGTATTGGTTGCTTGGATTGCAAAGGTCCTGTGATTGATGCGATAAAAGCTGAAGTTGCACCCATTCAAGAGCGTGCAAAACAATATGAGTCCAATCCAGATTTGGTGAAATCCATCATTCAAGAAGGTAGTGAACGAGCACGTGAAGCTGCTCGTGATACCATGGAAGATGTTCGCCATGCCATGGGATTAGCATACCGTTAAGCTTATGACTGAAACCTCTGATATCTCATCACAAGAATCCAATGATCAGGCGCAAACAGCGCCTGAGTCAGAGGTTGCACCTGCCAAAGCCGTAAAGAATCAACAGCATGAAATGCCTTTCGCGTTAGTACATGGCGAGGCTTTCACCCAGCTTCCGCTTGATTTGTATATTCCCCCTGATGCGCTAGAAGTCATCCTTGAGCAATTTGAAGGACCACTGGATTTATTGCTGTATTTAATACGTAAGCAAAATCTCGATATTCTTGAAATTAATGTGGCGGAAATTACTGAGCAATACATGGTGTATGTGGACCTCATGCAAATTGTGCAGTTAGAACTGGCTGGCGAATATTTGGTGATGGCGGCTATGTTGGCAGAAATCAAAAGTCGTATTTTGTTACCGCGCCCTGCCGAACTTGCTGAAGAAGAGGAAGATCCTCGCGCCGAATTGATTCGTCGACTGCAAGATTATGAGCGCTTCAAGCAAGCCGCCGAAGACATTGATGAATTACCGCGCATGGGGCGAGACACCTTTGAAGTGGAAATCAAACCGCCAGAGTATACAGCTGAGCGCGCCCACCCAGATGTGGACTTTAAAGAGTTAATGTTAGCCTTCAGTGATGTGTTGCATCGCGCCAATATGTACACAGAACATGAAGTGCAACGAGAAAAACTATCTACCCGTGAGCGCATGAGCGACATTTTGTCTCGCTTGCAAACTGGAGATTTTATTCCTTTTTCGCGGTTGTTTACTGTCGAAGAAGGGCGCGCAGGTGTGGTGACGACGTTCCTTGCCACGCTTGAACTCATAAAAGAACAATTAATAGAGATCGTGCAAAACGAAACGTTTGGGCCGATTCATGTGAAAGCGAAAACCTCATCATGATTAGCGACGCATTATTAGAACAAATTATCGAAGGTGCTTTATTAGCCTCTGGCCAAACTTTAAGTGTTGATCGTATCCAAAGCTTATTCGATGAAGGCTTGGAACCTGAAAAACAGCGCATTCAAATTGTGCTGGAACGTATTGGCGAAAAATGTGAAAACAAAGGCTACGAATTAAAAAAAGTGGCTACCGGTTATCGCTTTCAGGTGAAACAAGACTTAGGCAAATGGGTAAGTCGCTTGTGGGAAGAAAAACCCCAGCGTTATTCGCGCGCATTATTAGAAACCCTTGCCATTATCGCTTACCGTCAGCCCGTTACCCGCGGTGAGATTGAAGATATTCGCGGTGTGGCTGTGAGTTCACATATCACCAAAACATTGGTTGAGCGTGAATGGATTCAAGTGGTTGGGCATCGCGATGTGCCAGGACGTCCCGCCATGTATGCCACTACAAAAATGTTCTTGGATTATTTTAATCTTGAAACACTGGAGCAATTACCAACCCTTGAAGAGATTCAAGAAATTGCGGATGCAAATCACGCTTTAGAGCTAGAAGACAAAGCGGAAGAAGGCAATTTTGATTTTGCATCTCATCAAGAAGAATTAGGTGATAGTGAAAACTTATTAAGTGCGGCTCAAGATATGGCGGAAGCTGAAGCCTTGGTACAACAAGTTGAAGATGCGCTTTTCAATAAGCCGGCTGAAGAAGATGAAGAATCAGCAGTGGATCAAGGTGAGCTATTAGATGCTGAGCAGCAAATTGCAGAATTAGATGATCAATTGGCCGAAAGCGAACAAGCTATGCCACAAGGTTTATCTGAAGACGCCAGCGAAGAAGAAATCGCGGAAGCCACCATAGCGCGTATGATTGCTGAGCAAGAAAAATTGCTTAAAGAAAAAGATTCATTTACAGAACAAGCGCCATCCGTATTCTCTGATTCTTCAGACGCTGTGATCGAAGAAAACACGCTTCCGGAAGAAACAGAACACAATGAGCCAGATGCCTTAAAAATCAGTACTGAAAATGATTCGGTTCTACCTGAATCATCAGAAGATGAAGAGGCAGCTTTGTTAGCTGCAATGGAAGAAGAAATGATTGCTCAGCTGCAAGCTGAACAAGACGAGCTGGAAGCCAGTCGCGATGAAGAGGAAGGGGAAAAATCCTTATCTGATCTCGCCAATAAATTTAATTAATCCAAGAGGGTCTCTTAAAGGCCCAACTCAGAAACGGAGCAAAGTGGATGAGTGATAAGTTACAGAAAATCCTAGCCCAAGTGGGTGTAGGTTCCCGTCGTGAGATGGAGCGTTGGATTGAACAAGGCCGCATCCAGTTAAATGGTGAAGTGGCTAAGCTCGGTGAGCGCGCCGGTCCTCACGATGAAATTAAAGTTGATGGTAAAGTCATTGAGCATAAAGTACGCACGCCGCGTCGCGTCCTGGCTTACAACAAGCCAGAAGGTGAAGTGTGTACCCGTAACGACCCTGAGGGTCGCCCAACCGTATTCGATAACCTTCCTAAATTAAAAGGCGAGCGCTGGATTGCAGTGGGGCGCCTTGATATCAATACCGCCGGTTTATTGTTATTTACCACTGACGGAGAATTGGCGAATAAGTTAATGCATCCTAGTACGCAAACGGTGGACCGTGAATATGCGGTACGTGTTGCTGGTGAAGTGACGGACGAAGTCATTGAAAACCTAAAGAAAGGCGTGGTTTTAGATGACGGTATGGCGAAGTTCACCGATGTTCAGTTTTTTGATGGTGATGGGTTCAACCAGTGGTATCACGTTTGCATAATGGAAGGCCGTAACCGCGAAGTGCGTCGGTTGTGGGAAAGCCAAGGGATGAAAGTTTCTCGATTAAAACGTGTGCGCTATGGTTGCGTATTTTTACCAAAGCAAATCAGTGTCGGTAAATGGAAGGAGCTAGATCAGCGTGATACGGATGAATTGGCAAAATTAGTCGACTTGCCATCGCGTCCGGTTGCTAAGTTAGACCCGAAAGAATTGAAAAAATACGACCGCGCGGCAAATCGTCAGCGCACCCGCCAAAAGGCAGGGCCAAGTAAAAAAGGGCCGGGTCGTAAGGTGCGTATTGACTCTTAATTTGCAAGAGCCTAGCCCTGCAGTCTTGTAAGAGCCCAGCTCTCTAGGCGAAAGCGGTAGGCGCTCACCTAGAATGCCCCGCGAACGTAGAGTGCTTTGGGTGTTGTGGGCGAAACGCAACTCCGAATATCGGGCGCAGGTCACCCTCGTACAAAAAAATACAGTGGGTGAAATAAATTACACTTGGAAGGAGTTGAGGCTGGATTTGATCTAGCCTCTTAACTTGTGTCTAAAATGTGTTGACCACTACACAGATGAAAATGCCCTTGTAGGAGCGAGGTAGCATGCCCCATGAACGTAGTGAGTGTTTTGGGTACTGCTCGCGAAAAATCCCAAACAGAATTGTATGAGGCTGCCCCAGCGGCCGATAAACCAAATAAAAGAGCTGCCCCTTCAAATAACCCTGCGATACCAAAAGTAAACTGGCAAAACCTAGAAGTCTTACTCGATGGCCCGTTAGCAGTAAAATTCACCCTTGCCATTGGCCGGCTTAAGCGCTGCTGGAATAAATAAGTCTTGCGTAAAGTCAAAATGGGTCGAAGACCGCTCACCTTTGACAACCTGACAACAATAAACACCCATAAAGAGCATGTGCAAACGGTTGAGTATTTGGCGAACAATAAGCGCCCTGCCATTGTTATCGCCGCTAGCGGTATGTGCAACGGTGGGCGTGTAATGAATTACCTAAAAGCTAAGTTAGGTGACCCACGTCACGATGTTTTATTTGTAGGCTACCAGGCATCCGGTACAATTGGCCGCTTAATACAAAAGTAGGGCTCTACTGGTGGTTACGTGACCATTGACGACCAAAAAATCATCATAAGGGCCGGAATTTATACAATGGGTGGCTATAGCGCCCATGCAAGGCAAACGGATTTGTTAAATTTTGTTAAAAGGATATGGCGCAAACCCTCCGAGATTCGATTAATCCATGGGGATGATCGAGCCAAGCAAAATCTACAAGCCAAATACCCGAAAGTAAGCGTGTGTATTCCCAATGGATAAAGACAAAAAAAGCCATTGCGGGCAGTCCACTCCAACTTAAATTGAGTACGTGAAAAACTAGGGATGAATTACAAAAAATAATTGCAAATGCTTGTACCATGACTAGACTGTTCAATGATTGAACGTAATGAGTGTTTTGGGTACTGCTAGCGAATAAAAACATAATCTGTATGAGAACGCTTATGCGCGATCTCTACATATGAAAAAATTGTAGGAGCGAGGTAGCATGCCCCATGAACATAGTGAATGTTTTGGGTACTGCTCGCGAAATAGCAACACAATCTGTAGGAGGGCGCTTGCGCGCGACAAGATAGAAGCCGCAGGCATGTCCCATAAACGTTTTGGATGCCGTGAGTGAAAAAGTTCTCTAAACGAAAAATCGGTACGGTTGGCAGATAATCAACAATGCTTGCAAATTATAAACATTGATAATCGACTATTAAGATTATGAAATACCAAGGAAAAACCCCATTAGCATGAACAATCAGGATGAAATACACCTTAAGCTTATGCGGTTGATTGAGCAAAACAACCAGTTAAGCCAAAGACAATTGGCAGAAGAAATGGGTGTCAGTCTTGGTAAAATTAATTACTGCCTAAAAGCCATAGTGGAAAAAGGCTGGGTAAAGGCAAACAACTTTAAAAATAGCGAACACAAAAGCGCCTATTTGTATTTATTAACCCCCAAAGGCGCAGAAGAAAAAGTAAAAATTGCAAAGCGATTTCTTGAGCGAAAACTTCAAGAATACGAAGACATAAAAACGCAAATAGAAGAAATACAAAACGAGATAAAATAAGCTTTGTAGGAGGGCGCACCCAAAGCATTCACTACCTTCACGGGGTGTACTACTAGCGCGCCTCCATGCATAAAATAAATTGTAGGAGCTCACCCGGTGAGCGAAAAGCATTATGAAAATACTAGTGACAGGCGGCGCAGGGTACATTGGTAGCCATACCTGTGTTGAATTATTAAATGCCGGCTTTGATGTGTTTGTGCTGGATAATCTATCGAACAGCAAAACCGAATCTCTGCGTCGTGTTGAAATAATCACAGGCAAGCCGGTCACCTTTGTACAAGGTGATGTGCGAGATCGTGAATGCTTAAAAGCAATTTTTAAGGCGCACGAAATTACGGCTGTGATTCATTTTGCAGGCTTGAAAGCCGTGGGTGAATCTTGTGAGCAACCATTAAATTATTACGACAATAATGTTTATGGCTCTATTGTGCTTGCTCAGGAAATGGAAAAGGCGAATATTAAAAAGTTGGTGTTTAGCTCATCAGCCACAGTTTATAAAGAATCAGCTGTGCAGCCATTAACGGAAGACATGCCGTTGGGTACAACCAATCCTTATGGTGCAAGCAAGTTAATGGTAGAAGATATATTCCGTGACTTAGAAGTGGCGGATAAATTAAATAATCATTCGCTACCATGGTCGATAACATTATTGCGCTATTTTAACCCAGTAGGTGCTCATGAAAGTGGTTTGATTGGTGAAGATCCAAATGGTGTCCCAAATAACTTGATGCCTTTTATTTCACAAGTGGCAATTGGAAAATTAGGCCAGCTAAGCATATTTGGTGATGACTACCCAACCATTGATGGCACGGGTGTACGCGACTATATACATGTGGTGGATTTAGCTAAAGGTCATGTGAAAGCAGTACAGGCAATGTTAAACGGTTTGACTGGTGTAAATGCGATTAATTTAGGTTCGGGCCAAGGGCTATCAGTATTGCAGTTAGTCGAGGCATTTGAATCAGAAAATAATATTGCAATTAAGCGTAAAATTGTTGGCAGACGAGCGGGTGATATAGCCGAGTATTTTGGCTCAGCAAAAAAAGCTAAAAAATTAATTAATTGGCAAACTGAATTAGATGTAAATGCCATGGTAAGAGATAGCTGGTACTGGCAAAGCAAAAACCCAAATGGCTACGAATAAATTGTAGGAGCAAGGCAGCATGCCCCGCGAACGCAAAAAGCGCTGTGGGGATCGTGAGCAAAAATAAGTCTTGTAGGAGGGCGCTAGCGCGACCTTTACACATAAAATAGATGGTAGGCGCGAGGTGGCATGCCTTATCAACGTAGTGAATGTTTTGGGTGTCGCTCGCGAAACAAAAACATTGTAGTGCTCACCTAGCATGCACTATGAACGCAAAGAGCGCTGTGGGTATCATGAGCAAAAAAATAAACCTTGTAGGAGGGCGCTCGCGCGCGACCTCAGCATATGAAGAAACTGTAGGAGCTCACCCCGTGAGCGAAAAGATATAAAAATGAAAAAAGTAACAAAAGCCGTCATTCCTGTCGCAGGACTAGGCACACGCATGTTGCCTGCCACAAAGGCAATCCCCAAAGAAATGCTACCCCTGGTAGATAAGCCTCTCATCCAATACGTGGTGAATGAATGCGCGGCGGCTGGCATTACCGAAATTGTATTGGTGACTCACTCCTCCAAAAATGCCATCGAAAACCACTTTGATACCTCATTTGAATTAGAGTCCACCCTTGAAGCTCGTGTTAAGCGCCAACTGCTTGATGAAGTACGCGCCATCACGCCAGAAGGTGTCACCATCATGCATGTACGCCAAGGCCAAGCCAAAGGACTAGGTCATGCTGTACTGTGCGCAAAACCAATAATCGGTAATGAACCTTTTGCAGTGGTATTGCCGGATGTATTAATAGATGAATACGCAGCAGATCTAAAAACTGAAAATCTAGCTAAGATGATTCAAATATTTGAAACTAACTGCGTAAGCCAAGTGATGGTTGAGGTGGTGCCACAAGAATTGGTAAGTAATTACGGCGTAGTCGATATAAATGGTGCCGATTTAAGCGCAGGCCAAAATGCCCCAATGCGAGCTATGGTTGAAAAACCCAAACAACAAAATGCCCCAAGCAATTTAGCCGTAGTCGGACGCTATGTTTTAACTGAAAATATTTGGCCGTTATTAGCGCAAACCCCTCCTGGAGCCGGTGACGAAATTCAGTTAACGGATGCTATAGCTGCTTTGATAAGCTCAGAACAGGTGGACGCGTTTTATATGACGGGTAAGAGTCACGACTGCGGTAGCAAGTTAGGTTATATGCAAGCCTTTGTAGAATATGGTTTAAAGCATGAAACCGAAGGTGAAAGCTTTAAAAAATGGTTGAATAAATGAAAAAAATATTAAGTGTGTTTGGTACAAGGCCTGAAGCGATCAAAATGGCGCCTGTGGTAAAAGCATTAGAGAAAGATGCGTCTTTTGAGAGTAAGGTGTGTGTCACTGCTCAACACCGAGAAATGTTAGATCAGGTTTTAGACTTGTTCTCTATCAAGCCGGACTTCGATTTAAATATTATGAAGCCAGAGCAGACCTTAGAAGGTGTTACTTCAGAAATTCTTCTAGGCCTATCGCCAATTTTAAAAGAATTTAAACCCGATGTTGTTCTGGTGCATGGTGACACGGCTACCACTTTCGCAGCTGCATTATCCGCCTATTATCATCAGATTCCAGTAGGGCATGTTGAGGCCGGCTTACGTACCGGTAATATATATTCTCCATGGCCGGAAGAAGCTAATAGAAAGCTTACTGGGGCGATTACCAAATACCATTTCGCGCCCACGCAGTCCTCTGCCGATAACCTAAAGCGCGAAGCTGTAAATGACGCTGATATTTGGATAACGGGAAATACCGTAATTGATGCGCTTCAATTGGTTGTCGAAAAAATCCAATCGGATACTAATCTTCAAAAAGAACTCAAACAGCATTATTTCTTTGTAGATGAAGCCAAAGACACAGTGGTCATAACAGGTCACCGTCGTGAAAGCTTCGGGCAAGGGTTTGAGAATATTTGCAAAGCCATTGCCAATGTCGCCTCTAAGAAAGCAGAGGTACAATTTGTCTATCCCATGCACTTAAACCCAAATGTGCGGGAACCTGTTAGTAGGTATTTAGGTGAATTAGAAAATGTCCATCTCATAGAGCCGTTAGATTATTTACCATTTGTGAATTTAATGCGCTTGAGTACGATTATTGTGACAGATTCTGGCGGCATACAAGAAGAGGCGCCAAGTTTGGGTAAGCCAGTATTAGTGATGCGCGATACAACAGAGCGCCCAGAAGCAATAGAAGCTGGAACCGTAAAGCTCGTGGGTACTGACGAAAAGGTTCTCGCAGAATCGATTTTAGATTTGTTAAATAAAGGCGATGCATACGATGCAATGTGTCGAGCGCATAACCCTTATGGTGATGGTAGAGCAAGTCAACGAATTTTAGATGTTTTGAAAGGATGTAAGAGTGTTTAAGCGCATATCAACAATTGGTTTAGGTTATATTGGCTTGCCAACTGCGGCAGTATTTGCGAAGCATGGCATTGAAGTTATCGGTGTGGATGTAAAGCAAGAAGCTGTAGATACTATTAATCGTGGAGAGATTCATATTGTAGAACCGGGTTTAGCAGGAGTGGTAAAAAATGCGGTAGAAAATGGTCTGCTAAGGGCAACCGTAACTCCCGAGCCAGCGGACGCTTTTTTGATTGCAGTTCCTACTCCATTTAAAAAGACCGGTGCGGAAGTTCCCGAGCCAGATCTAACTTATATCGAATCCGCAAGTAGAGCCATTGCGCCTGTCTTAAAAAAAGGTGATTTGGTTGTGTTGGAATCTACCTCACCAGTAGGTGCCACCGAGAGAATGGCAGATTGGTTGGCAGAAGAGCGTCCAGACTTAAGTTTCCCTCAAGCAAAAGGTGAAGAGTCAGATATTCGCATCGCACATTGCCCCGAGAGAGTTTTGCCAGGCCATGTGCTAGAAGAACTTATCTCAAATGACCGTGTTGTTGGCGGTATGACATCTAAATGCTCAGAGCTTGCGGTTGCACTATATAAAACCTTCGTTAAAGGCGAGTGTGTTGTCACTAATGCTAGAACAGCAGAAATGGCAAAGCTAACCGAAAACAGCTTCCGCGATGTAAACATCGCATTCGCCAACGAGCTATCAATCATCTGCGATAAACTTGATATTGATGTTTGGGAACTAATCGCATTATCCAATAGACATCCACGCGTAAATATTCTACAGCCAGGTCCAGGTGTAGGTGGACACTGTATCGCAGTCGACCCGTGGTTTATTGTTGCTTCCGCGCCTGACGAGTCAAAACTCATTAGAGCTGCCAGAGAAGTGAATGATCAAAAACCAGAATGGGTAGTCAATAAAGTAAAATTGGCGGTCGCTGATTATCTACAAGCAAACCCAGATAAAACGGCCAAGGATGTCACTGTTGCCTGTTATGGTTTGGCGTTTAAACCTGACATAGATGATTTGCGCGAAAGTCCTGCTCTTAATATCACTAAAAGTATAGCCGAATTTCACAAAGGTAAGTTGCTTGTAATTGAGCCAAATATAGATGCTATAACGAGTACCATTGGTAGTGAAAAACTTAAGCTTACTTCGCTACAAGAGTCTTTTGAGTCTGCTGATATACATGTTTTATTAGTAGATCATAAGGAATTTAAAAATCAAGAACGCCCTAAAACTAAGTATGTAGTAGATACTAGGGGTATATGGGGATGATTTTTACATGGATCTAGTTGTGAGTAACGTGAGAAATTTTATAAAAAAGACAATTCGTAAATGCCAATATGTCTTTTTATCTAAATCTAGTTTAAAAGTAGACTGGGTAAGGGAGAAAAATTTCGGTGATGTCTTAAACCCTATTCTTGTGGAAAAGCTGTCGAGGGTAAAAGTTCAACATGTAGTTCCAAGGTACTATGATGGTGAGTACTTGTCAGTAATAGGTTCAATTTTAGAACGAGCAAATAGTAATACTATTGTTTGGGGTAGCGGATTTATGAGGCCTGATGGTTGTGTTATTTCAAACCCCAAAAAGGTTTATGCTGTTAGGGGGCCTGATACAAGAAAGAAGTTACTAGATCAAGGGATTGATTGCCCTGAAGTTTATGGGGATCCAGCTCTGTTATTGCCTAAAATATATAATCCGAAAAAGCTTTCAAAATATAAGATAGGGGTGGTAGCGCACTATGTAGATAAAGAAAATGCTTGGCTAACTAAAATAAAAAATGAAAAAAATGTCAAAATTATAGATCCTATCACTGACAACCCATTTGATGTTATAGATCAAATATTAAGTTGTGAAAAAATTGTTTCTAGTTCGTTGCATGGGGTTATAGTGGCTGATGCATATGGAATACCTTCTATGTGGATCGAGTTATCTAAAAAAGTTTTAGGAGATGGTTTTAAGTTTGTTGATTATTTTAAGTCAGTTAATCGACCAGATAGGTCTCCTGTAAAAATAAATGATGACACTTCTATTGAAGGATTAGCCAGTGAAGTTGTCGAACATAAGATTTCTATTGATTTAGATTTGCTTATGGCTTCTGCTCCATTTTTGATTGATTTTGAAGATGCAAAATAAATTTTCAAAAAACTTGACTTCAATGTTGTTCTCAAGGGTACTTGTTGTATTTCTTGGGATTGTTTCTATGGTCATAATTTCGAGGGTACTCGGGCCTTCGGGGCAAGGAGAGTACTCATTAGCAATGTTAATAGCTAATGTACTTTTTATTGTTTTTAATGTAGGTCTGCCCTCCTCACTAATTTTTTTTGTGGGGAAATACGGGTTAAATAAAATTGGTTTCTCAGTATTGGTATTATATTTGCTGGCTAGCTTAGCCGGAGTAATACTTTATGCTTTCGTCATTGTTTTTTATAGTGAAGTATATTTCGCTGGATTAATAAATGATTTATTGCTGCTGTGTGGTTTGATATTTTTGGCCAAAATGGCTGCATCATACTATCAAAGCGTATTTTTAGCTGAAGAAAAAATATTCAATTTTAATTTAGCTGTTGTTATTCAGCATCTCACTTTCTTTTTATTTGTTGTTATTTTATTTATGAATAGGGAGTACTTTAGTGTAGTAAATATATTAATAGTATTTTTGTTATCAATAATATTGTCCATAATTTATTCAATTAAAACTTCTGAAAAATTTCATATGGAACCTGTTTTAAGGGCTGATATTAAGCCTATTTTAAAATATGGATTAAATTCACACTTTAATAATATAGTCGCCTTTTTAATTTATAGGACTGATTTAGTTGTAATTAATTATTATTTGGGTGTTGAAGCAGTAGGTTTATATGCAATAGGTATATTGATTGTAGAAAATATATTGCTCGTCGCAACTATAGCGGGTACAACCCTTCTGACTAGATTAGTTAATTCAGAATCAATTGACTTTAAGCTCATTAGTTATGTGTGTAAATTAGTCATTTTTACAACGCTTTGTGCTGTATTGGTTTTGTATTTTTCTTCAGAGTTCTTGGTGGTTTTAGTATTTGGGGAGAAGTTTGTCGGAAGTGTATCTCCTTTGCAAATTTTACTGTTCGGTACAGTCTTTTCTGCACAGTCGAAAATATTAGCAAATTACTTTGCAGCATCAAATCAATTAAAAGTAAATTCATATGTTGCACTGGTATTATTTTTTATGAATATTATTTTTAATCTTTGGTTGGTGCCCTTGTATGGTTTGATTGGGGCAGCAATGGCTACAGTAATAGTGCAACTTATAAACTTTGTTATAAAAAATTTCATTTTTGCGAGGAAAAGCTCTTTGTCATTGTTTGAAAATATATTTATTACAAGAGAGTTTGTTTCATACGTAAGGTTGTTTATTTGTAGGTTTTTAAATTGAGTAATATTGATTTAATTTTGAGCAAGAGGTGAGTCAATGAAAACCATAGTTAACAGATTGCTAGTCAATTTGTTTTGGTTTTCTAGGCATAAAACAGGGAAGAATCTTCAGGTTGTATCTCCTAGGTTAATAAATTGCCCAAGTGAATCCCTAAGAATAGATAATGACTTTTTTGCTGGTCCTGGATTGTACCTAGGTTCAAATAGGTATTGTAATGTTTATATAGGTTCTTCAGTTATGTTTGGCCCAGAGGTTATGTTGTTAGGAGGTAATCATGATTATAGCTTTACAGGTAATCATGTAAGATATCGTTCAGAGCATGATGAAAGTTGCAAGAATATCATGATTGGTAATGGTGCTTGGGTTGGGGGTAGGACAACGATTTTGTCTGGAGCTGAGGTTGGAGAGGCGGCTATTATAGGTGCAAATGCGCTGGTTAACAAAAGTATACCACTTTATTGTATAGCTGCTGGTAACCCAGCAAAGCCAGTGGTATTGCGGTTTAGGGATGTAAGAGATTTAGAAAGTATCTTGGAAAATGTAGGGTCTGAATTAACTATATCGGATATTAATATGTTATTACCTGATAATCTAAAATATGAAATCTAAAGTTGTATTACTTATAATTCTGCTGTCAGTAGTGCTCATCACATATAAAACTACTAGCGGAATTAATTATAAATTTGATATAAACGATGGTACGGGTGAGCTAGAAAATGGATTGGTGATATTGTGGCCTGATGAAATTACATATTTAACATGGTTAGAAACTCGAAAGGATGCATTTTTTAAAATTATTTCGGGTGAACGAGAAGCTACAAATTTATTTGGTTACTACATCTCTAGTATATACTTACTATCAGGAGAGTGGTGGTTTGCATATATTTCTGGATTAATAGGCTTCGTATTTTTCATCAAAAGTTCTAAGGCACTAGTAGGCAGGATAGGTTTTTCAAGTGGTAAAAATACTTGGTTATATCTTATGTACTTGTCTCCTACTATTTTGATGTTGTCAGCAAGTATGCTTCGTGATCTATATGTATTGGCTTTTATTAATTTGATATTTATTTATGCAATAGAAAAAAAATATCTATATGTATTGTTATTTCTGGTCCTACTTTTTTTTCTAAGGAATTTTTATGTTCCTTTAATAATACCATTTGTATTGCTTTTTTTGTTTAGAGGGAGTGTTTTTCAAGGACCTTTGATTTTACTATCCTGTGTGTGTGTGTTGTTGGGTAGTGGTGTATTGGTTTATTCGAAGCCTAGTATTTATGAAACAGATTTACTAGATATGGCTATGAGGGTCTTAACTGCATTTACAGGTATTAGTGTCGAATTAATAAAGCCGATAGAGAACATAAATAAAGGCTTTTTATATGCATTAGAGTACTTTGGTCTGTTTCACCAGGCGTTAATTTCACTTTTGTTTTTTGGTTATATTGTCTTACAGGGTGGGAGATTTAATATTTTCATTATTCCTTTGGTTGTATTTGTACTAGCATTGGCAATAATTTATGGTCATTTTTTGGGTTATTTTGTTTCTCGAACCAAGTTGGTGATAGTGTGGCTGATGGTGATCTATGTGATGGTTGATAAGTCTAGGGTTGGATGTAAGTTAAGTGGAGTCTAAGGTTCTAAATATATTAAGGTCTCACAACAGGGTTGCGGTCGTAGGTCCTGTACCACCTCCTTTGGGTGGTGTCTCTGTTTACATTTATCGCCTATCTAAGATTTTACCAAAGGCAATGATGTTGCCATTTGTAGGGGGAGGGGCTAGCTACATTACTCTATTCATCAAGCTTCTTTTTATACGAACTGATGCTTTATATCTTAATGTTGCGAATACAAAGATCGCAATCATGATATCCATTATTCGTTTTTTTAGAAATTACAATGTCTACTTGATGGATCATAATGATCAGCTATTGGATGTTGGAAGTTTTCAAAGAAAAATTATTTCATATTTTCTTAATAGGATCGACTCTATTTTTGTGGTTGGTCCGCATATATTGGAAAAATATTATAAGCTAATTGAGTTGAATAATGAAAGTGTTTGGGTAGAAAATGCATTTTTGCCTCCACCAGAAGAAGATAGGGTTAGTATAAAACAAACTTACCCAAGTGAATATTTTGACTTTGTTAAATCTAAGAAAAATATAATCAATATATCAGCATTTAAAGTTAAATATGAAAAAGGTGTTGATTTGTATGGGATTGACATGGCAATTAAATCGTTGGCTTGGTTAAAACAGAAAGGTGAAGTCAGTTCTGGTCTATTAATTTTCATTGCGGATGCTAGCGCGAACTCTCAAGAACTAAATCCAATACGCAAACTTATAAAAACCAATGGATTGGACGATGATGTTTTGTTTATTTTTGGTCAAAAAGAGTTATGGCCATCTTATGAGGATTCAAGTGTTTCTATTAGGGCGACTTGTAGGGATGGTTTTGGTGTGACTGTCGCAGAGTCAGTATATTTAGGGTGTCCAGCTTTGGCTAGTAATGTTTGCTCAAGAGCTAGAGGGGCTATTATTTTTGAGTCTAGAAATCAAGATGATTTGAATGCGAAAGTTCTAGAGTTGTTGTCTACTGCAGAAAAGACTTGAGTCCTATGTGTGTGCTTTTCGTTGACTTGAATGCTATTTAAATACGAGCTGTAGTCTTAGTCAAATAAGGTGCCATTTAAACCTGTTCTGTTCAAGTTTCAATAGCTACATAACGGGCTATTTTACTTAGTTTCTAAGTGGCCGTTACAATTTTTGCGGCAATGTTTTTTAGGAATCAAAATTTGAGAGATTTAAAAAGAGCTATACGTTCAACCAGACATAAGATTCATCTCTTGGGGTATGGGAAATTCATTTTAAAGTCATTTGAAGTTATATTAATAACTATACTATCAATGATTACGTTTAAGTTACGGAAATCAGGTTGTAGGCTTCAAGCAGAATTTATTGATTCTATAAAAATAGCAAATCTTCAATCCACAGAAGAGAAGAAGAAGGCTGAAAAGATATTCGAGGGGATAGTAAATTATAATTATCAAATATTTAATTATCAGTTAAATTTTCGCTCTGTGAATCATTTAGAGTTTATGTTAGACCACTTAGCCCACCTGATGGATGAGTGTGAATATACTGAATTAAAACACAATTTTTCATCTTCTTATGCTCATTGTTGGAATGTAGATCCTTTACATGGTTTTAAGTTTGATACTTTGTCTATTCCTTACAATAAGGCAGAAATTAAAATTCCTTGGGAGTTAGGTCGTTTTAACTTTTATCCTCAATTGGCTATCTATATTGAGGATGTGGACAAGCTGGCATTTATATTTTCAAGAGATATTATTTCGTTTTTTAGCTGTAATTCATCCACTGATAATAGTGTTCAATGGGCGAATGCCATGGAGGCTGGCATTCGAATATTTAACATTTTAAAGACCTACTCGATTCTTAAAAACAGAAACGCTACATTTTTATTAGGTGTAGAGCGGATATTATCATCGGGCATCAACCTTCATTTTAAATATATAACATGTAATAACGAGTTTTCTTTTATACAAACATCAAATCATTTTGCTGCGAATATACTCGGTTTGGCTGCGATTAACTATCAATATAAAAGTAGATTTTTGTCTTTTATCTTACCAAGGTTGTTAGTGAAAGAAGTATTTAGAAATACCGATTCTGGTTTGTTAAATGAGGGCTCTACTGCCTATCATCGCTTTACAAGTGAGATATATTTGTCGGCGTATTCTCTTCTCAGAAATTCAGGAATGAAGAAAAACCAGGAGTTAGAATGCGTATTTTGTAAAATGGCTAATATTGTCTCAAGTATTGAGAATCCCCTTGGGTTGCATACTCAATTTGGAGATTCTGATGGGGGGCATTTAAATTGGATAGCAATTCCGTTTTCAAAAAAGTTGAATGCTTTTACCCCTTATGATGTAGCTAACTATGAAAAATTTATTTCAGTTTGTTTTGGTATGCTTAATATAGAACTGCCAACACTTTCTAAAGATAATGTTATCGAAGTCGCGAATGCTCAATTGTATGTTGTCAAGAAGGATGGTATTTACTTGGCAATAAACAACATTCGACCATCTGATAAGATTTACAATAAAACACATTTTCATGATGATCATGGGTTTGTTGAGTTCTTTGATTGTGGGAAACCTGTATTGATAGACCCTGGTACCTATTGTTATACGTCCAACCTGGATCTTAGAAGGCGATTTCAATCATCTGAAGTTCACTTTAACAATAATAAATTCCAACAAATAGATAACCCCTTTGCAGACTTTTTTCGTCCACTAAATGAGGTCTTAGTGGAAATGTCAAATGATAGTTTTAAGTGTACTGTATTTGATAATAGCCATAAGACTGAATTAGTTGCAGTTAGTGTGGATTTTCGGAAAAACTCCGTTGAATTTAAAATTCATGATGGGGTTAGTTCTGGTGGGACTGAAGTTTTTCTTAACTATTTATCAGAACCATATTGCGTGGAGAATTAAAAATGTATCTGTTTGTGCGTAGCTCTACTAACCCTGGTCCTAGGGTCAGTAGAATTGCTAGTTTCATAAAGAAAAAAGGGGGTGAGGTGGCATATCTCTCACCAATTAGAACAGGTGATAGTGTAGTCGATGGCATAGCTCGAGTTGGAGATCTTGGTAGTTTTGACTACTTCGATGGTAAAGGGTATTTACCATATTTAATGTTTTTAGCAATAACAAACATAAAGACAGTTAAGTATCTCTATAAGTTAAGAAAACAACTGAAACTTGTTCATTTCTCTGATTTAGAGTCAGTTCTTCTTGGTGGAATTCTTTGTAAGCTACTGGGTATTAAGTATATATATAATATCCATGATAATTTTTTTCAAAGATACGAGTTTAGTTCTGTTCTGGCTAATGTATTAAAGAATTTTGAATCATTATATATAAAAGCATCAGAGTTTACTTTAGTTCCTGAGGAGTTTAGAGGTGCTGCTTACCCAAAATATGTTCAAAATAAAATATATGTTTTTAGAAATTTTCCAAATTTTAATGTATCTACAGAACGAATGCCATTCTCTGATTCGACAATAAAATTGTTTTATGGTGGTTGGATATCGCCTAATAGAAATTTGGATTTGTATTTGCAGGTTGCTTCTTTTCTATCTCAGATGGATGTAACAGTTAAAATGCTAGCCTGTGGCTGGGGGAGTGCAGGTTATTTGAGTGAACTACAAAAAAGGTTTTATGAACTAGGTGTTGAATTTGAGTATTTGGGCCAGTTAAAGCAAACAGAAGCAGTGGATGTACTAAAAAGCAGTGATATTTCAATAGCATATTATAGCCCGGATAAGATTATCAATCTGTATGCAGCATCAAATAAAATTCCTGAGATTCTTGGATCAAACACAATTTTAATTACAAATTCTCAGACAGAAGTAGCAAAACGGATAAAGGATTATCATGTTTCACTACAGTTTCAAGATGATGTAGGTGAAACGTTTAATCAGTTGGCTGGATTAATCGAAGACAAAAATGAGCTATCTAAGCTTATTCTAAATGCAAGGCGTTACTATATTACTAACTATAATCCAAAGAAAATAGATGAAGCTTTAGAGGCGGTACTTAATGGGTATGTTTAAAAAAGTAATAAGGTATATATTCTTATATGGTTTACGCAGAACACTAGTTAAAGTTCTATATCAAATTGATAGGCCTATTTCTATCAGGTTACTAAAACTTATCATGAGTAGAAATAAAGGATCGTCTGATAGAATTGGAATTATAGGGCTTGGTAATCATGGGTTTACGCTTATTGCATTTTTTGTATGTGTATATGGAAAAAAGAGATTTTCATTTGTAATAGATCCTTCTGATAAGTCAAAGCTTCTCGCAGAAAACGTATTGAGTTGTAAGCATTTTAGATCTATTGATGAGGCAATTGAAGCTGGAGAGTTTAGAGGTGACTTAATTTATATCGCATCAGATCATTACTCTCATACAAGTCAAGCGATTATGGCAGCGGATAAATTCCAAAAGGTTTATATAGAGAAGCCACTTTTTGTGAATTTTGACCAGCAAAAGCAATTTCTCGATCTCTTAAATTCAAAACCTGATACTAAAATGTATACAGGATTTAATCGTCCTTTTGCCCCTTATTTTGAAAAATTGCAAACTGAGTTGGAATCTTCATATTCAGTTACAGTGGTAGTGAATGGCCATTACCTGCCATCTGATCATTGGTATCGAAATGAAGGTCAAGGTACAAGGGTTCTTGGTAATTTAACTCATTGGTTGGATTTGTCTTTACGTCTCCTATCAGCAGCTAACATCCCGAAGTCAATCGAGGTAAAGGTAACAAAGGGGGCGTTAGACGATTTGTCTGTAACATTGCTGTCCGGAGACAGAAAAATTGATCTTTTATTTTCCGCAAATTGCGAGCCTTTAGATGGAGTAGAGGAGTTTATTTTCTGGAATTCTAATTTATCTGTAGGTAAGATAATGAATTTTAAATCAATGGATCTTATCAGGAATGATAGATCAAGATATGTAGTTAGGAAACGTTCAAAAAATGTAGGTCATTGTGCGGCAGTTCTTGCCCCTCTAAAAAATGTCGAACCTACAATTAAAGTTGCTTATTTATCATCTTTTTTAGCGATAATGATTGAAGATATGTATGTCAATAGTGTTGCTACCTCTGTAGTAGAGCTAGATATCTAATTTTTGGAGATAATATGTTTCAAGTGGTTCAAAATATAAATACTGGCACGACAGAAATAATTGAGATTCCAAGCCCGAGTTTGAAACCAAATCATGGTCTAATTCGTACTAATTTAACTTTAATTTCAAGTGGCACTGAAAAATCATTGGTTGATTTTGGTAAATCTGGACTCATTGGAAAAGCAATGAGTCAGCCTGAAAAAGTTAAAATGGTTCTAGATAAGGTAAAATCTGATGGAGTCATAGCAACTTATTCAGCTGTAAAATCAAAACTTGATGAACCAATGCAATTAGGTTATTGCAATGTTGGTACTATACTAGATGGTACGGAAAGTAATTTGGCTGAAGGAACCAGAGTTGTTTCAAATGGTAAACATGCAAGCGTTGTATGTGTACCTAAAAACCTTATTGCACCTATACCAAATAACGTTACTGATGAAGAAGCTGCCTTTACCGTTCTTGGGGCTATTGGGTTACAAGGAATGCGTCTCATAGAGCCTACTTTAGGGGAAACGGTAGTCGTAATAGGGTTAGGTTTAATCGGTTTAATAGCGGTCCAACTTCTCAAAGCTAATGGCTGTGAGGTCATTGGTGTTGATTTTGATTCAAATAAGTGTGAGTTAGCCAAACAGTTTGGAGCTCATGTTGTTGACCTTTCCAAATCGCAAGATCCAATTGAGGTGGCAGACCAAATAACTAGGGGGAGAGGTGTTGACGCCGTACTTATTACTGCCAGTTCAAGTAGTAATGATATTGTTCATCAAGCTGCGACAATGTGCCGCAAGAGAGGCAGAATAGTTTTAGTTGGTGTCGTTGGGTTGGAGTTGAATAGAAACGACTTTTATGAGAAGGAGTTGTCGTTCCAAGTATCATGTTCATATGGGCCTGGTCGGTATGATGAAAACTATGAAGCAAAAGGGAATGATTATCCGTATGCATTTGTAAGGTGGACAGAGCAAAGAAATTTTGAAGCTATTTTACAACTCATGTCCTCAGGGCAGCTGAATGTTAAACCTTTGATCAGCTATCGGTACGCTGTTGGCGATGCGGCTAAAGCATACTCTAAGCTAGATGAGTCAGGATCACTCGGTATTGTTTTAGATTATCGTTCTGATAATGAAAAAACGAAATCTTATGTTGAATTAACCGATTCTAAAAACCAAAGATGTTCTCAAAGTGGAAATGTGTCATTTTTAGGATGTGGCAACTACGCGTCACGTATTTTAATCCCTACTTTCGCCAAGTCTGGTGCTAATTTTTGCACAATAGTTACAAGCAGTGGTATTAGTGGCGTTCATCATGGCAAGAAACATCGTTTTGAAAAGGCATCTACCTCAATTAATGATGTTTTTGAAGATGATACCGACACTGTAGTAATAGCGACCCAGCATAATCTTCACGCTAAGCAAACAATCGAAGCTTTGCAACATGATAAAAATGTGTTTGTCGAAAAGCCGTTGGCGATGACACATGAAGAAATTGATGAAATTGAAAGAGTATATAAGTCGTCAGGTTCGATGCTTATGGTCGGATACAATCGTCGCTTTGCTCCTCAAATACAGAAAATCAAAGCACTGTTAGATAAAAAGCCCATGCCAAAGTGTTTTATTATGACCATGAATGCTGGTGATATTCCGAAGGATAGCTGGACTCAAGATCCTTTGATCGGCGGGGGACGTATCATTGGTGAAGCTTGCCACTATATAGATTTAATGAGGTTCCTAGCTGGAAGTAAAATCGTTTCTCATACAGCAATTAAGATGGGCCATAATCAATATATTGAGATGACAGAAGATAAGGCAATTATTACGCTGTCATTTGAAGATGGCTCAGTAGGTACAATTCACTATTACGCAAATGGGGGGAAAGCTTTTCCGAAGGAGCGTATTGAAGTCTTCTGTGATCATGGAGTATTACAACTGGATAATTTTAGAAAACTGACTGGTTTTGGGTGGAAGGGTTTCTCCAAAATGAATTTGTGGTCACAAGATAAAGGTCAAGATGCTTGTGTTAATGAGTTCATGTCAGCAATTAAGGCAGGCAAAGCAAGTCCTATACCAGCGGACGAGATATTTGAAGTTGCTCGTGTGACAGTTGAAATAGCTGAGAATTTACGAAAGCAGGAAAAATGAGTCGGCTTCTTAAGTTAGTTCACACGGTACGTTACCTCAAAGTCAAGCAGGTAGCGTATCGTATTTACTATCGCGTACGTAAACCTAAAGCTCTCTCAACAGCTATTCCTGAATTACGAAATGTTCTAACAGGTTGGTCTGCTCCTAGTTATATGGCAGCCGCAACATGTGATGGTAAAACATTTACTTTTCTAGGTCATAGTCACCTATTTCATGGTGATTGGAATTCCTCAGATCTCCCGAAACTGTGGTTGTATAATTTACACTATTTTGACGATCTTAATTCCATCGATGCTGATGAGCGTTTTGAATTGTGCCAAGCCTTGGTAGATGATTGGATCGAGGCTAATCCCTTTATGAATGGAAATGGCTGGGAGCCATATTGCCTCTCTTTACGTGTAGTGAATTGGGTTAAATGGTTAAGTCGCTTAACGCCGGAGCAGATCAAACCAGAATGGATTGATTCACTGGCTATTCAAGTGGATGCTCTGGACCAACAGGTCGAGTATCACATTTTAGCTAACCATCTTTTTGCTAATGCTAAGGCGCTAGTATTTGCTGGCGCATTCTTTGGCGGAAAAACAGGGGACTATTGGTTGCAAAAGGGTGCGAAGCTTCTCGACCAGGAGGTGTCTGAGCAGTTTTTGAATGATGGCGGCCACTTTGAGTTGTCCCCAATGTATCATAGTATTCTGCTATGGGACTTGGGTGATTTAATCAATTTACAGCAAAGTGTCGAATTGCCCGTATTAGGTCAACGGATAGCTGAGTGGACAGAGCGATTTACCATTGGGATGAAATGGTTTCAGAGTATGGTTCATCCTGATCAAGATTTATCGTTTTTTAACGATGCAACATTAGGAATTGCGCCGACACTTAGTAACCTAAAGGTGTATGCCGATCATTTGGGCATAGAAGTCCCCAAGCTTGAAATAGCACCAAGCATACGCGGTAATTTGCTGCAAGATACTGGCTACGGAATAATTGATTGGCCGCAATCGCATAGACTAATCGCAGATATCGCAAAAGTCGGTCCTGACTATCAGCCCGGACATGCTCATGCCGATACTCTAAGCTGTGAGTTAAGTTTGTTTGGACAGCGAGTTTTGGTTAATTCGGGTATTTCGCAGTATGGTGAGGATGCTGAGCGTCATAGGCAGCGTTCGACCGCTAAACATAACACTATAGAGGTCGATGGTGAGAACTCTTCTGAGGTGTGGGCTGGGTTTCGCGTTGCGCGTCGTGCCAAGCCATTTAATGTGGATTTGATACAGGATGAAATGTCTGCCTCTTTAAAAGCAAGCCATGACGGGTATCGACGTCTGGGTGGTAACGTAATACATCATAGACATTGGTTTGCAGATCCGAATAGTCTTACTATTACCGATAAGCTTATCGGTCGATTCAGTCGAGCTGTTGCATATTGGCATTTGCACCCTGACATTAAGCTTAAGCAGACTGATGATTCCAAGTTTGAGGTAACCTTAACTAAAGGCGAAGTTATTCAGTTGGAGTTTACTGGTGCTGATGTTGAAGCATGCGAGAGCGTTTGGCATCCTGGTTTTGGGCTATCAGTTCCGAATACTAAGTTGGTACTGAGATTGTCTGAGCAGCAATTGGCAACAAAAATTAGTTGGAGTTTGGATTGAGAATCCTATTTTTAAGTTTTTATTACCAACCTGATCTATCTGCGGGTTCTTTTCGCAATAAAGCATTAATCGAGTCCTTAAAAAATCAATTACCGACTGGCAGTGTTGTTGACGTTTTAACAACACTGCCATCTCGCTACGCTTCATTTAGTGTGGACGCGCCACAGTATGAGGAGTCTGATGGAATACGTATTCACCGCATCGAGTTGCCTGATCACAACAGTGGCATGCTAGATCAGTCTCGTGCGTTTATTTCTTATGCGAAAGAAGTCATTAGGTTCACTGGTGCTAAAGATTATGATTTGGTCTATGCCAGCTCCTCTCGCTTGATGACTGCAGCCCTAGGTTCGTTTATTGCTCGAAAAAAACGTCTGCCACTTTATTTGGATATTCGCGATATATTTGTTGATACAATCAAAGACGTTCTTCCTAGTAAGTTGGTCTGGGTATTTAAACCAATATTTTCGATCATAGAAAGGTGGTCCGTAAAGCGAGCGCATAAAATAAACCTAGTATCAGGTGGTTTTCGTGAGTATTTTGAATTGCGCTACCCAGATAAACACTTTAGTTACTTCACTAACGGTATTGATGATGAGTTTATAGAGGCGCAGCCAGAGATAGACGCTGTTTCTGCATCAGGAGTTCCTGAGGTGGTTTATGCCGGCAATTTTGGCGAAGGCCAAGGCCTTCACTCAATCATCCCTCAGTTAGCAAAGCACTTTGAGGGGCAATTGATGTTTAAATTGCTGGGTGATGGCGGTAGAAAATCACAACTGGAATCAGCATTGAGGGATCATAATGTAACTAATGTTGAGCTGCTATCACCAGTAAACCGTTCATCTTTGATAGAAATATATCGAAAAGCAGACATTTTGTTCCTGCATTTGAATAATTATGATGCATTTCTTAAGGTGTTACCCTCAAAGATTTTCGAATACGCAGCCGTCGGAAAGCCGATCTGGGCCGGTGTTTCAGGTTTCTCTGCTAAATTCTTACAGGACAATGTTAGTAACTCTGCAGTATTCCACCCGTGTGATGTGAAGCAAGCGATTAATAGTTTTAACAAGCTGAGCTTGGTAACGAGTCCTAGGGTAGAATTTGTCAAAACTTTTTCCAGAAAAACAATAATGGACGATATGGCTACTGATATTTTAGGTGCTTTGGAGAGCAATCAGTCATGAATATTCTTCTCACTGGGGCAACGGGGTTTCTCGGTAGGCAACTCGTAAAAGCTCTAGTAGATATGGTGGGGGTAAATGTAACTGCCGCCGTGCGTCGCTCCACAAATTGTTTGCCATCTAGAACATTTGAGGCGGGTGGGTTAGGCGCGGAAACTGATTGGTCTCAAGCGCTTTTAGAGCAGAATGTAGTGGTTCATGCTGCCGCTCGCGCTCATATTATGCGTGATGAAGTCGCCGAGCCATTGGCGGAATACCGCACAGTGAATGTTGCAGGGTCAGAAAATTTAGCAAGGCAAGCTGCTGCTGCAGGCGTTAAGCGTTTTATTTATATCAGTAGTGTTAAAGTATTAGGTGAAAGTACCAGTGGAGAAACAGCCTTTAACGAATTGACAGCAGCAGATCCGGAAGATGCTTATGGCCAATCTAAATACGAGGCCGAAGAAGTGTTAAAAAAGATTGCTTCAGAAACGGGAATGGAGTTGGTAATTATTCGCCCCCCGCTGGTTTATGGTCCGGGCGTTAAAGCGAATTTTCTCAGTTTGTTGAAACTCTGTCAGTTATCACTTCCATTGCCATTCGGCCTGGTGAACAATCGCCGCAGTATGGTTTATTTAGATAATCTAGTAGATTTTACTATTCAGTGTATCGATCACCCTAATGCCGCTAATCAAACCTTCCTAGTTTCAGACGGGCAGGACCTATCTTTAAGCAATCTGATCCGCATAATTCGTAAAGCGATGAACAAACCTGCTTGGTTATTACCTGTACCTGTTTCACTATTTAAACTTGTTGGTAAGTTAACGGGTAAAATGGCCCTAGTGGATCGCTTAATTGGTGACTTCCAAGTTGATAGCAGTAAGGCACAGCAATTACTTGGCTGGACTCCACCATATACAGTAGAGCAGGGTATAGTTGAAACTGTTAAAGATTTTATGAATAGGAAAAACTAGAGTGTTAAGAATCTTAGATTTTACGTTTGCTTTTTTTGGATTGGTATTTGGCTTCCCCGTATTGTTGATTATTTATTTGATTGGTTTATTTGATACCGGCTCTCCATTGTTTAAGCAGGAGAGAGTGGGTCGTAATAAAAAACCTTTTATTTTAGTGAAGTTTAGAACAATGAAAGTGGATACGGCTTCTGTTGCTAGTCATTTAGCAAGCACAGCATCTATTACTAAGTTGGGTGGGTTTTTACGGAAGACTAAGTTGGATGAGCTGCCGCAATTGTGGAATGTTTTAAAAGGCGAGATGAGTTTGGTTGGGCCAAGACCGGGTTTGTTTAATCAAGAAGAGTTAACGCAAGCCCGCGAAGCAAAAAGTGTATTTGATGTAAGGCCAGGCATTACGGGGTTAGCGCAGGTGAATGATATTGACATGTCGACCCCTGAGTTATTGGCGAAAACGGATGCCAAAATGATTGCTGAGATGTCGATTAAGAACTACTTTAAGTTTATTTTTCAGACGGTTCTTGGAGCTGGTGCTGGGGATAGGGTTAAGTAAGTTGTAAGGTGGATTCCCGCCTGCGGGGTATATCGCGAGCAGGCTCGCTCGTACAGGGTATAGGTCTAACGGGAGAGATACGAAAATGTAAACTCTTCGCGAGCAGCACCCAAAACACTCACTGCGTTTTGGGGCATATCGTGAGCGGGTTCGCTCGTACAAGATATTGGCCTGCGCGGGGCAAATCGCGAGCAGTATCCAAAGCACTCGCTGTGCTCGCGGACATACTAGCTCGCTCGTACAGGTATTAGTCTGCGAGGCATATCGCGAACAGGTTCACTCGTACAAGGTATTGGTCTGCGGATAGTGGTGAAAGTGTCCGCTTCTATGGAACAGTTATATCTTAATAAGTTTACTGGTGATCTCGTTTTTAAATTCATCGCTAATGCGATGCCAGTCTAGTAGGTCGACTCGGTAGTTGAGTTGAGAGTTTTCTAAATCTTCTTCTATTTGAAATAATATTTGTCTTGGTATTGGTTTGTCGCAGCGGATCACTAGATCTAGGTCGCTGTAGTCTTTACAAGTCTGTATCAGGCTGCGTGAGCCAAAGACGAACAGCTCAAAGTTATTGTTGGGTATGGACTTGTTTATGGCTGTTAGAACCACAGTTCGATCGGGTAGCGGAAAATTAGGCAGTTCTGATTGTTTCTTATTCATTGCGTGTTTCTATGGCAATGAGTAGAGCAGCGGATGCGACTGCGAAGTCTATGGCGATATTGGCCACTTCTTTTGCCGTGTTTTCATCATAGGTATGGGAAGTTAGATTTCGATATTTATGGTATGTCATCCAAGCTTCAACGTCCTCAATGAGTTGGTGTTCTGCGGCGATTCGAAAAAGTTGACGACGTGATACACCATCGACTTCGGTTGCGCCTAAATTGTTGTCGAGCCAACGTTTAATGAATTTCCATGAGACTTCGTAAGTGAATTCAAAATTTTGAATCACACCTGCTCTTATTGTGTGGAATTGTTTGTCGTTGAGTTTGCTGATGAAGTTGTTGTCTTGGAATACATCAAGGCTTTCTTGCAGCGATGTATTTGCTTTTGCGAGTGCAGAAAGGTTGAGCATGCAACTGGCCTTGGTTTTTGAACAGATTTGAAGATTTTAGCAGCTTGATTGGGTGGCGGGTAGGGGTATTCACTTTCGGTACCTATAGCAGTAATTGTGTTTGGGATGCTAGGTGAGCTTATTTGTAGGGCGAAGAAGAATGTCGCGCGCAAGCGTCCTCCTACAAATGTAGGGGTTATAGGTGTTCACCTTGTGGATGAAGGGGTATGGCGAGTAACTCACTGTGTTCGCGGGGCTTACTAGCTCTCTCCTGCAGATGAAAATGGCGCTATTTAGCGCCATTTTTGATGGTTTGGTTGAAGACCCAATCTGGGTTGTTGCCTTGTTGTTTAAAAGCGGCAGGGGCTTCTAGCAATAAATTAATAACGTCTTCTACTTTAAAGTCATGGCAGGCTTTATCAAGCCTATTGAGTAAGTTGTGTGTCTCGGGCCAACTTAAGTGAGTCTCATTGGCTGTCATAATTCTCGGGTGGTCACTGCCTTCTACGTTGTCGCCAATTAATAGCTCTTCATAGAGTTTTTCACCTGGGCGTAAACCGCTAAATTCAATGCTGATATCGCCGTTAGGGTTCGCGTCTGATTTTTCGGTCAGGCCCGATAAGCGAATCATTTTTTGTGCAAGGTTTACAATTTTTACCGGCTCGCCCATATCCAGTACAAATACATCCCCACCTTTGCCCATGGCACCGGCTTGTATGACGAGCTGGCTAGCCTCGGGGATGGTCATGAAGTAACGGATGATATCTGGGTGGGTGACAGTAATAGGCCCGCCATCTTTAATTTGTTTGCGAAACAATGGCACAACCGAGCCTGAGCTGCCCAGTACATTACCAAAACGGACCATGCAAAATAGAGTGTCTGATTGGCGCTCGGCTAATGCTTGTAATACCAGTTCAGCAAGGCGTTTACTGGCACCCATTACATTGGTAGGGCGTACTGCTTTGTCGGTACTGATCAATACGAAACGTTCGACGCCCGCTTTAATGGCGGCTTCTGCGCAATACCAGGTGCCAAATACATTATTGCGCACACCTTCTACTACGTTGTGTTCTACCATGGGTACGTGTTTATATGCCGCCGCATGATAAATGGTTTGTACGTTAAAGGTACTGAAGATGGTTTCCAGTCGGTTTTGTTTTTGTACAGAACCAAGAATAGAAATAATCTCGGTATGGCATTGTTGGTGGTGAGTACAGTACTGGCTGAGCTCTTGTTCTATATTGTAAAGGCTAAATTCATTTAACTCTAATAGTATGAGCTTTTTGGGTTGCTGGGTGATGATCTGGCGGCACAGTTCTGAGCCTATACTGCCCCCAGCGCCTGTTACCAGTACTACCTTATCTTTAATGTTTTGGCTAAGTAATGCCTTATTCGGTGATACGCAGTCGCGGCCGAGCAAGTCTTCAATTTCGACTTCTTTGACTTCTTCTATTTTGGCTTTGCCGCTGATGATGTCTTGCACGGCTGGGGTGGTTAAAATTTCCAGTTTTGTGTCCGCGAGATTTTCTATGAGCTGTTTACGTTTAGCTGTGCTGGTATTGCCTAAGGCCAAAAGCACTTTAGTCGCTCCAAAGTGTGCGGCTAGCGCCTGCGCTTCGCTTGGGTTGTGTACTTTAAGGCTTTGAATGATGGTCTTCTGTTTCTTGTAATCGTCATCTAAAAACGCAATCGGGCGATAAAGTTCACTGTTGGTAAGTGCATTGATGAGTGCGATCCCCTGATTGCCTGCACCATAGACCAAAACGGACTCTTTGTGTGCGTTGTTTAATTGGCTAACCAAGTTACGAATAAATAAGCGTGGAAGTCCAAGAAGGGTAAAGGCCGTAAACCAATAGATAATGATGCTGGAGCGTGGCAAGTTGGCTTGGCTGATAAATGAGCTGCTGGCAAGTACCAAGGCAGAAAGCGTAATCCCCAGTGCAAGTGTGCTAAAAGCCTTGCTGGCCATAAAACGCACAACTGCGCGATACAGTCCCAGTTTAATGAATATGGCAGCTGTGATCAGTGTGGTGCTAATCATCACGGATATTAGGGCGTAATTAACATTAACTATCAATTCACCATGTCGTAATGCAAGGGCACCATATATCGCAAGGGGGATGGCGAAAACATCAAAAGCAAGGGTGATAATACGCTTGGTTGAACGGGGGGCGTTCAAAAGAAAGTCTAGCATGCAGGGGCCTCGTCTCGATCCTGAGACTCAGTATAGCTTAAAAGTGGCTCCCCGAACTGGACTCGAACCAGTGACCAATAGATTAACAGTCTACTGCTCTACCAACTGAGCTATCGGGGAACAACTGTTGCGTATGTTATTGATATTTAGAGAATTGTCAAGCGTGCAACTTTAAATTTAGGGAGGGAGGTGGCCAGTCAATCAGGGTGATTTTATGTAATTGTGTTATAGTTAGCATTAATTTCTGTACTCCAAACATATTAGTGTGTGGAGGCAGGTTCTTAGATTATGAGTTTTTTAGTAATGCATCTAATTATGCGCTTACCCAGTCTTTCCACTACAGCCAAGCATCTTTTTTATTGGTTGTTGGCAGTTTATTTGATTTCAGCCCTTATTATTCCTTCAGTATCAGATATCGTAGCTGGGTGTTTATTATTACTTGGTTGGACTTATGTACTTTGTTTTTTTGAGCGGACAAATCTAACTAAAATGGAGTGGGCCGTTATATTGATTTTTGTATTATATTCGGTCAATTCATTAATGTCTTTTTTGTTTGTAGATTCCCAGCGTCTGGCTCAGTATCGACTAGAGGATGATGTGAAATTCGCATTTCTGTTGCCATTGTTTATGTATTTACGTAATACACAGATAAGTGAAAAGTATTTAATAAGGCTTTTTGTGTTTGTTGTAATATTTCTTGGTATTACTTCCTTGGTTCAAGCGTATGGAATGTATAACTATCGCGAGGCTTGGTTTGTTTTTGATGGGTATACTGCGCATATGTATCGCCCTGCAGGGTCAGTGAATCCCATGCGTTATGCGGCGATTACGTTAATTTTATCGGCATTTATTTTTGCCTATTTAATGTTGTTCAAAGTTGATAAGTATTTTTTGAAAATGTTGTTTCTGGTGTCTGTTTTGCTTGGAATAGGCGCTTGTTTACTAACACAAACGCGAGGTGTGTGGCTGGCAGTACCTATGGTGTTGTTATTTTTTATTTTTTATCTTTTTCGGACTGGCAATAAAAAAGTGGGGGGAGGGGTATTATTGTCTGGTATTTTAGTTATAGCTTTTCTGTCTCAGCTAGATGTTGTTGAGAAAAGAGTGGAGAGAGCTGTAAAAAGTATAGAACTGTATGAAGATGGGAATAGTCAAACCTCCATTGGGACTCGACTGGATATGTATGTGGTTGCTTTTCAGTTGTTTAAGGAGAAGCCTTTGTTTGGCCATGGACTTAACGGATTTAAAGTCAAAACCAGTGAAATGAAAGAAAGTGGAGAGCTAGAAGGGTATTCAAGGGAGTTGGGAGTCAGAAAGACTGCTCATAATGAGTTTTTTCAGGCAGCGGTTGAAAAGGGGGTTGTAGGTTTAATATTGACGATGGGGTTATTTCTTATCCCTCTTTACGTTTTTTATTTAAATGTATCATCCCCGGACAGGGTTATTAGATGGTTTGCAAGCTGTGGAGTGCTTATGTTGGTGGTTTTATTTGTTGCAGGGCAGTCAGGTACCATTATGAATCATAAGACCTTCACGCACTTCTATATATTTATGGTTTTTTTATTTTTATCTCAAATATATTACAGGAAGGATGCAATGTTAGATGGAATAAAAGAAAATAAATAGAAATAAGCCAGCTTATTTTATATATGATTTTATATTCGGCCGTTTAAAAGTAGCCATTGTATTACTTAATGTTGTAGATATTCTAAACATCACCCTTGGCCAAAACTTAGTTTTAATTGTGCGCGCCGAAGATTTATCCATTGCAGTTATGTCGCTATCAAAGCCGGCAGTGCCAACCAACTTTGGTTCGATGCCAATAATATCGATGTTCTTTTCCCAGTATTGTTGCAGGTCTACATCCACGGGCCTAAAGAATGGCTGGCTATTTTCAAGTAATGCTTTAGCTCCTTTTAATGATACCACCTGTCCAGGCGTAGAAATTGGGACCTTATTGTAGTGAGCGATGCTAAATTTGTCTGTGATGCAGGCTGTATCCTGGATTTTTTTGCGACCACGAGGCCCTGTGAGTTTGATGTAATCCCAGTCTTTTAAATGTGTTAAAAGTGAAGGTAAAAGATGAAAATCAGCCTCTAATTTACAGTCATCCTCTAAAATAATCGCGTAGTCTAAATTATCATCGATAATTTTTTGCCATGCAGCACGATGGCTCATATAGCAGCCAATTTCACCAACTGACATGGTCTTCATATAGTGTTTTTTATTGGCTTTGGCGTCGTAATTTTTTGTAATTTCTTCTTCTGATAGGTTGGAGCCCCGAACAGCAGAGATTCGCTCACAAGAAAGGCCTTGAGCTAGGATTTGGTCTTCGGCATTTTTGAATTTATCTGGGCGTTCATCAAGATTGATGACAAAAATCTTGTAGTTCATGGTGAGCTTTTATCATTTGAGATTTTTTGCAGTTTACCATTGAATTTGATGGTAGTGACACTGTCGTTCGTTATTTTTGGGTGTCTATTTGTTGTTAATTGCGAGCAGTGCTCAAGGTATTAGCTTTGCTAATGGTTTGGGCTGGCCTGTAGAGTCTGTCTTTGTTCTGAAACTGCAAAACCAGCCTAAGCTGGTTTTATTTTGCGTAAGCTTAATCCACAAAAAAGCCAGCGTTGAGCTGGCTTGTTGGATGTGCTTTGGAATGGGTCTATTTTAGCCCAGTGCTTTTTGCAAGCGCTCAACTGCTTTTTGCAGGTTGCTATCGCTAGTTGCAAAGCTAATGCGCATGTGACCTGGAGTGCCAAAAGCGCTACCTGGTACTAGAGCAACGCCAGCTTCCAATAATTTTTCAGCAAGGTCGGTATCGCTTTCACAACCTAGCTTGGCTTGTGCGCCAGAGAAATCTGGGAATAAGTAAAACGTACCATCGCCTTTTAAGCACTCAATACCATCGATGGCGTTGAGGGCCTCTACCATGTAGTCGTGACGCTGCTTAAAGACTTTAACCATGTCTTTTACGCAGTCTTGGTCGCCATCAAGGGCGGCAGTTGCTGCCACTTGCGCTACAGAGGTCGGGTTGGACGTGCTTTGGCTTTGAATTTTCTTCATGGCGCCGATCAGCTTTTGAGGGCCTGCAGCATAACCAATACGCCAGCCAGTCATGCTGTAAGCTTTGGATACGCCATTCAGCACAATGGTACGTTCATATAGGTCTGGATTAGCCGTTACGATGTTGTTGAATGGCTCGTCGGTCCATAGGATTGGCTCATACATGTCGTCCGTTGCGATCAATACATCAGGGTATTTACGCAATACATCACCTAATGATTCTAATTCAGCTTTTGTGTAGGCCATACCAGATGGGTTGGACGGGCTGTTTAGTACCACTAGTTTTGTTTTGTCTGTAATGGCGGCGTCTAGCTGCTCTGCAGTGATTTTGAAGCGTGCATCAGCATTGGTTTCAATAACCACGGGTACGCCTTCTGCGATTAATACCATGTCTGGGTAGCTTACCCAGTAAGGCGCAGGAATAACCACTTCGTCGCCAGGGTTTAGTAATGCAAGGCTTAAGTTGAAAAAGCTTTGTTTGCCGCCACATGACACAAGAATTTGGTTGGCTTCGTAATCTAAACCGTTGTCGCGTTTAAATTTGTTAATAATGGCTTTTTTAAGCTCTGGGGTGCCGTCCACTGCGGTGTATTTGGTGAAGCCGGTTTCAATGGCTTTAATAGCAGCAGCTTTAATATGTTCTGGGGTGTCGAAGTCTGGTTCGCCAGCACCTAGGCCAATGATATCTTGCCCAGCAGCACGTAACTCAGCGGCGCGGTTAGTAACGGCCAGAGTTGGTGAGGGCTTAATGCTTTGAACGCGATCAGAAAGTTGCAGGTTCAAGGCCACATCCTTAACAAAAGAGGGTTTAAATTAGCGCTTTACCCTGTGGGTTAAAGCGCGAACATTCTACAGGAAGTATTTGTCTATTGCGAGAAGATGTTGCCTTTCTATCAAGGGTTGAGTGGGGAATATGGGGTTTGCAGGAGCAGAAATGGGACAAAATTTTTCAAGATGGGCGTGTTTTTTGTAAGGGCGGTTTTCCCAGGCTCTGATGGCTAGGTGGAAATTGTAATTGCTTAAAGTCAAACGTAAACTGACGGGCTTGTGATGCATGGGCGGGTTAGTAGGAATTATGTCAAAAGCGTTTGAAGTTAAAAGCAAATATGCTCCCGCAGGTGATCAACCCAAAGCCATTGAGCAGTTATTGGATGGTTTGAATTCAGGCTTGGCTCGTCAAACTTTGTTGGGGGTGACGGGTTCCGGTAAGACATTTACCATGGCGAATGTGATCGCGCAGTCTCAGCGACCAACCATTGTATTGGCTCATAATAAAACCCTTGCCGCCCAACTGTATGGTGAGTTTAAAGAATTCTTTCCCAATAATTCGGTTGAGTATTTTGTTTCTTATTACGATTACTACCAACCGGAAGCTTATGTACCTTCCAGTGATACGTTTATCGAAAAGGACGCCTCAGTAAATGAGCATATTGAGCAGATGCGTCTGTCTGCCACAAAGGCGCTCATGGAGCGTCGCGATTGTATTATCGTGGCGACGGTTTCTTCTATTTATGGTTTAGGCGATCCGGATTCTTATCTGAAAATGGTCATGCATTTGGATCGTGGCGATATTATTGATCAGCGTGGCGTACTACGACGTTTGGCGGAATTACAGTACACCCGCAACGATGTGGACTTTTATCGCGCTAATTACCGTGTGCGTGGAGATGTGATTGATATTTTCCCAGCGGAGTCTGAAAAAGAAGCCGTAAGGGTTGAGTTGTTTGATGACGAAATTGAGCAGCTGAGTGTGTTCGATCCTTTGACTGGCGAAGTTCTGCGAAAAGTCCCTAGAATCACCATATTCCCTAAGAGTCATTATGTGACCCCAAGAGAAACCTTGGTGGATATGATTGATGATGTGAAAGCCGAGCTAAAACAGCGCTTGGGGCAGTTGCGCGAGAATAATAAGTTGGTCGAAGCGCAGCGTCTTGAGCAGCGCACCGTATATGACTTAGAGATGATTCAGCAGTTAGGCTACTGCAATGGTATTGAAAACTATTCTCGCTATTTGTCCGGGCGAGACCCCGGTTTGCCACCGCCAACCTTATTTGATTATTTGCCGGATGACGCCTTAATGTTCATTGATGAAAGTCATGTGACCATTCCTCAATTTGGTGCCATGTATAAAGGCGATCGCTCGCGCAAAGAAACTCTGGTGGAGTTTGGTTTTCGTTTGCCTTCAGCACTGGATAACCGTCCTATGCGATTTGAAGAGTGGGAGGCGATTTCGCCGCAAGCGATTTTTGTATCGGCCACACCCGGTAAATACGAGGCTGAGCATCAAGATGCTGTTGTTGAGCAGGTGGTACGACCAACTGGCTTAGTAGATCCGATTGTAGAAGTACGTCCGGCCACCACGCAAGTGGATGATGTGCTCGGAGAAATTCGCCAGCGCACAGAGGCGGGCGAGCGCATTTTAATTACCGTGCTTACTAAGCGTATGGCGGAAGATTTAACGGATTTCTTGATGGAGCACGATGTGCGTGTGCGCTATCTGCATAGTGATATCGATACGGTAGAGCGCATCGAAATCATCCGTGATTTACGCTTGGGTGAATTTGACGTGTTGGTGGGTATTAACTTATTGCGTGAAGGTCTTGATATTCCTGAGGTGGCTTTGGTGGCCATATTTGATGCGGATAAAGAGGGCTTCTTACGTTCTGATCGTTCGCTTATTCAAACCATAGGTCGTGCGGCTCGAAACGAGAAGGGTAAGGCCATTCTGTATGCTGAAAGAATTACGGATTCAATGAAGCGCGCCATGGAAGAAACCGAGCGTCGTCGTGAGAAGCAAATGGCCTTTAATGCCGAACATGGCATTACGCCAAAATCTGTGCGTAAGAGCGTCGAAGATATCCTTGAGGGGGCGATTACCCCTGGTAAGAAAATCGGCAGCAAGAAGCGTGGTAAGTCACAAGTGGAATCCCATGATGATGTGATTGCGCGTTTGACCCCAGTGGAAATCGAAAAACGCATTGGTAAGGTTGAGGATGCTATGTTGAGTGCTGCAAGGGAGTTAAAGTTTGAGGAAGCGGCACGTTATCGCGATGAGTTGGAGCAATTGAAGTCGCAACTTATTAAAAATAGCTAGAGGTATTTTATAAGGATACAAAAAAGCCCAGCTTAATGAACTGGGCTTTTTGGAATTCTGGTAGTCGCGACTAGATTCGAACTAGCGACCCCCACCATGTCAAGGTGGTGCTCTAACCAACTGAGCTACGCGACTGCAATGTGCTTATAACCAAATAAGCGATGCGCGCTGAATTTTACGTATTTTGCTTTCCATTGCAAGCTAAGTCTTTCTATATGCAGGCTTTTTTGTTTGGTAATGGGTGGGAATTATTCCACTCATGGGCGAAATCTGCTTTAATATCGCGCTTTATTTATTCTCATGCTCGGATGCTTTCGCTGGGCGATGTAGTGGGCGGTACTTGGTAGGTACAACAGCTGCTGCATAAGCAAGCGAAGTCGGCATCTCGCACTTATAAGTGTCGAGCTTTACACCATGTGTGGCTTTGTAGGCCCCACCACTGAAATAGGACTGAACATGCCTGTCATTACCCTGCCAGATGGCTCTAAACGTGAATTTGAATCCGCTGTTTCCGTAATGGATGTGGCCGCCGATATTGGTAGCGGCTTAGCGAAAGCCACCATTGCAGGTGCGGTAAATGGTCAGTTGGTGGATGCTTGTGACGTTATTGATAGCGATGCCGATTTGCGCATCATCACAGCTAAAGACCAAGAAGGTCTTGAGATTCTTCGCCATTCCTGTGCTCACTTATTAGGTCATGCCATTAAACAACTGTGGCCAAATGTGAAAATGGCCATCGGTCCAGTGATTGAAAATGGTTTCTATTATGATATCGACGCCGACTTCCCAATCAATGAAGATGAGCTAAAGCAGCTTGAAAAGCGCATGATGGAACTGGCCAAAACCAACTATGAGGTGGTGAAAAAGGTTGGTTCATGGCAAACCGCTCGCGATACTTTTGAGGCGCGCGGTGAATCGTACAAGATGGAAATCTTGGATGAAAACATTGGTAAAGATGAGCAGCCTGCGCTTTACCATCACGAAGAATACATCGACATGTGCCGCGGTCCCCACGTGCCAAACATGAAGTTCTGTCAAAACTTCAAGTTAATGAAAGTGGCGGGTGCCTATTGGCGCGGTAATTCAGATAACAAGATGCTGCAGCGTATTTACGGTACGGCATGGGCAGATAAAAAAGCTCTTAAGGCATATCTAACCTTATTAGAAGAAGCGGAAAAGCGTGATCACCGCAAACTGGGTAAAACATTGGATCTATTCCATTGGCAAGAAGAAGCGCCAGGCATGGTGTTCTGGCACGGCAAGGGCTGGACAATTTACACAGAGCTTGAAAAATTCGTGCGTCAAAAGTTGTCTGAATATGGTTATGACGAAGTGAAAGCGCCTATGGTGATGGATCGTTCTCTATGGGAGCGTTCAGGCCATTGGGACAAATTCCAAGACGCCATGTTTACGACCGAATCAGAAAAGCGTGAATATGCCATCAAGCCTATGAACTGCCCTGGTCACATTCAGATCTTTAACCAAGGCCTTAAGTCTTACCGTGATCTGCCGCTACGTTTAGCAGAGTTTGGCTGTTGTCACCGTAATGAGCCATCAGGTGCCCTACATGGATTGATGCGTGTGCGCTCTTTTACTCAAGATGATGCGCATATTTTTTGTACTCCAGAGCAAATTCTAGAAGAAGTGAATGGTTGTATTGCCATGATTCTGGATACCTATAAAACCTTCGGCTTCCATGATGTGGCGGTGAAGTTGTCTACCCGTCCAGAGCAACGTATTGGTAGCGAAGAAATTTGGGATAATGCCGAGCAAGCGCTGGCGGATGCCCTTAAATCCAGTGATCTTGAGTTTGTATATCAGCCTGGCGAAGGGGCTTTCTATGGTCCTAAGATCGAATTTGCACTGCGTGACTGCCTAGGTCGTGAATGGCAATGTGGAACAATCCAGCTAGATTTCTCTATGCCGGGTCGTTTAGGTGCACAATACGTGGACAAAAATGGTGATCGCCAGACCCCTGTGATGATTCACCGTGCGATTTTGGGCTCTTTAGAGCGCTTTATCGGGATTCTGATTGAGGAATTTGCAGGTAATCTGCCAACTTGGTTGTCGCCAGTTCAGGCTGTTTTGCTCAATATTACCGATAATCAGGCCGAATATATCCAAGAAGTGGCCAAAACCTTGGCTCAAAAGGGCATTCGAGTGCAATCGGACTTGAGAAACGAGAAGATCGGCTTTAAAATCCGCGAGCACACTTTACAGAAGACCCCGTATTTATTAGTTGCAGGGGACAAAGAAGTGGCTTCTAACGCTGTTGCGGTACGTACTCGTACGGGCGAAGACCTAGGATCCATGAGCATTGAGGACTTCGTGCAGCTACTTCAAGACGATGTAGCTAAGCGCGGACAGTAAGTTTTAATAGAACGGAGTAATAACAATTAGACGCGATAACAGAAATAGCCGAGCTCGTCCTGAAAAGGCATCGATTAACGAAAACATTAAAGCTCGGGAATGCCGACTAATTAGTTCTGAAGGGGAACAGCTAGGCGTAGTGCCTATGAATGAAGCCCTTCAGCTTGCTCAAGAAGCCGAACTGGATTTAGTACAAATTGCAGATGGTGATCCGATCGTATGTAAGATCATGGATTATGGCAAAAAGCTCTATGAAGAGAAAAAGCAAAAAGCCGCTGCAAAGAAAAAGCAAGTTCAAACCCAGGTTAAGGAAATTAAATTCCGTCCTGGCACTGAAGAGGGAGACTACCAGGTCAAACTTCGCAGCCTGGTGAAGTTTCTCGAACATGGGGACAAGGCCAAGATTACATTACGTTTTCGTGGTCGTGAGATGGCCCACCAAGAATTGGGTATGCAACTACTGAAGCGTGTTGAGGATGATCTCAGCGAATTAGCGAATGTAGAACTGCGTCCTAAGATGGAAGGTCGTCAGCTAACCATGGTGTTAGCACCCATTAAGAAGAAGTAGTTAGGTCTTTATCGAGCGTCGTTATTGGCTTGCCAGTAACGGCCACCTGCTGCTGTTGATAAACCAATGCGAGTGAGATGATTTAGCCATGGCTAACAAAATCAAAAGTCATAGTGGTGCTGCAAAGCGCTTCAAAAAGACTGGTAACGGCTTTAAACACCGTCAAGCACACCGTTCTCATATCTTGACCAAAAAGAGCACCAAGCGTAAGCGTCAATTACGTTCTCAGTTGCAAGTTCACGCATCTGATGTACCGCTAATCAAGCGTATGCTACCTGGCGTTTAATTTTTTATTTGGTTAAGAGGAGTTTAATATGGCTCGTGTAAAACGTGGTGTGGTAGCACGCCGTCGTCATAAAAAAGTTTTAAAGCAAGCTAAAGGTTACTACGGTGCACGTTCACGTGTATTCCGCGTAGCTAAGCAAGCAGTTATCAAAGCTGGTCAATATGCATACCGTGACCGTCGTCAACGTAAGCGTCAATTCCGTGCTCTATGGATTGCGCGTATCAACGCTGGTGCACGTATCAACGGTTTGTCTTACAGCCGATTTATTAACGGTTTAAAAAATGCCTCTATCGAAATCGATCGTAAGGTGTTAGCTGATCTAGCCGTTAACGAAAAAGGTGCTTTCGCGGCATTAGTTGAAAAAGCTAAAGCCTCTCTGTAAGCCCAGCTGACAGTTCGACCTTTTAAAGATCGACAGTTACAAGAAATTTAATTTTTAAATTGTCTTGTCTCGAATAGGGGAAGCGCCGTAGGCACTTTCCCTATTTTTGTTTTAAATAAACTGAAAAATAAAACAATGACAATATAGGGCAAGCCGCGTGGTAATTTGGCTTAAGTGTCCGTCTCAAATGTTTTATCTGTATCGCCCTCAATATTGTCATTGTGTGGCAGTGGCTTAGGCCTAAATAAACAGCATTGAATACAATGCTTTTTGGAGCAGGAAAATTGGAAAACCTACAGAATTTGGTAACCGAAGCACTGACAAAAGTGGAACAAGCACAAGACGTGCAAGTGCTGGATCAAGTACGTGTTGATTACCTAGGTAAAAAAGGTGAAATCACCGCGCTACTGAAAACCTTGGGTAAATTAAGTAACGAAGAGCGCCCTGCAGCCGGTGCTAAAATCAACGAAGCCAAGCAGCAAGTTGAAGATGCTATTCGTGCTAAAAAATCTGATTTAGAAAATGCAGCCCTTGCTGAAAAGCTGCAATCTGAAAGTATTGATGTGACCTTGCCCGGTCGTGGTCAAAAAACCGGTGGTTTACACCCAGTTACGCGTACTCTGCAACGTATTGAAAACTTCTTTAAGCATGCTGGTTACAACGTAGCGGTAGGTCCAGAAGTGGAAGATAACTTCCATAATTTTGATGCGTTGAATATTCCTGCGCACCATCCTGCTCGCGCCATGCACGACACCTTTTATTTTGATGCTGAGCAATTATTGCGTACCCATACATCGCCGGTGCAAATTCGTACCATGGAAACGCAAAATCCGCCGATTCGTATTATTTGTCCTGGCCGTGTGTACCGTTGTGATTCGGACCAAACGCACACACCTATGTTCCATCAGGTTGAAGGCTTATTGGTGGACAAAAAAGTGAGCTTTGCGGATCTAAAAGGTACGGTCGAGCAGTTCTTGCGTACCTTCTTTGAAGACGAAAATCTAAGTGTACGTTTCCGCCCATCTTATTTCCCATTTACTGAGCCATCGGCTGAATTTGATATCCAATGGTCGTCTAGCAAAACCGGTTGGTTGGAAGTGGGTGGTTGCGGCATGGTACACCCGAATGTTTTACAAGCCAGTGGTGTGGATCCAGAACAATACATGGGCTTTGCATTTGGCTTAGGGGTAGAGCGTTTAGCTATGTTGCGTTACGGCGTAAACGATTTGCGCATGTTCTTTGAGAATGATGTGAAATTCTTAGAACAATTTAATTAATCGTTTCTTAGTAAATCGTGAACGTTTGTAAACAATAAAGAATTCAGGAAAACAAATATGAAATTCAGTGAAAGCTGGTTAAGAGAGTGGGTTAACCCAAGCCTAAGCACAGACGAACTAGTGGCACAGGTCACTATGGCAGGTTTAGAAGTAGACGCTGTCGATGCTGTTGCCGGTGAATTTAGTGGCATCGTTGTGGCTGAAGTGGTTAAGCGTGAACAACACCCAGATGCTGATAAATTAAGCCTTTGCCAAGTAACCGATGGTACGGATACTTTCCAAATTGTATGTGGCGCACCAAACGTGCGTGAAGGTTTGAAAGTACCGATGGCAAAGATTGGTGCGGTATTGCCAACGCCAGATGGTAAAGGCTTCAAGATTAAAAAAGCCAAGTTACGCGGCGTAGAAAGTCACGGCATGCTATGTGCTGAAGCGGAAATGGGCATGGCCGAGCATTCTGATGGTTTGATGGAGTTGGCCGCCGACGCGCCAGTGGGTCAAGACATTCGTGAATATTTAAGCTTGGATGACAACATTATCGAAGTGGACTTAACGCCAAACCGTGCTGACTGTTTGAGTGTTAAAGGTTTGGCCCGTGAAGTGGGTACTTTGAATAACGTTGATGTTAAGCCATTAAATATCGAAACCATGGCGGCACAAATTGACGCGACTTTACCTGTTACTTTATCTGCTACGGATGCGTGCCCGAAATATGTGGGGCGTGTTGTAAAGGGTGTCAATGTTTCTGCCACAACACCTTTGTGGATGGTTGAAAAGCTACGTCGTAGTGGTATTCGCTCTATCGATCCAATTGTGGATGTGACCAACTATGTGCTGTTAGAACTTGGTCAGCCAATGCACGCATTTGATTTGGCGCAAATCGAATCTGGTATCGAAGTGCGTTATGCAAAAGATAAAGAGAAACTGACCTTGCTTGATGGTCAAGAAGTGGAATTAAACGCTGATACTTTAGTTATTGCAGATGCGTCAAAGCCACTAGCTATTGCAGGCGTGATGGGTGGTGAGCATTCAGGTGTGAATACTGAAACTCAAGATATCTTTTTAGAAGTGGCCTATTTCAATCCAATTGTCATTGCAGGAAAAGCCCGTAACTATGGTTTGCATACGGATTCTTCTCACCGTTTTGAGCGTGGTGTGGATTACCGTTTACAAAACGAAGCCATGGAGCGTGCAACTCAGTTAATCGTTGAAATTTGTGGCGGTCAAGCCGGTCCTGTTGTTAATACAGAAGACGCAGCAGCGATGCCAAACGAGGCAACCGTTGAGTTACGCGCTCAGCGTATCGTAGATGTGTTGGCGTTGGAATTACCAGCAAATCAAATCGAAACCATGCTGACTCGTTTAGGTATGCAAGTAACTGCCAATGCAACAGGTTGGACAGTAAATGTACCGAGCTATCGTTTTGATATCAGTATCGAAGCGGATTTAATTGAAGAAATTGCGCGTATCCACGGTTATAACAATTTACCTGTGACCACTCCAATGGCCGCGTTAGATTTGCAAAGCGAGCCAGAAGTACTGACGCCAGTAAATACCCTAAAACAATACTGGGTGAGCCGTGGTTATCAAGAAGCCATTACCTATAGTTTTGTTGACCCGAAAGTTCAAAAATTGGTTGATCCAAGTGTGGATGGATTAACCCTAGCGAATCCAATTTCTGCGGATATGGCGGTAATGCGTTCGACGCTTTGGGTTGGTTTAATTAAAGCGGCTGAGCACAACTTAAAACGTCAGCAAGACACTGTGCGTTTATTTGAAACCGGCTTACGTTTTGTACCGAAAGATGGCGAGTTAACGCAGGAGCCAATGATCGCAGGTTTAGTATGCGGCTCTCGCTTAACTAAAAACTGGACCAACGGCACTGAAAAAGTGGACTTCTATGACCTGAAAGGGGATTTAGAAGGCATGCTAGCCATGAATGGCGACAGCGAATATCGTTTTGCTAAAGGTGAGCATTCTGCACTTCATCCTGGTCAATGTGCGGCGATCTTTAAGGGAGATAAGCAAATCGGCCTAATGGGCGCACTTCATCCCGTGTTACAAAAGCAATTGGGCATTAAAACCCAGCTATTTGTGTTTGAGCTACTTCAAAGCGAAGTGGTGATGGGTGAATTGCCAGAATACGCTGCGGTTTCTAAATTCCCAGAAGTGAGCCGTGACTTGGCATTCGTTGTAGAGGAAGCGGTTCAGTGGTCACAAGTTGAACAAGTTATTCTTGAGCAAGGCGGCGAAAGTCTAACTAAAGTCACACTTTTCGACGTATATCGTGGCCAAGGTATTGAAAATGGTAGAAAAAGTCTGGCTTTGGGCTTGACGTGGCAAGATCCTTCACGCACTCTTAATGATGAAGAAATAACCAGCTCGGTTGACAATATCATCGCTAAGCTGGCTGAAGGATTAGGTGCACAACTACGAGGTTAGTATGACCGCGATCACCAAGGCTGATATGGCAGAAAAGCTATTTGATGAGCTTGGGATAAATAAGCGCGAAGCCAAAGAAATGGTGGATGTCTTTTTTGAAGAGATCCGCGCATGTTTAACCGAGAAAGAGCAAGTCAAATTATCTGGATTTGGTAACTTTGATCTACGTGAAAAGCGTCAACGTCCAGGGCGTAACCCTAAAACAGGTGAAGAGATTCCTATCTCTGCCCGTTGTGTGGTGACATTTAGACCGGGTCAAAAACTCAAAGTACAAGTAGAAGCCTATAACGAAGAGTAATCTTTGTTGCAGTTGGTGAAAAAAGAGCAGCTTAGGCTGCTCTTTTTATTTGTCTGGAGAAAATGTTTTTATACCTTAAAGAATTTAGCCTGCTCTAGAACCTGAATACTCACCTGATTCATTTCTTCACTGTGTGAATTGGTTTTATTCGCAATTTCAGCACTTTGATTAGTCAGGCTTTGCACGGCATGCATATTCTTACTGATGTCATCGGAAACTGCGCTTTGTTCTTCTGCCGCTGTGGCAATCTGTTGCGCTTGTGCGTTCACGTTTTCAATGCGCTCTAACATTTGACGGATCAATTCATTATTTTCCTCTACTTGCGTGCGCGCACTATCGGCTTTTTCTGTGCTATTGGACATGCGATTCACAGCGTCGTTGCCGGCAATATTTAACTCACTTAATAAGCTTTCAATTTCGTTTACTGAATTTTGTGAGCGTTGGGCCAGTCCACGTACCTCATCGGCAACTACAGCAAAGCCACGTCCTTGTTCTCCTGCGCGAGCCGCTTCAATGGCGGCATTGAGTGCAAGCAGGTTAGTTTGTTCTGAGATACCGCGAATCACTTCTAATATGGTTTCGATATTGGAAATTTCATTTTGCAGTTTCTTTACAACGTCAGATGTGTCATTGAGTCCATTAACCATATCCGCAATCACACCTATGGTGTGTTCAGATTGAGATAAACCCTTGTGTGCAAGATCTTGCATATCACTGGATGCGGCCGCGGTTTCTGTGGTGTTTTGTGCGATGTTTTTACTGGTGGCGGACATTTCTTCAATCGCCGTTACAACTTGATTGGTGTTATCGGTTACATCTTCTGTGACTTGGCTAACCTGACTATTAAACTGTAAAACCGTATTACTATTCTCGCTGACAATTCTGGCTGAATTGGCAATACCGGCAATGGTGTTGCGTAAGTGATTAATGGTTTCATTAATGGCATTGCCTAAATCACCAATTTCATCATTGGAGCGGACGGATGTAAGGGCAGTGAGGTCGCCTTTGGATAAATGCAATGCCACATCTCTTACATTTTTAATGCCACTACGAATGCCATTGGATATATACCAACTGAGTAATGATGCTGCGGCAATGGCGATGAATACCGCGACATAAAATAAAATGGAGGCTTGATCGATGGCACTTTGAATACTGGTTTGAGTGTTTTGCGCAGAAGCATCTACAGATTGTTTGAAGGTATTTAAAAATTTACCCAGATCGCCATACGATTTAATGAAAGCTGAGAAAACAGGAAAAGGGGCTTTATTGTCCGGTGCGGAGTTCATGGCATCCACAAACGCTTTGGCATTGGTTTGAAAGGTGGAAATAATTTTTTCAAAATCTCTTAGGGTTTTAGGGTCTCCTGCATATGTGCTTTCAAGTTGCTTGAATAGAACAGGTGTGACTTCGTAGTTCTTCTTGATGGTAACAACGTATCCATCTACTTGTTCGGTAAGATTCAATAAGTAGGCGATCTGTAATCCTCGGATATTTAATACAATATCCACCTGAGTCTCTTTTAGTTTTTCAAACTGAGCAGATACTAAGAAATCATTTTTATAAAATACTTCGAACAGATCCGCGATGCGAGTGTTCACCGATTTAATTACAAACAATGAGACGATGAAAATCAGGGAGACGAGGCTGATCAAAATTGTCATTTTACGTCCAATACTTAGTCGCATAAGCTTCTCTGAAAATAGCGGATATGCATTGAGTTTAGACGAGATTTGATAGGTGACAGGAATAGGCCGGACCAAATAAGACAATATTAATTGTCTAGCCTGACATGAACGCGTTAAGCCAGATCAGATACGCGGTCCACGTCTTTACAGAAATGAGGGTGATTGACCTGAAATTTTCGTATCTCTTGTGTGCGCAATATTGCTTGCGCCCCTTGGTCACCTTTTAATTGCAATAGCTCATCTCTAAACGCAGCGGGAAAATACACAGGATGGCCGGGATTTTCCTCGAAATATGGGCGTGCAATACAATCAGGTGCTTGCGAAATAAAGTGAAAAAACTCATCAAAGTTTTGTCGTGAAATAAACGGCATGTCTGCTAAAACAATCATCAAGTTATGCTGATCTGGTATGCGTTTTAGACCAGTCACAATAGAAGAGGCGAGCCCAGTATGATAATCAGGGTTAGGGATGCAGGTATACCCCTCATTTTGAAATATTTGGATTAAAGCCTGATCGTGAGGGCGAGTGATGCAAATTAGATTGGCAACATGAGGCGCAATACTGTTGGCGCTTTGTAGTCCCATTGGCAATTGATTCGGTTCTACTGGGGCCAGTAATTTATCACCACCAAAGCGCGTACCATTACCTGCGGCTAAGAGTAGGGCGCTGGTATTTACCGAATGCTGCATGCTGCCGTCTTACTTGATGTAGTAAATGTGTCTGTATACGCCACGCCATTCTTAATAGCGGTAATTTGCGCCAAAATGGAAAGGGCAATCTCGGCTGGGGTTTTACTCCCAATGTAAATGCCAACGGGACCGTGCAGTCTATCCACTTGTTGATGATTGAAACCAAAGTGTTCCACTAAACGTTGGCGGCGCTCATGATTGGTTTGTTGAGAGCCTAAAGAGCCCACATAAAACGCATCACTGTTTAAAGCGCTGAGTAACGCCATATCATCTACCTTAGGGTCGTGGGCAACGGTGACGATGGCGGTGCGCTGATCGATGTGCATACTGTCGAGAATATCATCGGGAAAACCTTCCAATAGCGTAATGGAAGTATGTGGCCAATTACGGCGATAATCTGGGCGTGGGTCGCTCACCAACACATCGTAGCCTAGACCTTGGGCCATTTGCGCAAGAAATTGACCTGTCTCACCTGCACCAATAATCACTAATCGCCAAGTGGGGCCAAAAATGTTTTTCCAAATATTACCCTCTAGCTCGATGTTATTTTGTAATTGCCAAGGTGTGATTTTTACATCGTTTTGATTAAGCGTGACGCAGCGATATAAGGTTTCCCTTTTCTTCAGAGAAGCAATCAGCGATTCGACTTCGTCTAAATTGTTAAACGGTTCTACCACCAGTTGCAATACGCCACCACATGGCAAGCCAAAATGATGTCGTTGTTCTTGGGTTTCGCCATACATAATGAGTTGTGGTTTGCAGGCTGGTTGCTTGGTGAGTTTTTGGATGAGGTCTTCTTCCACACAACCACCACTAACGCTGCCGAAGAAATGGCCGTGATCACTCACGGCCAGTAATGAACCTTCGGGTCGAGGACTAGTGCCCCAAGTTTTGGCAACGCTCACAAGGCTTATTTTATGCCCTTGTTTAAGACACTGGGCACAACCTTGCAAAACGTCTAACTGTGAATCTTGCATGACACACCTTAAGCCAGTTTTAGGGGCAAGTTGCGTAAGCGTTTCCCCGTGGCGGCAAATACAGCATTACCTACGGCGGCGGCAATCGGCGGTAATCCAGGCTCACCCACCCCCATAGGCGCTTCATCGCTGTCGATGATGGTTACATCAAACTCTGGTGTTTCATGCATGCGCAGCATGGGGTAATTATGAAAATTGCTTTGCTCCACGGCGCCATCTTTTAATGTGATTTCCCCATAAAGTGCAGCGGTTAATCCAAATATGATGCCGCTTTCCATTTGCGCTTTAATGATGTCTGGGTTTACCGCGGTGCCACAATCCACCACGCAGGTGACTTTGTGTACGCGAATTTGATTATTACTGACGGAGACCTCTGCAATTTGAGCCACGTATGAACCAAACGACATATGCACAGCCACACCTTGAAAGCGACCTTGCGCGGATGGTTTTTGCCAGTTAGCTTTTTGTGCGGCCACCTTTAATACATTGGCTAAACGTGGATTATTTTTTAAATGTTTAAGTCGATACTCGACAGCATCTTGTTTCTGCGCCACCGCCACTTCATCCATCATGGACTCTTTAAAGAAACCGCTAAAGCTGTGACCCACGCTGCGCCAAAATCCCAGTGGCAACCCAGGATCAACTGTGACGTGTTGCACCTGTTTGTTAGGGGCGTCGTAGTCTTCGAATAGACCTTCCATGCTAGATGGGTCCACGACCCAACCATCAAATAAACCGTAGCCACGTTTGCTGAGCCAATCCACCATGGCATTTGGCATGAAGCCCGGGGCCATAGCATCCACGGTTTCATCAATCATGTATGGCATGATGTTTGGACCCACGCGCTTTACATGCCAGCTGTTAATCACGCCTTGGTCATTTAAGCCAATTTTAAATTCAGCTAATGAAGCTGGGCGATATAGGTCGTGTTGGGTGTCGTCCTCGCGGCTCCAAACTAATTGCACAGGCAGTTTGGACGCTTTAGCAATGGCAGTGGCTTCGGCCACAAAATCCGATGCGCTGCGACGACCAAAGCCACCGCCTAAAAAGGTGCTGTGAACGGTGACATCGTCTTTAGACACATCGGCAAATAACGCTGCAATGCCTTTTACCATACCAGGGCTTTGCGAGCCGACCCAAACATCCACTTTTCCGTTTTCAATTTTTACCGTGCAGTTTAAAGGCTCCATGGTGGCGTGAGCTAGGTAAGGAGCCCAGTAAGTGGCTTGAATAGTGTGCGCATCGGAATCGATGGCTTTTGGATCGCCTTCTTCGTGGCCGTTATCACCTTCTTGTTTAAGAGCTGCTTCAAATAAGGCTTTACCGTTGCCGGATTCCATCGATGCAGAAGAAAACCCGCTTAACTCATCTGGCAGTTGCCACTCAACGTTTAATTTAGTCAACGCATTTTTGGCTTGGTAATAATGTTCGGCAACCACAGCCACACCATTGTGAATGGCGACAACGGCTTTCACGCCAGGTAGCGATTTCACCACTTGCGCATCGATCTTTTTCACCGTGCCACCATAAACCGGACAACGCTTTAATGCGGCTTT
>JABXIK010000092.1 GCA_013373125.1 Gammaproteobacteria bacterium | reverse complement strand
TCAAACGCTAACACACGGGCATTGTAATCCACGTCTTGCGCAGCACGCTGAATTAATTCGCAACCACGTTCATCATTTTTTACGGCAAACAAAAAACGGCCGAAGTGATAGTTAGTTGGGCTGTGCTCATCATCTAGATCATAAGCGGTTTCAAATTCTTTCTCCGCTAAACCCATTTCGCCACGCTCAATCCAATAGGTCGCCATGGCGCTGTGAGCCGACGCACTTTCTGGGTCAATTTCTAACGCACGTTGGATTTTTTTACGCGCCAAAGGCATGTTACCGCTGCGCAGATAGCCCACACCCAATGCCACATAAGTTTCAACGGCTTTATCGTTATCGACTTTTTTAGTGAAACGGCTGTCAGTAACCGTCACACAACCTGCAAGCATCAAAATGATGGCAAAAACAGCGGTTGATCTAATCATATTCATAAGCGTTCTATTTATTATACTGCTGGAGAATTATCGTTAATATCGCGCAATTTAATGTAACGTTCACTACGGCGAGTACGGTCTTCTACCTGACCCACCAGCTGCCCACAAGCCGCATCGATGTCATCCCCTCGCGTGGTGCGAATGGTCACGATATAACCTTGATTGTGCAGATAATCACGGAATTTATAGACTCGATTATTGCTCGGACGTTCATACCCAGATTGAGGGAACGGGTTAAACGGAATTAAATTGATTTTACAGGGCGTATCTTTCAATAATTTCGCCAATTGTTCTGCGTGTTCCATCTCATCGTTCACCTTATTCATTAAGGTGTACTCAACGGTGAGCTTACGACGATCCGGCAATGACCCCATGTAATGATTACAGGCTTCCATCAATTCTTTGATTGGGTATTTACGGTTGATCGGCACCAATACGTTACGCAACTCATCGTTAGGGGCATGCAAAGATACGGCTAACGATACATCACTGACTTTGGCAAGATCGTATAAACGCGGCACCACACCGGATGTACTCAACGTCACACGACGCTTGGACAAACCATAACAAAAGTCGTCCATCATCAGGTCCATGGCATCCACCACGTTATCAAAATTCATTAAGGGCTCACCCATGCCCATCATCACCACGTTGGTGATTTTACGTTCACGCTTTTCACCCGGCTTATCAAAACTCTTAGCCGCCACGTAAACTTGGCCGATAATCTCAGCCACAGATAAATCACGGTTAAACCCTTGCTTACCGGTAGAGCAAAAACTGCAATCCAAAGAGCAACCGATTTGCGAAGACACACACAAGGTACCGCGATCCCCTTCTGGGATGTACACGGTTTCAATGCTGGAACCACCCGGCATTTTCATCACCCATTTCTTGGTGCCGTCTTTAGAAATATCGTGGTAAACCACCTCTGGGTATTCTACACACGCCACTTCTTTTAATTTTTCTCGCATGACTTTGCTGACATTGGACATATCATCAAAATCTTCTAGACCCACTTGGTGAATCCACTTCAACAACTGCTGAGCACGAAACGGTTTTTCACCCATTTCCACAAAAAAGTCTTTCATCTTTTGTGGGCTTAAACCCAAAAGATTCACCTTTTTTTGTTCATCACTCATGTGGTCACCTATAAAACGTGGCTAGCTTAAATACGGAAAAAGGGCGGAGGGTAAACTGCGTCCCTAACCGCCCCTTTGCGCATCCTATAAAAGGATGCCTTTTGCGTATGTTTAGATTAACGTGCGCAGATTTCTTCATCTTTGAAGAAGTAGCTGATTTCACGGGCAGCAGATTCAGTAGAATCAGAACCGTGTACAGCGTTGGCATCGATGCTTTCTGCGAAGTCAGCACGGATAGTACCAGCGTCAGCTTCTTTAGGGTTAGTTGCACCCATTAGCTCACGGTTTTTAAGAACAGCGCCTTCGCCTTCTAGTACTTGAATCATTACAGGACCAGAAGTCATGAAACCTACTAGATCTTTGAAGAAAGGACGCTCTTTGTGCTCAGCGTAGAAACCGCCAGCTAGTTCGTCGTCAAGCTTAACCATTTTAGAAGCGATGATCTTAAGACCAGCGTCTTCGAAACGGCTGTAGATTTTACCGATTACATTTTTAGCAACTGCGTCAGGCTTAACGATAGAAAGAGTACGTTCAACGGCCATTTATTATATCTCCAAGTAGGATCTGATGTGTCAAAAATCCCGCGGATTATACGGTATTTGTACCAAATTACCACTGGTTGTTTTTTCAACATTTTCCACCCTGACGGGCGCTATCACCGGGCATGGGCCGTTCTCTTGACGGCCCTTGGATTTGGCGGGTTTTAGCTGTTTTGCGCCACATGGCGAATACGTGCCACCATACTGCGCAAACCATTGCCACGGGTTGGACTTAGGTGCTTAACCAGCTCTAATTCTTCAAAAAAGCCATCCATATCGAACGCCAACACCTCAGCTGGGGTCTTGCCGTTGTAGGCCGCCATGACCACAGCTAAAAGGCCAGATACGATGAAGGCATCACTGGCCACATCAAAATACAGCTTGCCATCAATTAGATAGGGCTCAATCCAAACCTGACTTTGGCAACCGGCGATTAATCGATCATCGGTCTTAAGGCTATCGTCCATGGTCGGCAGTTGCTTGCCAAGGTCGATGATGTACTTATAGCGCTCTTCCCAGCCATCAAAGAAGCTCAGTGTATCAATGATATCCTCTGGCGTGATTTCAGTGCCGAATGGGCTAGGGGCTGGCTGGGACATGACATCTACTCAATGAATGAAAGGGGCGCATTTTACTGGCTACACTCATTGGATGCAAAGCAGCCACAAAGAAAAAAGCCCCAGTGATATCACTGAGGCTTTTACTAGCAAATGCTCAAGGACTAAGCTGCGTTGCTCGCTTGCGCGCGCTTAGCGTCTTCTTCGTCTTTTAGTTCACGACGCAGAATCTTACCCACAGGCGTCATAGGCAATTCATCACGGAATTCAACATGCTTCGGCATTTTGTAACCGGTTAGCTTGTCTTTTAGATAGGCCTTCACCTCTTCCTGAGTCAGGTTAGCATTGGTGGAAACAATGAACAACTTCACCGCTTCGCCAGATTTCTCATCAGGCACACCGATTACTGCACAGTTCTCAACGTCTGGATGCTCAGCCACGACCGCTTCGATTTCGTTAGGGAATACGTTAAAGCCAGATACCAAGATCATGTCTTTAATACGATCCACGATGCGTACAAACCCATCTTCATCAATGATGGCCACGTCACCCGTGCGGAACCACTCGCCATCTTCGGTGAAGGCATCTTTAGAGGCATCCGGACGCTTCCAGTAACCTTTCATTACTTGCGGGCCTTTCACGCATAATTCACCACGCTCACCAATGGCCACTTCATTACCTTGATCATCGATGCACTTAAGCGCCGTCCCAGGAACCGCTTGTCCAACTGTACCCATACGCTCTAAACCACCCGCTGGGTTCATGGTTACCGCAGGAGAACACTCAGTTAAGCCGTAAGCTTCTGAAATACCAGAACCCGTAAGCTCTTTCCAACGCTTAGCCGTGTCGTCCATCAACGCAGTACCACCAGACAAGGTGATCTTTAGCTCACTGAAGTCCAGCTTCTTGAAGTTAGGGCTTTGCATCAAAGAAACAAACAGGGTGTTCAGGCCAATAAACGCATTCAACTTGAACGGTGTAATAAATTTGATAAAGGTTTCAGTATCACGAGGGTTCGCAATTAACACACTGTGATCCCCTTGTTCGAACAAGGCCATCAAATGCACGGTGAAGGCATAAATGTGATAAAGCGGTAATGGCGCAACCGCAATGGCTTGGCCTTCACCTTTTAGTAACTCACCTTTATCGTTTACTTGATGCAGCATAGATTTGGATTGCAGCATGTTCGCCACAAGATTGCGGTTAGTCAGTTCGGCGCCTTTGGCCACACCTGTGGTACCACCTGTGTATTGCAAAATAATGGTATCTTGCGGATCCGATAGATGTTCCGCTTTAAAGCCTTTACCTTTACCCAACGCTAAGGCCTTACGCAGACGAATCGCTTCAGGCAAGCTGTAAGCTGGCACCATTTTTTTCACGTTCTTCATAACAAAGTTAATCAGAGTACGTTTAACCGGCGGCAACATATCTGCAAGGCTGGTCACAATGATGGTTTCTAGACCGGTTTGATCTTTGATGTTTTGCACGCTCTTAGCGAACACATCCATGCACACCAACGCTTTCGCTTCTGAGTCATTGAACTGATGCAACATCTCACGCTCGGTATACAACGGATTGGTATTGGTAACGCGCAAACCTGCACGCAACGCACCGTACATCACAATTGGATATTGCAACGTATTCGGCATTTGCACAGCGATGGTATCGCCGCGTTTTAAATTCGTATGATTTTGTAGGTAGTTCGCAAAGGCCGCACTTAATTCATCGATTTCTTTAAATGTAACTGTATAGCCAATGCTGGTGAAGGCTGGTCGATCGGCATATTCTTTAAATGCTTTTTCGATGACCTCTACAACTGAATCGTATTGATCCACATTAATCTGATCTTCTACGCCCGGCGCGCGTTTACCATCCCAAAAAGATGCATCCATTTTATTTACCCCTGGAGTGTCGGTTGTTGGCACAGTCCCAAGATGTAGGTTTCAACGCTGAATTCGTTGCAAAGGCCTATCATGACTGTTGTTTATTATTTTTATTAATATTTGCGGGGCACACTATGACCCAATATTTCTTATTTGAAAAGTCTTTAGACTGAGATTTGTTTAGGATTTACGCAATTATTCGTGAACTTAATGTTCATCCATGAAAGGGATGAATACAGCAGATATAGATAGGCAACACAAAAAGAAAAGCGCCAAAAAAGGCGCTTATGGATTAAAAAAACATACCGGTTTCTAGCTGAGCTTCTTCGCTCATCATGTCGCGAGACCAAGGGGGATCAAACACCAACTCCACCTTCACCTCTTTTACATTGGGCACTAGAGCCGTGCGATATTTCACATCACTTACTAATACCGGCCCCATGCCGCAGGCCGGTGCCGTTAATGTCATATCGATGAACACTTGTTTACTGATTTGATCAATTTCCACTTTATAAATCAAACCCAAATCCACAAGATTCACAGGGATTTCTGGATCGTAAATGGTTTTCAACGCTTGCCACACATCCGCTTCACGAATGTTATCACCATCTGCCGCTGCAAATTCCAATACCTCGGCTTCTAACCCTAACGCCGCCGCATCGGTGCCATCCACACGAGCCATGTTGCCATTATGGATAACCGTGTAATTTCCACCTAGCGCTTGAGTCAAGGTAACAAAACTGCCCGCTGGAATGGTGATCTTGGTGCCAACTGGTACTAAACGCGCAGGAACATCACTCTGCGCTACGACCATTCTTCTTTCCATAAATTAAACTCGGTGTCTTTGATAGGTTACGCTTCGCTAACCCATCCTACTCAAACTGATACTTTATTACTTTCACAACTCATTTTTTAGAAAGCAACGTATGCTGTGATTTGCATTACTAGTGCGGCTTAGGCAAAGCAAAAAAATGCGGAGCACTAAATATTAAAACTTTCGCCGCAACCACACTCATCCTTGGCATTGGGGTTATTGAATTTCATGGTGCTATTCAACCCCTCTGTGGTGTAGTCAATCTCCGTACCATTCACATATGGCAAGGCTTCAGACGTCACATACAAGATCACATCATCAGCCACATTAAACGCTTTCTCGTTACCTAGCAGATCATTCAAAATCTGTAGGTCATACTTAAACCCAGAACAGCCACTTTTTTTAATGCCTAACACAATGCCTTTTGCATCGGCATTATTCTGCAACTGCTTGCGAGCATAGTTAATGGCTTTCTCTGTCATGGAGACAGTAATTTCATTGGGAGAAAATGTATTTACTTCACTCATTACAACCTCCTTTGCGCAATTAAGAATACTTAAATTGCTAAATAAACTGCTTCACTTTCTCGATGGCAGTGAATAACGCATCCACTTCATCTTTGGTGTTATAGATCGAAAACGAAGCTCGAGCCGTGCCTGGAATGCTAAATTGATCCATGATCGGCATAGCACAGTGATGACCCGTGCGCACGGCCACACCTTGTTGATCCAACAACATGCCCACATCTGCAGGGTGAGCACCATCTAATAAGAAACTCAACACGCCAGCTTTTTTACTTGCCATGCCAATGACTCGCAAGCCTTCACACTGCGCGGCTTTTTCGTGGGCATAGGCCAGCAGATCATTCTCATAATCCAACATGGCTTGACGATCCAGCGACATAACAAATTTAACTGCCGCACCAAAGCCAATCACTCCCGCTATATTTGGGGTGCCCGATTCGAATTTAAAGGGCAAGCCTTGATACGTGGTGCCGGCAAAACTCACTTTTTCAATCATCTCGCCACCACCTTGTACCGGCGGCATTTGATCAAGTAATTCTTTTTTACCGTACAAACAGCCTATGCCGGTTGGGCCAAAAACTTTATGAGCAGAGAACACATAAAAGTCTGCATCTAAAGCTTGTACGTCCACTTCAAAATGCGCCACAGCCTGCGCACCATCGATTAATACTTTGGCACCCACTGCATGGGCTTGTTCAAGGATGTCAGACACTGGATTCACCGTGCCTAATGCGTTACTCACATGCACCACACTCACCAGTTTCACTTTCGGCGATAACATTTGCGCAAATGCGTTCATGTCTAATTCACCGGCATCACTCACAGGAATCACTTTTAGTATGGCACCCGTGCGCTCGCATAGCATTTGCCAAGGCACAATATTGGCATGATGCTCCATAGCCGTAACCATGATCTCATCGCCTTCGCTAATGAACGCCGCGCCAAAACTTTGCGCCACAATATTAATGCTTTCTGTGGTGCCGCGACTCCAAATAATTTCTTCGCTGTGCTTGGCATTAATAAATGTTTGCACCGCTTTACGCGCATTTTCAAAATCAACTGTCGCGCGATCTGCCAGCGTATGCGCACCACGATGCACATTACTGTTATCTTTGCAGTAATAATGATTCACCGCGTCAATCACCACTTTGGGTTTTTGCGTAGTCGCACCGTTATCCAAATACACTAACGGCTTGCCTTGCACTTCTTGATGCAAGATTGGAAATTGCTCACGAATGGCCAGTGCATCAAATGCCATGATTATGCCCCCGCCTCGTCATGCAAGATGTGCTGAGTCAGTGCGCGATCACTGCTGAACTGCTGGGCTAATAATGGACGCAGTGCCACACGCAATGGTTCCAGCGGAATACTGTCTAGCAATTCATTAATAAAACCAAAGCTCAACATGATGTCCGCTTCTTGTGCGCTGATACCACGGCTCTGCAAATAGAACTTCGCAGTTTCATCCAATTGCGCAACCGTTGCACCGTGAGCACAACGCACATCATCGGCATAAATTTCCAATTCAGGTTTTGTATTGATTTGCGCTTTATCACTCAATAACAAATTCTTGTTGCTGAGTTCAGCCAAGGTTTTTTGAGCATCTGGATGAATATGAATACGACCATTGAAAACTGCTTTGGATTGATCCGCCATGATGCCACGATAGATTTCATCTGTGGTGCAATGAGCAGCCTTGTGTTCAATGTAACTATGGATATCCACATGCTGATCATTCTTAGGCAAGTACACGCCTTTCATTTCACAATGGCTACCGCCTTCGTTGTGATTCACCAGCACATCTAGGCGCTTAACTTTGCCACCTAGTAAAACTTGATAACTGTTAAATTGACTATCACGACCCAAGTCCACATAAACACCACCAAAGTGCAGACTGGATTCATGTTCTTTATGCAAACGATAGTGTTGCAACTGCGCGCCGTTACCCACAACCGCTTCTGTTACTTGATTTAACAGTACGTCTTGTTCAGCGTCAGAGGATACAAATTGCTCAATCACAGTGGCTTGCGCCAATTGATCCAACACGACTAAGCAGCGATTAAATGCAGAAGCCGCCTGACCTTGTTGCGTGGTCACATTCACAATGTGAATAGGCTGAGTCAACTGGGTATTTTTTTCCACATAAATAAACACGCCATCTTGTACTTGTGCATTATTTAACGCAGTAAATAAATTGCGTTCATTTTCAGCAACCTGACCAAGATGTTTTTCGATTAAAGCCAATTGTTCCGCGCTGGCATCGCTAAAACGCACCATATGCAAGCCGCTTTCATTTTTTTGCGTAGAAAGATTGGCTTGAAACTGGCCGTTTACGAATACCCATTGCTGTACATCCAAACTGTCTACTTGATAGTTTGCGGCAACCTCAGCGCCATCAAACGTTGCAACCGCTTGATTGTAATCTTGTTGCGTTAAGGCATATAAGCTGGTGTATTTCCATGCTTCGGTTTTACGCGTTGGAAACGGCAAAGCTTCAAACGCTTTGCTACCATCGGCATTTAAGCGCTGAAATTTATCGCTTTTACCAACCCACTGGCTTAAAGCTTGTTGATGAAAATCAGAAACTGCTTGTGTCATAATTAAGCCGCTCCGTTTTCAATCCAGCCGTAGCCTTTCTCTTCTAATTCTAACGCTAACTCTTTACCGCCAGACTTAACTATCTTACCGCCTGCCAACACATGCACGTAATCCGGTACGATATAATCTAACAAGCGCTGATAGTGTGTTACCACGATAAAAGAGCGATTTGGATCACGCTGAGAATTCACGCCTTCCGCAACCACTTGCAATGCATCGATATCCAAACCAGAATCGGTTTCATCTAGGATGCAAAGTTTTGGCTCAAGCAACATCATTTGCATGATTTCATTACGCTTTTTCTCACCACCACTAAAGCCTTCGTTCACACCACGCTTCAAGAAGTTTTGGTCTAAGTTGACGGCTTTACATTTTTCGCGAGCCAGTTTCAAAAAGCTCACGCTGTCTAATGGATCTTGACCACGGTGAGCGCGTACTGCATCCACAGAAGCCTTTAGAAATTCAAGATTGCTCACACCAGGGATTTCAACTGGATACTGGAACGCCAAGAACAAACCTTCACGGGCACGTTCTTCGGTATCCATATCTAAAATATTTTTGCCATCAAAAATCACTTCACCATCTGTCACTTCGTAACCTTCACGGCCTGACAACACGTTACCCAAAGTACTCTTACCCGCACCGTTTGGCCCCATGATGGCGTGAATTTCACCTGGCTTAATTTCAATATTTAAGCCTTTTAAGATGTCTTTCTCTTCAACTTTTGCGTGTAGATTTTTGATGCTTAACATTTTCTATTCCAATCTCGTGTGTAGGGCGGCCTATGTTTTACCGCATTGCAATCGGTGGGCTATGCCCACCCTACAAAAAATACTTAACCGACTGAGCCTTCCAGCGACACTTCCAATAACTTTCCTGCCTCTACGGCGAATTCCATTGGTAATTCTTTAAACACTTCCTTACAAAAACCATTCACTATCATGGAAACCGCTTTCTCTGGGTCGATGCCGCGCTGCTGACACAAAAACATTTGATCATCACTAACAGTGGATGTAGTGGCTTCGTGTTCAATCACCGCACTTGGGTGTTTGCTTTCAATGTATGGGAACGTATGCGCGCCACACTTATCACCAATTAATAATGAATCACACTGGGTAAAGTTACGCGCACCTTCTGCACTTGGATTCATGCGTACTAAACCGCGATAAGCGTTTTGACTTTTACCGGCACTAATCCCTTTTGAGATAATGGTGGACTTGGTGTTTTTACCAAGGTGAATCATCTTGGTACCGGTATCCGCTTGTTGGAAATTATTGGTTAATGCTACCGAATAAAACTCACCGATACTGTTGTCGCCTTTTAAGATGCAGCTTGGGTATTTCCACGTCACTGCCGAACCGGTTTCAACTTGCGTCCAAGAAACTTTGGCATTGGTATGAGCAACGGCACGCTTGGTTACAAAGTTATAAATACCGCCTTTGCCGTTTTCATCACCTGGGTACCAGTTTTGTACGGTGGAGTATTTAATTTCGGCATTGTCCAACGCCACTAATTCCACAACCGCTGCGTGTAATTGGTTTTCATCACGCATAGGCGCCGTACAACCTTCTAGGTAACTCACGTGAGAACCTTCATCGGCGATAATTAATGTACGCTCAAACTGGCCTGTATTTTGTTCGTTAATACGGAAGTATGTGGACAGTTCCATGGGGCAGCGCACACCTTTTGGAATATAAACAAAGCTGCCGTCAGAAAACACGGCGCAGTTTAGCGCGGCATAATAGTTATCCCGCTGTGGCACCACTGAGCCTAAATATTTTTTCACAAGCTCTGGGTGCTTATGTACCGCTTCTGAAATAGGCATAAAGATCACGCCTGCTTCAGATAATTTTTCACGGAACGTAGTAGCTACCGATACCGAATCGAACACCACATCCATGGCTACATTAGCTACACCCGCCAGCACTTCTTGCTCGTGCAATGGAATGCCTAACTTTTCATATGTGCGTAATAATTCTGGGTCCACTTCATCTAAGGATTGCGGCTTATCGGCCATACTCTTTGGAGAACTGTAGTAAGAGATGTCTTGGAAATTAATTTTTGGATAATGTACATGAGCCCAAGTTGGCTCTTCCATTTCCATAAAAATCTCAAACGCCTTTAAGCGCCACTCCAAAAGCCATTCTGGCTCGCCTTTTTTCGCACTGATAAAACGAATCACATCTTCGTTTAAACCAGGTGGTAAGGTTTCACTTTCAATATCCGTGATAAAGCCGGCGGCGTATTCACTTTTGATATATTGATTAATTTCTTCGCTCATCAAACTGCTCCTAGTCACAACCTACGCGGTCATGGCTCTCAGTCTTTGTACGGCAGTGGTCACACTTACTACCGCCTGATTAATATCGTGTTCTGTGGTGAATCGACCCATGGAAAAACGAATAGACGCATGGGCAAGTTCATCGTCTAAGCCAATGGCTTTGAGTACATAAGATGGCGCCATGGTAGCGGAATTACATGCACTACCGGAACTTACGGCCAAATCGTGTAACGACAATAAAAGGGATTCACCATCCACATCGGCAAAGCTGATGTTGGTAATATTAGCAACTGTGTTGTCACCATTAATGGCAACCCCTTCTAGCGCTTGCAGACCTGTTATTAAGGTTTGCTTTAGAGCACTTAAACGTGCCTCTTCTTGTGATAACTGTGCTGTGGCCATTTCAGCTGCCAACCCCATACCCACAATTTGGTGAGTTGCGAGTGTACCGCTGCGCATGCCTCGTTCATGACCACCGCCATGAATTTGCGCGTTAATTTTTCGACCGCGTTTTACAAACAACGCGCCCATGCCTTTTGGGCCATAAAATTTATGCGAACTTATGGAAAGAAAATCGATGCCATCACGCTCCACATTTACATCAACCTTGCCTAACGCTTGCGCCCCATCCACATGTAACAACACGTCTTTTTGTTGGCAAAGTTTGGCAATATCCGCAATGGGGTTAATACTGCCCAGCTCGTTATTCACATACATTAACGAAACCAAAATGGTGTCATCGGCCATGGCATTCGCCACTTGTTCCACTGAAATACAACCGGATGCTTGTGGCTGTAAATACGTGACACGAAAGCCTTTTTGTTCAAGGTGAGCACATACATCTAATACAGCTTTGTGTTCGATGGCACTGGTGATGATGTGGCCCGACTCATGTAAATCGCATACGCCTTTAATAGCAAGATTGTTGGATTCGGTTGCACCTGATGTCCACACGATTTCTCGGCTGTCGCAGTGCAAGGCTTTGGCTAACTGACCACGAGCATTCTCGACCGCCTCTTCGGCCATCCATCCATAGCGATGGGAGCGAGATGCCGGATTAGCAAAGTTACCTTCCAGAGTTAAGCAAGCCGCCATCGCCTCGGCAACGTGAGGGTCCACGGGCGTGGTTGCTGCGTAATCTAGATAAATCGGTGTCATATCTCTTTCTACTTCCCAATGAACGCCGCTATACAACTAAGCTGACGTTAATGAAATGAGCGATTCCGCTTCGATCTTATGTTGCGCCTGTTCGTCCTGACGCTTAGCTACATCGCGTATTTCTTTGCGAGAGACCAAATCTTGGATACTGATGTCATCCAAGAACGCATGAATTTGTTTACTTAGGTCTTGCCATAAATGATGGGTCAAACATTGATCCCCTTCTTGGCAATCCCCTTTTCCGCGACAACGGGTGGCATCCATGGATTCATTTACCGCATCCACCACTTGCGCAATGCTGATCTCGCTTTCGCTACGCGCTAAACGATAACCGCCTCCTGGGCCTCTTACCGAAGACACTAGATCACTGCGACGCAGCTTGGCAAACAGTTGCTCTAAATAGGACAAGCTAATGCCCTGTCGATTGGAAATGTCATTTAAACTAACAGGCTTGGTTTGACCATGAATGGCTAGATCCAGCATGGCGGTCACCGCATAACGGCCCTTGGTGGTTAGTCTCATTGTCCGTACCCCTCATGCACAGTCAGCGATTCTTAGGGCAAATTATCTAAAACCCGACAAAATCAGTCAACTATTTACTTGAGTAAATTACAGGGTTATTCAGATCATTTGGGAATGAGCTTCCAATGCGGCGGCGGATTCTACCAGAATAGAGGTAATTTGCCTAAAAAAGACACAAAAAAGCCCAGCAAGGCTGGGCTTGTGGATAACTTAAGAATTAAGACTCTTTAGTACTGGTCACTTCATCCAATTCGGTTTTGAGTTTTGGCAACTGGCCAGTGCACTCCTTATGCCCCAACTCCCCCAATGCATTGGACATGCGATCGATTTTTTCATCCACCGCCTGCATATGATCCAGCAAATTATGAATGGATCGCGCAATAGGGTCCGGCATTTCATCTGTCATACCGTAGGCGTCAAAACCAATTTTATTGGCCATGGCCTGACGACGTCGGTTGGCCTCTGAATCTTCTTTTTTCACAATGATGCGACCAGGAATCCCCACGGCCGTTGCACCAGCAGGCACATCTTTGGTCACCACGGCGTTAGAACCCACGCGGCCATTTTCACCAATTTCGATCGGCCCCAGCACCTTCGCGCCGGCCCCCACAACCACGCCATCACGCAAGGTTGGGTGGCGCTTACCTTTATTCCACGACGTACCACCTAAGGTCACGCCATGGTAAAGAGTCACGTTATCGCCGATTTCCGCGGTCTCACCAATCACCACGCCCATGCCGTGATCTATGAAGAACTTCCGCCCAATGGTGGCACCTGGGTGAATCTCAATCCCAGTAAACCAGCGACTCAAAAAGCTAATCATGCGAGCAAGATATTTCAGGCCATGATTCCAACACCAATGGGCCAGACGGTAATGCAGCAGTGCATGTAACCCTGGATAGGTGGTTAACACCTCAAAGGTACTTCTGGCCGCAGGGTCTCGATCAAAGACGCATGCGATATCTTCTCTTATGTGTTTAAACACAATGTCTCCCATGTTCACGGAGGTTTAAGTTTACTTGTGTATTAACTGTAGCAACCAGTGAGTAAGGACTAACCCGCAAGTGGGCTGAACAATCCTTCCTTCACTTACTACCGTAACGGCTAACCATCTTCAAAATACCGCGCAAGATGTTGATCTCGACCTTGTCCGGCATGGCTCGCTGAAATAAGCGGCGTAACCTTGGCATCAGTTGTTTCGGCCAGTTATGTGAGCGGGTCTAAGACCCCAAACTAACCCTTATCCTTACCCTGCGACCGCCGAATCATCTTTAAAATACCGCGCAAGATGTTGATCTCGACCTTATCCGGCATGGCTCGCTGAAATAAACGGCGTAACCTTGGCATCAGTTGTTTTGGGTTATTGGGGTCTAAAAACTCAATATCAACCAGGGTTTGTTCTAAATGAGCAATAAAACCATTAATTTCACCTTGATTAGCCAGCTCATTATCCCAGTTAACCCCCCAATTACCATCATATTGTGCATCTAGCTCCCCTTGGTGAGCGAGAATTCCCATGCGCATCTCATAGGCCAACACCTGTACCGCACTGGCTACATTCAAACTCGCGTACTCTTCATTAGTGGGAATATGAATATGCACCTGACACATGGCCAACTCATCATTGGTTAACCCGGTGCGCTCGCGACCAAACACCAAGGCGACTTTCTGCCCACTTGGCAACACTTCCAACGCTTTGGCAGTGGCTTTACGTGGATGCATTAACGGCCAAGGTAAATGCCTAGAGCGTGCGCTAGCCCCCATGACCACAGCCGCATCGTCAATGGCCTCTTCAAATGTCGACACCACACGGGCGCTCTGCAACACATCTAATGCACCACTGGCCATGGCCACAGAATCGGCACTGGGATCAGCCGGATTAAAATCCACAGGATCCACCAGCACCAAATCCGACAAACCCATGGTTTTCATGGCGCGAGCCGCTGAGCCAATATTGCCTGAGTGGCTGGTATTAATAAGAACGATTCGAATATCTTGCAGCATGGATAAGACGCATTTAGGTTCTGAAAGAAGAAATACCGCTAAGTGTAACGGCTTTTAATCCAACACCCCACTGATTTCATGGAAAGTCGTGTGCGACAGGGCCTTCATTGCTTGCCTAATTATCAGCCGTACCATAAAATACGCGGCCCTTTATTTACTGAGTGTCACATTCCTATGCAGCCAATGGTTAATCTTGCCCTACGCGTATTACGGGAAGCTGGTGAAGAACTGGTACACGCAGTAGAACGTTTCGACTTCGAACGCTCATCAGACCAAGAAATCAGCAAGTTCATCGCTGATTGCTCCATTGGTACTGAAAAACAAATTATCTTTAAGCTTCGTAAGCACTTCCCTGACGATAGCTTCCAAGGCCGTGAAACCGGTCGCCAAGAACGTGAAGCGCCAACTGGCACGGTATGGCTGATCAACCCATTGGAAGGTCAAGAGAACTTCCGCTCTGGCCTACCTTTATTCAGCCTAGTACTAGCCTGCCAAGTAAATGGTAAAACCGAGCACGCTCTGATTGTTAACCCAATGTCTGGCCAAGAGTTCACCGCCACCCGTGGTCGCGGCGCTGAAATGAGCGGCCGTCGTATCCGCACTGGCGACAAGACTAAGGTTAACCAGTCCATCATTGGTGTGAAATACCCAGGTATTGCCGATAGCGATCACAACCAGCGTTTACGCATTCGCCTAAGCAACCTAGCCAGTCAAACTCGTTTGATTCGCGCCCTAGGTGACGACGCGCTCAGCCTTGCTCATTTAGCAGCGGGCCATTTAGACGCGGTATGGCTAACGGATGTGGACAGCACGGTTATTCAAGCTGGTAGCCTAATCGCCAAAGAAGCGGGCTGCTTGATCACAGACTTAAGCGGTGGCGCCCTATATGAAGAAGGTGACCTGATCGCATCTAACCCGAAATTGCTTAAGAGCGTATTTAAAAGCTCTTTATAATCAAGCGGTTAGATAAGCCTAAATAAAAGCCATGCCAAGCATGGCTTTTTTATGCCTGCTTGATATGAATAATCCTTGGAGTCCATGGCTTTTACTGACTATACTGACGGTAATGTTTAGAGGAGTTCAGCAATGACAAAATGGTTCGATACCATCAAGTCCATGATTCAACAGCTGTTGGCACCCCAATCTCAGCTACAGCCGATTAAGATTGAGGTGGAGCGCCAGCCAGTGCGACAGCCGGTTCAGCGTCGTCGTAGACGTTGATGTTTTGATAAAAGGCCCGAGAGGGCCTTTTTTATTGTCTACTGTTTTGTGCTCCGTTCGCACTGAGCGCGAGATTAAGCCTGTCCTGAGCTTGCCGAAGGAAGTTGTCGGTGTGTGGTTAATTTTAAAGCGCATGTGCGTTATTTAAACCGCATGAATTATCCACATACCTCAAGATTCATCGCTTTTGCCCGCACGGTTTTTCTTTTCGGGGTTGCACCCCGTCCCCCGCTTCGCGCCTAACTATCCACGGCGGCATCTCATATATTTAATGAGATTTTGGTTATGCCGTGGATAAATGGCGCATTTTGTTATCGTTACGGGCTTGGTTTCCGATAAATTCTGGTGCATTGTAAATTTTACCCGCTACAAATCAGCTCGATAACACCAATAAACCAATAAGGGCTTATAAATTGGAAGAACTGCTAAACATCACCATAGCCACACTATAATCAATAATTGGCTTCTTCGGCCAAAAAGAAATCATAGGTATGCTTATCGGTGTCGCTAGTAGTGCAATATGGTATCGACTCACGCATGCCGAAGAACAAAAACAGAAAAACAAGCAAGTAATCTCAATGCTAACCTCCGCAATTCAAGAAACTCATAGAATTGCTAACCAAAATCTTTCAATTGTAAAAAATGAAATAAAGGGCTTAGAAAAAGAAGTTTTCACACTAGATCCACAAACAAGCTTCATTCCGACTCCTGCGGATTTATTGCTACTAATCTCAAATTTCAAACAGGATAAAAGCATTGAACTATGGTGTTCATTAAAGAAAATTGACTCATTAAGCAGCCAAGCTGAAAAACTAGCGCAAGAAGCATCACAACTTCGAAAAGCAATAAAACTAGAGGACAAGACTCATATTTATCTATTCGAGCTACTCCCTTATTTAAAACATCTCAACTTATTACATGAATCCATTCTGAATCAAATAATCAATGAATCTCAGACATCTGAAATCTTAATAGATAAAATTCAGCACAAACAAGGATGAGCTTAAAGTGACACAACCTTTAAGATTTGGTTTGAGCGTCAGCGGCGATGTTAGATCGAGGCGAAAGCACTTTTTTATCAAGGCGTGTAGTTGTTCTTACATAACGCGAAAAGGAATAATCAAAAGAGTAGATCGAAGCGTTTGAGCGTTATGAACGAAGGTTAGACAAGGCAAAGAAGCCATTTAAAAACGGAGTTTAGATTAACTAAATGAGTATTTTAAATGGCTTCTTTAACGCAGTATAAGCGAGTGCAATAGCTCAAACTAGGCTTTGTGTTCGCGAGCGAGATAATCGTGACTCTGCATTTCAAGCATGCGCGAGGTGGTACGCTGGAACGGAAAGTCCAATTTACCACCCGTATAAATATCTGGAATGGCTGCATCGGCAGACATGATCACCTTTACACCACGATCATAAAATTCATCGATCAAGTTGATATAACGGCGGCCTAGGTCGTCATTGGCTGCGCCCATTTTCGGCACGTTTGAAATAATCACAGCGTGGAATAACTTACCCAACTCAATGTAATCGTTTTGCGAACGCGGGCCATCACATAGGGCATTAAATTCAAACCAGGCAATGTCGTCACATATGGCTTTAGCAGGAATGTTACGTCCTAATACTTCAACGTTTACATTTTTTTCCACGTGAGCAGGGTCAGCAATTAGGCTATCGAAACTTTTTTGTAAGCTGGCTTCGGCTGTGTCATCTAGCGGATAGTGATAAAGCTCCGCTTGCTCCAAAGTACGCAAACGATAATCCACACCACTATCAACGTTCACTACGTCAGTGTATTCGTTCAGTAATTTAATGGCAGGAATAAAGCGGTCACGCTGCAAGCCGTTTTCGTACAGACCGTCTGGCACGATGTTGGAGGTACTCACGAGCGTCACGCCACGGGCAAACAATTCTTGCATCAAGCCGCCAAGGATCATAGCGTCGCCAATGTCCACTACGAAGAATTCATCAAAGCAAATTACCACGGCTTCTTCGGCGATTTGATCCGCCACTATGGTTAACGGGTTTTTCTTACCCGCAAGCTTGGTCAAATCGGCATGTACACGCTGCATGAAGCGGTGAAAGTGGGTGCGCATTTTACGTTTAAATGGCAGCGCATCGTAAAAGGTGTCTACCAAATAGGTTTTGCCTCGGCCCACACCACCCCAAAAATAAACACCTTGGATAGGACGTTTTGGTTTATTGCTTAAACCAGAAAAGAATTTGCCCACGGCAGAGCGGTTTTGATCTTCTTGCCATTTGGCCACTAGGTCATCATACAAACGCTGCAAGTGTTTAACGGCCATTTCCTGCGCAGGGTCATAGGAGAAATCATCCCGTTCGAGATCTTTGCGGTACAGTTCTAATGGAGTCATGGCCGTTGCTTTATGTCCGTGTGCTTCTGCAGTATAGAAGATTAATAAAATCGGGGCGCAAATGTACCGATTACGCCAGCTAAAGGCAAATTTAGCCGGCTTTTTTGCTAGTCAAACAGCCCTTTTATATGGCCTTTTAACTCTGTTAGGCGGCCATGAAAAAAGTGGCTAGCCTCTTCCATGACCAACATCTCCACCGGTGGGTAGAGCTGATCGGCCCAGGACTGCACCTCATCAAACGGTACAATTTCATCTGCATCTCCCATGATAATGCTGGTGTCGATGGAAAACGGCGTGACTTGATCAAACGGTGAATTCAATACCGATGGTGCAATCAGCAGCACATGACGCACATCCACTCCCAAGGCTTGTGTATTGGCCGCCGCCTGAGCGGCAATATAGGCCCCGAAACTAAAGCCTGCGAAATACATACTGCTAACCTCACGGTTCGCCAGCAACCAATCCACCACGGCCATGGCATCGGCCACTTCCCCACTGTTATCGCCGTATTCCCCTTGGCTCTCGCCCACGCCGCGATAATTGAAGCGCACCACGTTGCAACCCATGTCCTCATACGCTTTGGCTGACATGGTCACTACTTTATTGTTCATACTGCCCCCATGCAGAGGATGGGGGTGACAAATCAGCGCATAAGGCGCGGCTAAGCCCTGAGTTTCTTGCAATGCCACTTCTAGGTGACCACAGGGTCCATCAATGAGCATATTGGTCATATTGATCGGTATCTCTTTAAATGAATCAAAGCTTAACCTAACCCAGATCAGATTTCTGCCGCCGCATCACTAGGATTCATTCGCCGAACTGGATACACTGAACCTAGATTGACTTCGCAACCGCAAGGATTGCCCATGAGCGCACAATTAATTTCTAGCCTGTTTGTATTTGCTGTCGGTATTGGCATTGGCATTCTTATCCAACGCTATGTATTAAGTCGCGGCACCCACGTTGCTCTGTTAGAGCGCGAACTGGATAAGGTAAAAGGCGAGCAACTTTCCATGAAGGACGCGCTACAGCAACACTACCTACAAACCGCGGATCTCACCGAGAATCTCACCAAAAGCTATCAAGATTTGTATGAACACATCGCCAAAGGGGCTGCCCAATTCACAGAAAAGCCTCTGGCTGATCTGAAGGACGTCATCGAACAAGAAAGCGACCCATTCAAAGTGGAAGCACCTAAAGACTACGCGGAAAAACCGGCTTTAACTGACCAATAATCCTCTGCCTTAGCCACTCTGGCTAAGGCTCTAAATGGCTATATCCTTATTTCTCTTTCGTCTAATACAATCTCTTCTTATGCCCCGTTGACACTGGTATAGTAGCGACCTCATTTATACCTGTAGATTTTTCGATCACAGAGAGCCCTAGGCATGTCGGACTATAATTTAACGCATTTAAAACAGCTTGAAGCTGAAAGTATTCATATCATCCGTGAGGTGGCCGCAGAATTTGATAATCCTGTGATGCTTTACTCCGTGGGTAAAGACAGTGCGGTGATGCTTCACCTTGCACGTAAAGCTTTTGCCCCTGGCATTCCTCCGTTTCCTTTATTACACGTAGACACCACGTGGAAATTTAAAGAGATGATTCAATTCCGTGACCACATGGCCAAGACCTCTGGCATGGAATTATTAGTGCATATTAACCAAGACGGTGTCGACGCAGGCGTAGGCCCATTTACCCACGGTTCGAGCAAACACACCGACATCATGAAAACCGAAGGTCTTAAACAAGCCTTAAACAAATACAAATTTGATGCGGCATTCGGTGGGGCCCGTCGTGACGAAGAAAAATCTCGCGCCAAAGAGCGTGTGTATTCTTTCCGTGATAAAAACCACAGATGGGACCCGAAAAACCAACGTCCTGAACTTTGGAATATCTACAACGGCAAAGTGAATCCAGGTGAAAGTATTCGTGTGTTCCCACTTTCAAACTGGACCGAGCTGGATATCTGGCAATACATCTAC
>JABXIK010000044.1 GCA_013373125.1 Gammaproteobacteria bacterium | reverse complement strand
CTTTTTGATGGCTTTCGATTCATCGAAAACCTGATTTTGGATATGAGTTAATAACTTAACTCTGTATCAAACCATGCTAACGCGTTAGCAAAATTTGGTGGAGACGGCGGGGTTCGAACCCGCGTCCGCCAACACTCCCCTATCGGATCTACATGTTTAGTCACTCTACTAGATTAACCCATCACGGCCCGAGAGACAGGGCGTTTAGGGCGAGCCTAATACTTATTTAACGGTTTAGCCTTAGGCAAGCCTCCCGCGCGAGCTTGTGTTGCGTGCCCTCGTCATCTGTCCACAAGCATCCAGAATCGGAGGTTAGCGGGCTTAAGCCGCTAGTGCGTAGTTTTCGTCGTTTGCGACTATTTATATGTACAACGGGGATTTAGGTGATCGTTATACCCTCACCACATGCACCTCAAGCTTCATCATCGGCGTCGAATCCAAAATCGTCCCCAAAAGCTTTTTGGTTAACAGTGATTGTATGCTTGTGTCGGGGGGAATACAAGGTGAGTACGAGTGACAGAGACGATTCTATTTTGGATTTTGGGTGTGTAAGTCTCTGATATACAAGGGTTTGCCCTAGATTTTGTTATAAAGAGTTTGCTTTTTATAGTTGTTTTGTTTGACCTGTCGATTTAGTCCACTTTTTTACAAAATTATTACTGATTTCGCGTTATGCCTTCTATAGAATGCCGTCCTTTTATTTGACCCCATGGTCAGGTAACTCGAATCCATTCACGAAATTGGTGAAAATATGCAATTTACTTATGCTGTAGGGCGCGTACTGCCCTTAGTAGTTGCTGCGGCAGTTACACCGAGCTTAGCGTATGCGGCGGATCAAGGTGCTGATCTTGAAAGTCGCGTTGAAAAACTTGAGAAGGTTCAAATCACAGGTAGTTACCGTTTGAACTTCACTGTTCAAGACTGGAACGATGATCAAAAAGATCGTGGTGGCGATTTCCGCTTTAACCAGTTAAACCTAGGTGCGGAAACTGAGAAAAATGGTGTGCGCTTATCTGCTCAGTATCGTATGTACGATAATGGCAACCCTTCAATGATTCATCATTTGTATTTTGCTACCAACTTGGATGAGCAGTCTGAAATCCAAGTGGGTTTGATGAAAGTACCTTTCGGTATTCAGCCTTACGAATCTCATAATGACTGGGGCGACAATGCTTTATTCATGGGCATGAACGATGACTATGATGCGGGTGTGAAATACATTACTAACCGTGGTCCTTGGAATGTTCAAGTAGCTTACTTCTCAAATGGTGATACGAAGCCGACGGACGCTCAGCGTTTCTCTGCGGATGTGGTTTCATCTGCTGATGACAATCAACAAGCGAATGAAGAAGCGCATCAATTAAACTTTCACACCAGTTATAAAATGGGTGGCAGTGAATTCGGTGGCTCTGTGCAGTTAACAGGTTTGTATAATAACTTAACAGATCGCATGGGTAATGCGTATCAAGCAGCGGTTTTCTTAAACGGAAAGTACGATGCGTTCGGTGTGCAATTACAAGCTGGTCGTTATGAATACAACCCAGAAAACCCAGATGGTGTAAGCGAAGACTCTGTTCAGCTTGGTGCGTTTGGTGCTACTTATTTAGTGGCAGCTAAAGCGAATACCTATGTGGCTAACTTCCATTATGACCTGCCATTTAAAGGCGGCATTGTTGATCTAGTACGTGTTTATAGTGATTACAACCTAATCGATAAAGACGAATCTAGCTTTAAAGATTCTCACATTCACACTGTGGGCGCCATGTTTGTAACCGGTGACCTATATACTTTTGTGGACATTACATCTGGTAAGAATGCATTGTTTGTCGGTGATGGCGATTACGTGAATGCACTGGCAGCTGGCGATGGCATGGATGAGTGGAAGCGTTTCCTAAACATTCAGTTTGGTTACTACTTCTAATATGAAAAAGCCCAAGTCGTGATAAACGACTTGGGCTTTTGTTTATGGTTTTAACCGATTAGGCAAAGGTAGTAAAAGTTGGCGCGTTAGCGAACGTTACTTTTCATGATACGTTCTTTTTGTTTGTTCCAATCTTTTTGTTTGTCAGATTCGCGTTTGTCGTGAGCCTGTTTACCTTTACCTAGGGCAATTTTGCATTTGACGTAGGGGCCTTTCCAATACATTTCCAGTGCCACTAATGTGTAGCCTTTTGCACTGGCTGCCATTTCGAACTTGTCGATTTCTTTGCGCTTCATAAGCAGCTTACGATTACGACGGGGTTCGCAAATCACGTGAGTACTTGCCGTATTGAGAGGAGTGATGTTCGCACCGTGAAGCCAAGCTTCACCTTTGTGAATGACCACATAAGCATCCACAAGCTGAGCTTTGCCAGCGCGGATACTTTTTACTTCCCAGCCTAATAATGCAAGGCCGCATTCGGTTTTATCATCAAGCAGATAATCGTGACGCGCACGGCGATTTTCACAAATGCTTGAACCGTTGTTTTTTGGTTTTTTATTACTCTTAGCCATGGCAGCGATTATAGGGGCGAATTCGCCAAAAAGATATGCGCGAAAATAGGGTTTCCTGCTCTTTTTTTAAGGTCAAATAGGCCATTTATAAAGGGTTGGGGAGATTCTCTTGAGATAGCAGACGAAATTACACACAATAACAGTAACTTTATTTTCATTCGGGATGACACATGGCTGAACAAAAAAGCATTCATGGTTTGTGGCGCAGTCGCTGGCTGTTTATTTTAGCCGCCACTGGCTCTGCGGTGGGTTTAGGTAATATTTGGAAGTTTCCATATATTACGGGTGAGAATGGCGGTGGCGCATTCGTATTAGTTTATCTTGCTTGTATATGCTTAATTGGTATTCCAGTGATGATCGCGGAAGTGACTTTAGGTCGCTTAGGTCGTCAAAGTCCAATTAATACCATGCACGCATTAACCAAGGATCAAAATGCCAACCGTTTATGGGGCGGCATTGGTTGGATGGGCGCGGTTGCAGGCTTCCTGATCTTATCTTTCTATTCCGTTATTGCCGGCTGGTCCCTTGCTTACATTTTCCGTATGGCAGGTGGTGCGTTTGATGGTGCGACTGCTGAGAGCGTAGGCGCCACATTCGGCAACATGCTAAGCAGTCCTGAAACCCTATTAGCTTGGCACACCATCTTCATGGTGATCACCATTGGTATCGTTGCTCGTGGTGTAAATAAAGGCCTAGAGCGTTCTATCAGTATTATGATGCCGTTGTTGTTCTTGATCTTGGTGGTATTGCTAGGTTACTCAATGAGCACAGATGGTTTTGGTGCGGGTTTTGAATTCCTATTTAGCTTCGATTTCAGCAAGCTGACCGGTGAGAGTATCATCGTGGCGCTTGGCCATGCCTTCTTTACATTGAGTTTAGGTATGGGCGCTATCATGGCTTACGGTGCGTACATGCCGAAGAAATCATCGATCGGTAAAACCGTATTAACCGTTGCCTTCCTAGATACTTTAATTGCATTGATCGCTGGTTTGGTTATTTTCCCAATTGTTTTCTCTAATGGTTTAGAAGCAGGCGCAGGCCCTGGTTTGTTGTTCCAAACATTGCCTTTAGCATTTTCACACATGCCTGGCGGCACCTTGTTCGGTACTTTGTTCTTTATCTTGGTTGCGTTCGCTGCTTTAAGCTCTGCCATTTCTCTAGGTGAGCCTGTAGTGGCTTGGGCCGTAGAAAGCAAAGGCATGTCCCGTGTGGCGGCTGCTACTTGGATTGGTATTGTTATCTGGATTCTAGGTATCGGTACCATCTTGTCTTTCAATCTATGGTCGGAATACAAGCTATTCGGTAAAACCTTGTTTGATACCTTGGACTTCTTGACGGCCAACATCATGCTGCCTCTGGGTGGATTATTGATTGCTGTCTTTGTTGGCTGGGCAATGAACAAGGCTGACGTGAAAGAAGAAGTGAAAATGGGAAGTCCTCTCATGTATACTATCTGGCGTTTTGTATTGATGTTTATTGCGCCTGTGGCAGTTGCCATCGTATTGGTAAACGGCCTCATCTAGTTTTAAGGTAGTTTCATGGCCCACATTGAACGTTCAGCGCTGGTTATGCACAGCGCTGAGCGCATGTTTGCACTGGTGTGTGACGTGCAGTCTTACCCTCAGTTTTTACCGTGGTGTGTCGGCTCTCATCTGATTTCGGAAACAGAAACAGAATTAATCGCCGGCATGACCATAAAAAAAGGTGGGATTGAGCAGACGTTTACCACGCGTAATCAGAAGCAAGCCCCTGAGTGGATGACCATGGAATTAGTGGATGGACCATTTAAGCGTTTAAATGGCAAGTTCACGTTTCAGCCTTTAAATGATGAAGCTTGTAAGGTGATTTTAGAATTGGATTTTGAAGTGGCGGGTAAAATTTTATCCATGACCCTAAGTCCAGTTTTTAAGCAAGCCGCCAACACCATGGTTGATGCTTTTGTGCAGCGCGCCGATGCGGTATATGGAGTGTAAGATGGCACAAATGATTTCTGTCGAAGTAGCTTATGCTACCCCTGAAAAGCAACGCATCATTGCACTTGATGTTGAAGAAGGGTGTAGCGTATATCAAGCCGCAGAGCTTTCTGGTATTTGCGCTGTGTTTCCTGAGATTGATTTAGCAGAAGCTAAAATGGGGATTTTTGGTAAAGCAGTCCGTAATCCCAAGGAAGAAGTGCTGAAAGCAGCGGACCGAGTGGAAATCTATCGTCCACTGATTATCGACCCTAAAGTGGCGCGGGCCAATCGCGCAGCGAAAGCCGCGAAGAAAGATTAAACGTGTTAGAAAAAGAAAAAGGCCCAAGGGGCCTTTTTTTATGAATATGAAGAAACCTTAATCCCCAAAAACTTTGACTGGTTTATCCTCTTCTTGCATCAGCTCAGGTTCAGTGGATGCTGGCAGCTGCCCTTCAAAGTGACTATATTTCTCTTGTTGATCAAAATATACGCGAATGTGGTAAGTCTTGATCTCATCCGCACGGCGCTCTGTGCGGTAGGTGTAGTCCCAAAAACGGGTGCTAAATGTGTCTTTCAATACGGGATTACCCATGATGTAAGCTACTTGGCGCTTATCCATGCCGGGCTTCAACTTATCTAACATGTCTTGAGTGACGATATTACCTTGTTGGACGTTAAGCTTATAAACTTGCATGGAGCAAGCACTTAAGAATATGAAAACAGTAGCTGTGATAAATAATCGAAACATGTAAAATAACCGTTACTTTAAAAATTGATTGCATAATACCTGAAGTTGCGTGGCTCGCAACGACCAAAGAGTATACCCCATGGCAGATGAAAACTTAGAATTACGCAAAGCAGGTCTTAAAGTGACACTGCCTCGAGTAAAAATACTGCAAATACTTGAAGCAGCGTCCGAACCTCACATGAGTGCAGAAGATGTGTACAAAGCACTAATGGATGCGGATGAAGAAGTGGGCCTTGCCACTGTATATCGTGTTTTAACTCAGTTTGAGAGCGCCGGTCTGGTTGAGCGTCATAACTTTGATGGCGGTCACAGCGTGTTCGAACTCGATCGTGGTGATCACCATGACCATATGGTTTGTGTTAAAACCGGTAAGGTGATTGAATTTGTGAATGAGCAAATTGAAAAACTGCAGCATCAAATCGCCGAAGAATACGGTTATGATCTGGTTGAGCATAACTTGGTTTTATACGTAAAACCAAAAGGTGAAAAGTAAGTCATTACTTTTGCACTACCCAATAAAAAAAGCCAGCAATGCTGGCTTTTTTATTGGAATGAATTTGCCTGTATCGGTTCTGTCCTTGTTACCTTACAGGCTGTTGCAGCAAGTACGTCCTGTACTTTGCAACACCGGCCCATCCTGGGCACCGTCCACACAGAGAAGGTTAGGCTTGCGCCGCCATGAGCATGTCTTTGGCGTGAGCAAGGGTCAGATCACTGATCTCAAGACCACCTAGCATACGTGCTAGCTCTTGTTGTCTTTGATCTTTGTCGAGTTTACGAATCTGGGTGCGAGTCTGTTGTTTACCACTTAATTTATTCACCAGTAAGTGTTCATGGGCTAGGGCGGCCACTTGCGGCTGGTGAGTCACGCTGATGACCTGCTTGCTGCTACCAAGTTGTTTCAGTAGGCGTCCCATGCGTTCAGCAGTTGCACCACCCACACCCACATCAATTTCGTCGAAGATCAGTGTGTCTGGGCCTTGCTGAATGAGAATCTGCATGGCCAAGCTGATACGGGATAACTCACCACCGGATGCGACTTTGCTTAATGGTTGTAATGACTGGCCCGGGTTAAAACTCACCATAAGTTGAATTTCGTCCACGCCATATTTACTGGCTTTGTGGATAGGCTGGCTATCAATATCAAATTGAATCTGCGCTTTATCCAATGCCAGAGATTTCAGTTGCTTTAACAGGTCGCCACGTAATTTGTCAGCAGCTTTACGGCGAGCGCTACTCAGTGCATTACTGTGTCCGCAAAAATCTTGTTCTGCTTGATCCAGTGCGATAACCAATTCATCTAGTGATTGATCTTGGCCTTTTAATTGGCTGAGCTCTTCTGCAAGGGTGATGTGTAATTCGCATAATTCTTCAGGGCGTACCTTGTGCTTACGGGCAAGCTCATAGATGGCATTTAGTCGCTCTTCTACATGCTGTAAACGCTGAGGATTGATCTCAAAATTATCTATGTATTTCTCTAGCTCGTCCGCCGCCTCGCCAATGACCACATAGGCTTGATTCAGCAGTTCATGAGCGTTGGCCAAGGCTGGACTGGATTCAATTAGCGGATCGAGCTTTTGTAAAGCCATTTGCATGGCTTGGTATGCATCTCCTTGGTCATCGTCGTTCTGACAAAAATACAGAGCTTGTTGCGCACTCAATAAATGGGTTTCGGCGTTAGCTAGGCGCTTTTGTTCTACTTCGAGGCTTTCTACTTCCGCCGGTTCAAGGTCTAAAAGGTCGAGTTCTTGTACCTGATATTCGAGTAATTGAATGCGCGCGAGGGATTCATCACTTTGGTTTTGTAATTGATCAACTCGTTGCTTTAAGTTCTGCCAGTGCTTGTAACTGGTTTTTACATCGCTGAGAAGTTCAGAATATTGCCCATAGTTGTCTAATAATTGCCGGGGAGCTTCCTTGGATAGGAGCATTTGATGGGCATGCTGACCATGAATATCCAATAGCTGTTCGCCGACTTCTCTTAATTGGTGCAATGGAGCAGGGCGGCCATTGATGTAGCCGCGGCTGCGACCTTCTTGGGTGATGATGCGGGACAAGATTAACTGGTCTTGATCACCCTTCATGTCGTTCTCATCTAGCCAAGATTGCAGTTTAGGTTTGTCCTTTAATTCAAAACAGGCGTAAATCTCCGCTTTGGTGGCCCCAGGTCTCACATGACTGCTTTCCGCCTTGCCGCCGGTGGCAAGGGATAAAGCGTCTAACATGATGGATTTACCCGCACCGGTTTCACCGGTTACGGCGCTAAACCCTGAATTGAGGTCCAATTCTAGGGTGTCGACAATTGTGAAGTCCTTAATAGAGATGTGAGCCAGCATGAGAATAGTTTCCTGTATATTCATACATGTGTTTATTTATACAGTAAAAAAACTATTTGTAAAGTTCTTGAAACAGATTTTTCCATCCCCATATAGGGCAGACATTATTTTTTATCGTTTTGTGAGTTGGAGAGACGAATGTCAGATCAGGAAAACATCACGCCAGAAGTGGAAACACAGGAACAAGCCACTGCTGAAGCGCATCAAGCAGAGGCCGAAGTAGTTGAACAAGGTAATGATGAGCAACTAGCAGCGCTACAAGATGAAGTCGCTCAGTTAAAAGAAGAAGTGCTGCGCTCACAGGCAGAAGTGCAAAACGTACGTCGTCGCGCCGAAGCGGATGTGGAAAAAGCACATAAATTCAGCACCGAGAAATTCGCTCGTGAATTGCTAAACGTAGTGGATAACCTTGAGCGTGCTCTGGCGATGACCCCAGATGATGAGGTGGTGAAGCCGTTCTTGGAAGGGATTGAAATGACGCAGAAGTCGTTCATCGACACCCTTGAGAAATTCAAAGTAGAGCAAATCAACCCAGAAGGTCATCCGTTTGATCCTGAATTGCACCAAGCGATTTCTATGGTTGAAGCACCGGATGCAGAGCCAAACACCGTACTAAACGTGGTGCAAAAAGGTTACACCAATCACGGCCGTTTATTACGTCCTGCTATGGTGGTGGTATCCAAGGCTGCTCCTAAAGTGGATGAGCAAGCCTAATTAAAAAATTTGTTATTTCAGGCTTGAAATAGAAATAACCATACCCACATAAGGGTTAAGCAAACGATTAACGCTCTATGAGCACTTAAAGAGCCAGCGCTCTTACGAATTTAGATTGGAGAAGCATTATGGGTAAAATCATAGGTATCGATTTAGGCACCACTAACTCTTGTGTGTCTGTACTAGACGGCGACAAAACTCGCGTAATTGAAAACGCGGAAGGCGATCGCACTACCCCATCCATCATCGCTTATGCGGATGATGGTGAAATCCTAGTAGGTCAGCCTGCAAAACGTCAGGCAGTGACCAACCCAACCAATACTCTATTTGCAATCAAACGTCTGATCGGTCGTCGCTTTGAAGATGACGTTGTGCAAAAAGATATCAAAATGGTGCCATACACCATCACTAAAGCAGACAACGGTGATGCTTGGGTTGAGGTGAAGGGCGATAAATTTGCGCCACCACAAATCTCTGCTGAAGTTTTGAAAAAAATGAAGAAAACAGCAGAAGATTTCTTGGGCGAAAAAGTAACCGAAGCGGTTATCACTGTTCCTGCATATTTTAACGATGCGCAACGTCAAGCAACTAAAGATGCGGGTAAAATTGCCGGTCTAGACGTTAAACGTATTATCAACGAACCAACGGCTGCGGCTCTTGCTTACGGAATGGACAAAACCGGTGGTGATCGCACTATCGCAGTATACGACTTAGGTGGTGGTACGTTCGATATCTCTATCATCGAAGTAGCCGATGTTGACGGTGAAAAACAATTTGAAGTATTGGCCACTAACGGTGATACCTTCCTAGGTGGTGAAGATTTCGATATGCGTTTGATCGAATTCTTAGCGAATGAATTCAAGAAAGATTCTGGTATGGATCTAACCGGTGATCCACTTGCCATGCAGCGTCTGAAAGAAGCCGCTGAAAAAGCAAAAGTTGAGCTTTCTTCTGCGTCTCAAACAGATGTAAACCTACCTTACATCACGGCAGACGCTACAGGTCCTAAACATTTAAATGTAAAAGTGACTCGCGCCAAGCTTGAATCTTTAGTTGAAGATTTAGTTAAGAACTCTCTTAAGCCTTGTGAGCTTGCGCTACAAGACGCTGGTCTAAGTGCTTCTGAAATTGATGAAGTGATTTTAGTTGGTGGTCAAACTCGTATGCCGCTAGTACAAAAATCAGTTTCTGATTTCTTTGGTAAAGAGCCGCGTAAAGATGTAAACCCTGATGAAGCGGTTGCTATGGGTGCAGCACTTCAAGGTGCAGTTCTATCGGGTGATGTGAAAGACGTTCTTCTTCTAGACGTAACGCCTCTAACCCTAGGTATTGAAACCATGGGCGGTGTTGCTACAGCGCTAATTGAGAAAAACACCACGATTCCAACTAAGAAATCACAAGTGTTCTCAACGGCAGATGATAACCAAACTGCGGTAACCATTCACGTAGTACAAGGTGAGCGTAAGCAAGCGGCACAGAATAAATCTCTTGGTCGTTTTGATTTAGCGGATATTCCGCCAGCG
>JABXIK010000070.1 GCA_013373125.1 Gammaproteobacteria bacterium | reverse complement strand
ATGAGACAAGACTCATCTTAGGAGCCCAGCCGATGACCACCCTTTACCAAAAAGTTGCCGAAGACATTGCTCAAGATATTCAGCAAGGTGTCTATCTCGCTGGGCAGAAGGTTCCCAGCGTGCGCAGCTTATCCAAAATAAAAGATGTGAGCATCAGCACCATTACCCAAGCCTATGCGCTATTGGAAGACCAAGGCTTTCTAACCGCAAAACCCCAATCCGGTTACTATGTGAAGGACGGGGCCAATGACCCTGTGACCCCACCGCCTGTCTCTAAAGGCAGCACCCCATCTGAGGTGGAAAAAGGCGACATCATTTCCATGATGCTCAATGCAGTACACGAGCCATCCTCGGTGAATTTTGGCGCCGCCATCGCACACGAATCATTCATGCCCCATCACGCATTGCAAACTCATATTCACAAGACTTCACGTTTTCAAAGCAAGCAGGTTTTCAATTACTTATTTTCGCCAGGGCTTGAGTCACTTCGCCGTCAAATAGCCACCCGTATGCGCAGCGTGGGCGTTAAGTGCTTACCGGATGACATCATCATTACACAAGGCTGCTCGGAAGCGTTGAACCTATGTTTACGCTCCGTCACGCAACCGGGCGACATCATTGCCGTAGAAAGCCCGTGCTATTACGGTTTTTTGCAATTAGCCGATTTATTAGGCCTGAAAGTGATCGAAATCCCCACCGATGCCCAACAAGGCATCAGTTTAGATGCCCTCACATTGGCCCTTAGCCAATGGCCTATAAAACTCATTGCTGTCAGTGCTCGATACAGTAATCCAACTGGGGCCGCCATGAGCTCGGAAAAACAAAAACGTCTATATGAGTTGGCACAAAAGTTTGATGTCAATATTTTAGAAGACGATATCTATGGCGAATTGGGTTTCAACCAATCTATCAATAGTGTCATTAAAACCTTTGATAGCGATGATCGTGTCATGCACTGCTCGAGTTTTTCTAAAACCTTATCACCGGGAATGCGTGTAGGTTGGTGCATTGCAGGAAAACACCATGACAGCATCATTAAAGCGCAAACTTATTCGTCTTTTTCTCCGGCGAGCTTAAGCCAGTATGCCCTGAGTAGTTATTTAGAAAGTGGGCATTACGATAAACACTTAAGAAAAATTCGCGCTACCTGTAAAAAGAATATTGAAGACATCACGCAATTGGTTAAGCAATTTTTTCCAAGTGGCACGCGAATCAGCCAGCCCAAGGGTGGATTTATTTTGTGGATAGCATTGCCTGAAGGTACTAATGTGAATGAACTACAAGGGTTATCCTTACAGCATGGCATCAACATCGCATCCGGTGCCATGTTCTCAAACACCTGCGAGTTTGATCACTACATCCGCCTGAATTGCGCTATTCCCGTGGACGAGCAAGTGAAACAAGCCGTGAAGACCCTTGGCCGTCTGGCCCAAACATGCGTGGATAAAATCGCCTAAAAACGCTACAATTCAGCCTTATTTAGGGGTGCTGTATGAATCGTAAAAAGAAAATATTCACTAAGCTTTCGGCCAAAGCCAAAAAAGCGAACCTTAAGGCGAACCCTAAAAATAAGCCAAAGTATATTTCTAAAGCCGAGCGTGCGAAGTTAGAGGCACAAGAAAATCAAGCGCTTCAAGAAGATTCCCCAAGCAGCGAAATTTAAGATTTAGGCGAGCCGTAAATAGATTGTTTTTGCTTGATAGCCGCTTGATGTAGCAAGTACAAAGCCTCTACCTTCTCCCTTGCCCAAGGGGTTTTACGCAAAAACTTTAAGCTGGATTTCAAACTTGGCTCATGGGTAAAACAGCGAACATTCACAGCCTGCCCCATGGCTTCAAACCCTAAATGATCAATCAGCTCTTCGAGTAAGGTTTTTAACGTAATGCCATGCAACGGGTTATTGGGCTGATCTGTCATGTTTGGGCCTCAAAAATAAGCAGTTTAACATAGCTATGCTCAGATTCTGGATGACTCTTCTTATATCAATTTCTTCCAAGACCACATTAGCGCCATCATTTTTCACTAAAACCAGTTAGAATACCGCTTTGACCTATTATCTGAGCCATTCGTGACTAACAACTACGTCCTCCGTCGCCTGCGTTACACCCTAAATTTCAACGACACCAAAATGATTAGCATCTGTGCACATGTGGGCCTAGAAGTGCCTGTTGAGCGTTTGCAAGGCTGGTTAAAAAAAGATGATGATCCTGCTTATATTCGTTGCAGTGATCATGAAATGGCCCAATTCTTAAATGGATTAATCATCGAAAAACGCGGTAAAAAAGATGATGGCATCCCTAAAGCGGAATACCAACTGAACAACAACATCATCCTGCGTAAATTAAAGATTGCCTTTAACTGGATTGATCAAGATATTCTCGATTTACTCTCTAGTGCGGATTTTAATTTGGGCAAATCTGAACTTTCGGCCTTTTTTAGAAAGCCGGATCACAGACATTATCGTGAATGCCAAGATCAAGTGCTGCGCAATGTATTGCAAGGGCTTCAAATGCAACAAACTAATCAGTCTACAGCCCAGCCGCAATCAAAATACCAAGCATTAAAAAGCACCAGCGAAAACCGTAAAGAGCAACAAAAGCACAACAAAACTCAAGGTAAAAATAAGAAGCCTTTTACGCCCAAAAAAGCTGAAAAAGTGGTGTATCAAAATCCAAACTTTAAAGGTAACTCAACCCAAAAACGCCAGGATAAAACCGATTCACGCCCTACCTTGTCTTTAAAAAAGTCAGAGGCATCTGATACAAATTCAAGCGATTCAGCCAATACCAATGACTTTATTTGGAAACGCAATCAAGACTAGCTAAAACGCATAGCCCATGATCAAAACGTGAACTGGTTTAAAGTTTACGTTTTGACAATGGGACGCATCTCTCACCTCACTACAATCACAGAAACTTATAAACTCGGGGCTATCCAAGCATGATACTCACATTCACTGGAGCACGTCATGCTAGAGACACAATCAAAAACCGTACAGAACCATTTTGCCTCTTGGTTTACCGCTTTATTCTACTTGCTATCCGCTTGTATCCTTTTAACGTCTTTATTTAGCGCGGCCGAGCTACTCGTCAAGGGCGAAGAGTTCACTCAAATCATTATTAAGATCATTAACGGTAGTGTCATTGCCATCGCCGTATTTGAACTGGCTATGGTCATTGGACAAGAGTATGGCCAAGAGTCAGACCACGATGTCATCATCATGTTAAGACGCACGCTACCTAGGTTCATCGGCACCGTGTGCGTGGCGTTATCATTGGAAGGTTTAATCATGGTGATTAAATACAGCCAATTAGATTTAGCAGGAAACCTTTATTACCCTGTGGCCATATTAGTGAGCGCTGCGTTATTACTTATGGCACTTGGCGTATTTTTAAAGTTAGCGCCCATCAATAATAAAAAGCCCTGTGCTTAAGCGTAATTATTCAGACAAGGTTTTCTGAGTCGACTACCCTAAGGAAAAGGAATAAGGAAATCTCCCTATGACATCTCGCCTACTTTATCTCAGCATTGCGTTTCTAACCGCCTGTGGCAGTTCTGATGATATCCCCATTGTCACACCTCTAAGTGTCGATGTGGAACCTGTAGACAATGCAAATGTGTATGAGCCCAGTGTTGCCGCCACTTGGCAATGGCAGTTGTTAGTGAATGAAGGAGAAACTCTCAACACCAGTTATAACGTGGACATTTACGATATTGATTTATTCGATAACCTTTCCACCGCCATCGCTTCATTACAAGAGGATGGCAAAAAAGTGATTTGTTATTTTTCAGCGGGCTCATACGAAAATTGGCGCTCCGATGCAGCCCTATTTCCAAACAAAGCAAAAGGAAATGAGCTGGATGGATGGGAAGGTGAACGCTGGTTGGATATTCGCCTAGAAGAAGTCCATGAGATCATGGCTGCACGCTTAGCGTTAGCGGCTGATAAAGGCTGCGATGGTGTCGAGCCTGATAACATGGACGCCTATCAAAATGACTCAGGGTTTGATTTAACCGCCAGCGATCAATTGGCTTTTAATCGTTTTATTGCCAATAAAGCGCGTACCTTAGGTTTATCGGTTGGTTTAAAAAATGACTTAGACCAAATCGAAGAGCTAGTGGAATATTTTGATTTTGCCGTGAACGAACAATGCTTTGAGTACGACGAATGCGATGCTCTCACGCCATTTATTGATGCGGGCAAACCGGTTTTTAATGCTGAATATCAAGACGAATACGTCAACAACACAGGTGGTGCTCGTACCACCCTATGTACCGACGCTAACGCCCTTCAGTTCAGTACACTAGTATTGCCTTTAGACCTGGATGATGAATTCAGACACAGCTGCTTGTAGCCTGTCTACGTTAAATCCATAGCAAACGTGCCGCTATGCCCCACATGATAGCGGCAATAACCACTTCAAATACTTTCCACGCCATGGGATGTTCAAAAATCGGTGCCAATAAACGCGCACCATAAGCCAATGATGCAAAAAATAAAAATGAGGCGCTCATACCACCTAACGCAAACGCCAATTGGGCATCAGGGTATTGTGTGGAGATGGCACCTAATAAAAAGACCGTATCCAAATAAACATGGGGATTAAGCCAAGTAAGCGCTAAACATGTGAGTGCAATGGTCTTAGCTGATGTTTCCGCCTGTCCTTGAGTATGCAAACTTTCATTACTGCGAACTACTTGCCACAAGCTTTTAGCACCATACACAATCAAAAATGCAGCACCAGCATAACGTGCAACAGGCTCTAACCAGGGCAAAGATTTCACTATACCTGCAAAACCGGACACCCCTAATGCAATCAAAATCGCATCTGATAATGCACAAATGATGAACACTAAAAAAACGTGTTGCTGTTTGAGACCTTGGCGCAAAACAAACGCATTTTGCGCCCCTATGGCCAATATTAAACTAATGCCTAATGAAAAACCGGCAAAATACCCGTGCATACATTTACCCCAAAAGACCAGATTATAAAACATTCCATTTTGAGTTGGCGTTAATTTTTGTATGATGAGAATCCATTTACATAAAGCTGTGCATTATGATGTCAAAACTACCCAAATGGATTGAATATGGTGCATTCACACTGGCTGTACTTGCTGGCTGTATCAATGTCATTGGCTTATTAGGCTTTCAGCATCAAGCCGTTTCTCACCTATCAGGCACCGCCTCTCAACTGGGCACCACTTTATTAGACCTTTCCGGTGAAAGCATTCACCTAGCGGTTATATTATTCAGCTTTCTATTAGGCTCCATGATTTCAGGTTTTTTACTCAGTGGATCCTCCTTGAAACTGGGACGCCATTATGACTCCTTACTGCTAATTGAAGCCGTGCTGTTAGTGATCGCCATTTACTTTTTACAGCAGCACGACTCCACTGGGCATTATTTTGCTTCTGCCGCATGTGGCTTGCAAAATGCGCTTGCTACTCGTTACAGCGGCGCAGTGGTACGTACCACTCATTTAACCGGAATATTCACAGATCTTGGCATTATGTTTGGTGCGGCATTAAGAAAAGAAACGTTTGATACACGAAAATTCGTCTTATTTATTTTAATTATTTTGGGTTTTGTTCTAGGTGGCACTCTGGGTGCGTATTGCTACCAAGCCCTACAATTTAATGCGCTTTATATACCGGCTGCCATGTCCGTGACACTGGCCTTTGCTTATCGAATATATTGGAAAAAATCACAGCGTTAACAAGGATTGTTTTACATGAACATTACGTACTCGTTGGACACTAGCGTATCCCTCGAACATTTTTTATCCTTACTACACAGCTCTGGGTTGGCCGAAAGACGCCCAATTGATAACGAAACTTGTCTGAAAGGTATGCTCAAAAACAGTAATTTAATGGTAACAGCCTGGGATAATACTAAATTAATTGGTATAGCCCGCTGCATGACGGACTTTCATTATGCTTGCTATCTTTCGGATTTAGCCGTCGATGCCGCTTATCAACATCTCGGCATCGGCAAAGCGTTACAAGCAAAGGTTAAAGCCAGCCTACATAACACCTGCAAATTAATTTTAATTTCGGCACCTCATGCCAATGATTACTACCCTCATATTGGCTACACCCATAATGACCGCTGTTGGGTTTTAAATGGTGATCAATTCATTCGTTAATGCAACTTCCATAAAAAAACCATGGCAAGCCATGGTCTTTTATTACTGCTATTCGTATTTTAAATTAATACTCTTCTTCATCTTCTTTCAAGCGTGCTTGTTTTTCTTTTTCTTCCATTAACGCAGCTTTGATCTCTTCTAATACCGCATCCACATCAGCGCTGCTGTTATCTTCTTCAAATAACCCAGTAAGCTCTGTATCTGGCTTTAATTCACCATCCTCATACAGTGCCCACATTTCTTTTGCGTATTGGGTATTTAATAAACTGGGTGCATATTGGCCGTAATAACTCCGCATGTTGTTCACATCACGCTCTAACATGGATTTAGCATGCATATTTGCTGCAGCATCCACCGCTTGCGGTAAATCTATGATCACAGGGCCGTAATCATCCACCAACACGTTAAACTCAGATAAATCACCGTGTACGATACCCGCGCACAACATTCGTTTGACGTATTCCATCATCATGGTGTGATCTTCAATGGCTTGGGCTTCATCAAAGGCCACATCATTCAAGCGTGGTGCCACATTGCCTTCATCGTCCGAGACCAGCTCCATCAATAAAACCCCATCGAAGCAACCAAAGGGCTTCGGAACACGCACGTCAGCGGCATCTAATTTATACAGGGCATCCACTTCCGCGTTGTGCCAAGCGTCTTCCATTTGCTTTCGACCATACTTACTGCCCTTTTCCATGGCTCGTTGACGGCGAGAATTCTTCGATTTACGCCCTTCTTGATATTGCACGGCTTGTTTAAAGCTGCGTTTATCCGCCTCTTTATAAACTTTGGCACATAGAATGTCTTCACCACTGGCTACCACATATACTGTGGCTTCTTTACCACTCATCAACTGGCTGATCACTTCATCGATCAGGCCATCCTCATATAGGGGCTGTAAACGCTTAGGAATCTTCATTGGGCCGTTATACCTTACTTCGACCTTGGTTGGAATGCGACGACGGATTTTAAATGACTCTACCCAGTCCTGCCTATACTGTTAATGAGAATATTTAAATACAAAGAGTCAATTCATGAGCACCTGCAATCACCCAGTGGCAGTGGCATTAAAAGCCGGAAAACGTTACTCCTGGTGCCGTTGTGGTAAAAGCAAAACCAACCCTAAATGCGATGGCAGCCATAAAGGCAGTGGCATTAGTCCCATTAGAATTGTGCTGGAAGAAGATAAGACGGTTTATCTTTGCGGGTGCAAACAAACCGGTCATGCCCCCTATTGTGACGGCAGCCACCAATTATTTAATGGTGGCGGCCGAGATGAGTATTTCGAGGATAATACCTAGGGCTTTTCTGAATAATACATCAGGGCTCTGCATATACGGGGTTAGCGCCGTTATGCCACGTCGCAATCCGTGCCCTGCGGGGCCAAAGATAAAAAACAATATCTGTGTTGTGACTTCTCAATTTAACCCGTTAGATTTTCAAAGCCACGCCTTGATCTTGAGTTTTATCTTTAGCCAGAGCTTCTTCTGTATCATCCAGAATAGCCCACTAAAACGGTGTATATTCCGCAGACAACGGGAATTTGAATACCCCTTCTACCGGAAAGTGATCCGAAAGGTCCCAGCTACCCCAATGCTTAGAAGCAATACTGCGTGGAGTCATCATACGATTCTGTGAATCATAAGGCATGAGATGATCGTTACTGTACAAAACGTAATCTAAATATTCCGTGTATTCATCATCTGCATATACGTTAACAGGCCCAGCATAAGAATGCGGATAAGTACCTGTGGCTTCAGGTTCAGTGGCGTTGAATAATGCCAAGAAATCTTCGTGTTCTTGCGGGAAGTGCAGTTTATCTACGTTAAAGTCACCCGCTAAAATCACAGGCTCTTCATAAGGAATATCCTTGCTTTCAATGATCTGTTTCATTTGATTTAGCTGGTCAAAACGTACACGGATATCATCTGCTGTGGTATAGGCATGAGTGTGAGTACCAAAAATATGGTAAGCATGAGAACCTTTACGCACCTTCGCATAGTTAACGCCTTTACCCGCTAAGCAGCCATCTGCACGACAAGCATCATAAACCACGGCATCTTGTGCTTCGATTGGCCAGCGACTCGCAATGAATGAGCCACCGGTTAAAATCTTGCCAAGCTTCCAAGGAATCTCTGTTAAGTATGGGTATTCTTTAGACACTTTACTGCGAAATTGAGCCGTCAAAATTGGATCAAAGACTTCTTGGAACACCACTACATCATAATTTTTCATGAACTGTGCGATCGTATCCAAACGGTTCCCAGTATTCTTTGCTTCTAAACCTGGAAGCAATGCCCAAGTATTGTAGGTTAGTACTTTTAACTCGTTAGAGTATTGTGTTTTTTCCGTGGGCTGAAAAACATCGTGAACCACATAGCGAATATCATCACCTGAAGCACGAGCATATTCAGATTTGAATCCTAAAGTTTGGGTATCGCTTAAACCAATTGTGTGAATATCACGATCGTAATACCAAGGATCATCATTACCGCTTAACCACATTTTACTAAACGTCATCGTGCCAGTAAGCTTTTGGCGCAATTGAATATCATGATCCGTACCAAAAACATGAGTAGTAAAGTAATAATCGCGACCCCATTTAATACCTTGATCGCGGTTAAAACGTAAGAATTTAACCGTCGCTAAAGGGGCAACCTCTGTTGCCAATTGTTCCCATTGATCACCATGAACAATGTTGTTATGCCCTGTTTGCACCGTATTAATATGCAGTGTTTCCATAGTGTTATTGGTTAAGTACATATAGCTTTCGGCCATAGCTTGAGTACTGATACACCAGCCTAATATGAGTAATGCGCGAATGATCTTCATAGTGAATTCCATGATTATTTTTTATTATACGAACAACCGCCCGTGGTTATTCAGTGAGCATTGTAGAAGGTGATTGTGGCAAGCACATGACAGATAAAGACAATACAGGGAGCGAATTCAGTCAAGGGGTATCACGGTTATAAATTTGGCCGCGAATGTATAATTCTAAATAAGGTTGCCAAGCAGCTAACCCAGCATAACCTGATCGCGACCATTATCTTTGGCTTGATACAACAAATCATCGGCCCGATTAACCAAGCTATCCATATCGTCACTGGGCAACAAACTTGATACGCCAATGCTGGCAGTGATAATACCGGCGGTTTCAAACACATGAGCATGCAAATCTCGTGTAATGCGATTACAAACAGCCGATGAAAATTCAAGATCTGTATTGGGTAACAAAATTAAAAACTCTTCTCCACCCCAACGGTATACGCGATCGCTAGGACGTATGGCTTGTTTTACAACCTGGGCAAAACCAAATAACACATCATCACCCGTTTGATGACCATATTGATCATTAACGCGTTTAAAATGATCAATATCCAGTAAAGCAACCGATAACACCTTACCTTCTCGATGTGCTCGATTCACATACGAAGTCACTTCCGCTTGTGCTGCGCGACGATTGCCCAAACCAGTTAATGCATCTGTATTTGCCAATTCCTCCATACGTTTACGCGCATCTTCTAATTCGTGGTTACGCTGTTTGATTTCTTGTGTTCGCGCTATAACCTTATCTTCCAAATCTTTATTAAGCGCATCCAACTCTTTTTGCACTTGAATCCGTCGCGTAATATTGACTAATAAAAAATTAATAATGACAATCAGTATGCCTACAAAAATAATGATGCTATTGATTTCCCGTTTATAGGTTTCATAAACCGATACTGGCTTATTTACCACCTGACTATTGGCCGGTAAACGGCTCATATCAATATCAAATTTCTGAAGTTGGTTGTAATCAAATATAGGAGTGAATTTTGCTTTTGGCTGAATCGAAATTTCTTTTGGAGATACACCTGATAACACAGCCAGCGCTAAGAACCCAGCTTCTTGTCCATGCTCGTATGGATCATTCATTAACCCTCCAATAGAGCCATTACCTATCATCAAGCCACCCCACATTCCATAAATGGGTACCGTACTGATGCGCGCTAATTCTTTTAACTCTTTTTCAAAGGAGAAATATTGACCCAATTTATCTTTATGTATTGCTAATAACAAAATGGCCGTATCAGATGAAAGCTGTGCAACCTCTTCATATAATTCAGCCATGGAAAAATCATCCCAGATTTCAAATATCACTTTTTGATCGTACCAATACGATTGAATTTCTCTGGCACGCTTTACCATGCGTAATCCCAGCCCAGTAGTATCACCTAATAAGATCACACGTCTAACTTCGGGTTGTAATTGCTTAATTAAATCTAAATTTCCTTTCACCTCCATGCCTTCTAATATGCCGGTTATATCCTTATGGCCAACCAGCGAATTAGGGTTAAAGACATTCACACCACAGAAAACGATGGGCATATCCGGAAACAGTGAATCCCGATTTTCTAGCATGAAATAATAAGCATGATCATCACTTGTGATAATCACATCCGGCTTATATTGCTGATACTTGTAAATCAATAGTTCTTTAATGTGAGAACTGTAAACGCCATCATCTAAAAAACGACGTGAATCCATGTATTCAACATGAATATTTTCGGGAGGAACTTGATAAAGTAATGCATCGATTACACCGTTAGTTAATTGATTTGTCCATGCATACTGAGGGTGATAACTATTTAGCAGCAATACGGTTTGGCTAGCCGTTTTATCTTGCGCATTAGCAGTAACAACAATACTGAGTAACAACAGACCGAACAGATACTTCATATCCACGCCTTAAACCATGCTTCCCTGAAGTATAGAGAAGTGAGGAAAAAACGTGTGGTAGTGCACAATTTTCAAAAGACGCTTTCGCTATAAAAACACCCTTCTCTGAAAAGAGAATGTTCATTCAAGTGATGTTGTCTTATCTGATGAAAAAGCCTGCTGTTTAAATTGCAATTGTGCCAAACGCGCATATAAAGGCGATGAAGTAAGCAAGGATTCATGAGTTCCAATGGCAACAAGCTTGCCGTGGTCTAACACCGCAATCCGATCCGCATGAGCCACCGTTGCCAAACGATGGGCAATTATAAACGTGGTGCGGTTTTTCATAAGCTCATCTAACGCCTGCTGGACGAGGTACTCACTTTGCGCATCCAGCGCACTCGTAGCCTCGTCTAACAATAAGATTTTAGGGTTACGTAAAATCGCCCGAGCAATGGCCAATCTTTGCTTTTGGCCTCCAGACAGTTTCACACCTTGCTCACCTAGGAATGACTGATAACCGTTAGGTAGTTGCATGATAAATTCATGTGCATGTGCCGCCTTAGCCGCTGCAATCACATCTTCTTCTTTCGCATCTGGCGCCCCATATCTAAGGTTATCCCAAACATTGGCGCTGAATAACACAGGTTGTTGAGGCACCAAAGCAAATAGGCTCCGCAATTGCTGTAAGTTCATGGAATGGATAGGTTGGCCATCAATCAGAATTTCGCCTGTCTGAGGATCACGAAAACGTAATAACAAATCAAAAAGCGTCGACTTTCCTGCTCCTGATGGACCGACTAAGGCAATACGCTCACCAGCCTGCACACCTAATGACAAGCTATCTATCGCTTTATGATTAGGGCGCGAGGGATAGGTATAACTCACATCATTAAAAGTAATTAATTCTGAAGCTTCTGCCTGTATCTGTAGAATGCTTGACTGCTCTTTTTCAGGATCAGGTGATGTAATTTCAGGCACGGTAGCCAATAGCTCACGAATACGTTCAGCGGCACCAGCTGCCCTTTGTACTTCACCATATACTTCCGTTACAGCAGCTAAAGAACCTGCCACCATGATGGCATAAAAGACAAATGCAGAAAGCTCTCCACCACTTAACTGCCCACTTAACACATCACTGCCGCCCACATACAACATGCCAGCAATCGCCCCCATCACAAGGATCATTACCAATGCAATCAAGATAGCCCGTTGTTGAATACGTTTTAATGCAACATTAAATGCACCCTCGGCGGATTGTTGAAACTGCCCAATCACCATGTCTTCACGAGTAAATGCTTGTACCACTTTGATATGCTGTAAACTTTCCCCCGCCCATGCTCCTACACTGGCCACTTTATCTTGACTGTCGCGGGATAGTTTTTTCACTTTACGACCAAAATAAATTAAAGGAAAAACAATAAACGGCACAACCGCCAAAACAATCAAGCTGAGTTTGATATTGCTTACAAACATCAGGGTTAAGCCGCCCAGAAAAGTTAAGCTGTTACGCAGTGCAAATGAAAAGGAAGAACCTATAACGGTTTGTAGCAAGGTCGTATCTGTGGTCACACGGCTTTGTATTTCCCCTGCCAAGTTATCCTCGAAGAAACTAGGAGGTAACGTCACTAAATGTTGATAAAGCCCCACACGTATATCCGCGATGACACGTTCGCCAATCCAGGAAACCATATAAAATCGAAAATACGCACCAGTGGCTAATGCCACCACAATCACGGCAAACACTTTAAGGGCATCAGCTAAACCTTCAATGCTTTGCGCCGCAAACCCCTCATCCACCATTAAACGAATACCTTGCCCAATGGACAAGGTTAAGGCAGATGTGGCCAATAAGGCCACCATAGCTAAAATCAAACGGGTACGATAAGGGCGAATGTATTGCCAAAGCCAACTAAGCATATAGAACTCCTAAACGACTGCTCATTGTAGGTAGCTTGCTATGACTTACAATACTGAAATTTGAAACAGAGTCGTTTAAAAAGCGGACGACGACATTAGCACCATTAAATTTCAATAAAAAACGGCATATGCCATCTCTAGCATATACCGCTTTCTAATTACCCTGTTTGTTATTTGCTAATCACGTCCATAATACGACGTGTCACATAACGACCAGGTGCCGGCTCAATAACGCTCAACTTACCGTCACCAACTACCCTTGCGTTCACTTGCTCATTGGAGGAATTCAAGACCCAAGACTTCCAGTCATCCCACCATGACCCTTCATGACGTTCTGCCCCTTTGAACCAATTATCGGATTCACTTGGTAATTGACTATTGGTCCAGTAGCCGTACTTATTTGCACTCGGAGGATTCACAACCCCTGCAATATGACCAGAACCGCCCAGAACAAACTTCACATCCCCTTTAAATAATTTTGCCCCTTCATAGGTACTCTTCCACTTAGCGATGTGATCTTGTGCTAAGGACAAGAAATAACTAGGTGTTTCAACCACCGTTAAATCAATCTCAACGCCATCTAGCTCGATGCCATTTTTTTCACGTAATTTGTTATACAAATACATATTGCGTAAGTAAAAACTGTGCATCGCAGCTGGCAGATTGGTGCCATCTGTATTCCAATACAATAAATCGAACGCCATAGGACGCTCGCCTTTGAGATAATTATTAATAAAGAAGGACCAGAACAGATCATTTTCACGTAATAAATTAAAACTAAATGCCATCATGCGACCATCATAATAGCCTAGCGTATTCATTTGCTTTTCAAGTGCAGAAATGGCGGTTTCATTAATAAACACACCAATTTCACCTGGATCTGAAAAATCAATTAGGGTCGCCAGATATGTCGCCGTCTGTATACGATCATCCCCTTTCTTTTTCATATACCCAAGAGT
>JABXIK010000103.1 GCA_013373125.1 Gammaproteobacteria bacterium | reverse complement strand
TGGACTGGTAGTTCAGTTGGTTAGAATACCGGCCTGTCACGCCGGGGGTCGCGGGTTCGAGTCCCGTCCAGTCCGCCATCAAGTTTTCTTCAAATTTTCCTCGATATCCAGATTCATATTTCTTGTTGATGTTTTTCAAATTCAGCTTCTGCTGCTTCGTCATTTCGTGACGTTTTCGTTTATTTTCTTAGTTCATCTGTAAGTATCTACCATTTTCTTTCATGGCCGCGTCTACTGACACTGGTTGGCAGTAGCTATCTTTATACTGATCTTTCTAATAAAAAGGAGGATCAATTATGAGAATGAATTATTTTGTGTTGGGTTCTAATAATCTGGATGCATCTATTAAATTTTATGATGCGCTATTTGAAAATACGGAATTTAAGCGAGTGCTATCGACAGACAGAATGACTTATTGGCAGGATGTTCATACAGATGCTGCATTTGCAGTGGCAAAACCCTTTGATGAGAAACCTGCTACAAATGGGAATGGTACTATGCTGGGGTTCGATATGAACTCAACCGAAGAGGTGAAGCGCTTTTATAATAAAGCCATTGAATTGGGTGGTACTTGCGAAGGTGAGCCAAATCAACGAGGGCCAAGGTTTTCTGCGTATGTAAGAGACTTAGATAAAAATAAAATAGCCCTTGGTTTTTTGAATACCTGATTAAAACTTTAAGTTTAAACGGGTAACACTTTAACTTATGGCTATTTTTGGGGGCGCCTAACGTTTCGAAACTTTCGAATGTTTTGATAGCTGTGATTGTGTCATGTTGGATAATTTAAGTTGAGTGCAGGGAAGCAAGCTATGCCTGATCCTAATCCTGAAAAGATCTTACCGTTTTCAACGTGTAATAAGCTTAATGAATGGTTTAAAACCCACCATGCTGTTGAAAGCGAACTGTGGGTGAAGATTTTTAAGAAGCACTCAGGCGTATCCAGTGTTACTTGGAATGAAGTGGTGTTGGAGGCTTTATGTTGGGGCTGGATCGATGGCGTAAAAAAATCATTCGATGAAGAATCTTATCTTCAACGTATTACGCCAAGGAGTAAAAAAAGTAACTGGTCTAAGCTCAACACTAAGCATGTGGCTAGATTAATCAAAGAAGGGCGTATGCAGCCGTCTGGGCTTGTGCAGGTTGACGCTGCTAAGGCGGATGGGCGCTGGGAAAAAGCTTATGCCTTAAGTGAGATGCAAGTGCCACAAGACTTTATATTAGCTTTAGATAACGAGCCCGCAGCGAAGCAATTTTTTGAAACATTGCCGCAATCGAGTCGCGCCATGATAGCCATAGGATTAACCGGTGCCAAAAAGCTAGAAACTCGTCAAAGGCGCTTTGATAAGTTTATGGATATGCTTGTAAAAGGGGTAAAACCCAATTAATCTTGCGCGCCCAAAAAGGGATTGGCCGCTGTTAAAGTCAAATGAATTGATTTTTCTGAGTGGTTTTCACTATTAATACAAAAGGGATTTTATGTTCAAGTTAGCGCCTGTATTTATACTAATCACTCTTCAAGCTTTGTCTTTGGGTGTTTTTGCCGATCCGCTTAATTTGAGTATGGCAAGAAATTCGATTTATAAACGCCATGTTATTGAGTCTCGATCAACAAACGTCTCGGTAGAGCCTAAAAATACCTTCAGTGACCTTGAAGTAAAAGAAAGCGATAAGTCAGTATTGCCAGTGATCTTAAGTGCATCGTTCTTGTTCTTAAGTTTATATGGTGATAATCCGGATAGTGGTATGTATCGAGCAGTTGGTGCAACGGCAACTGTGGCCTCATTCAGTTGGTATCTTGATTAATCAATAAATGTATTAATGCCGTCATGTGTAGTCGTCGTTGTGACGGTATTAAAGTCAGTTTAATTTGTCATAAATCTGTCATCTTCTTCATCTATTCTGCACTCGTACACAACAGAAGCGTATTGCGTTGGGCAATCCCTGTCTGTGTAGGACAATACTATGAGTGATTATGAAGAAGAACTATTGTTGGATGTGATGGATTTTGAAGATGATGATTTCATCGATGATGGTTTTGAATTGTAAGCGATAACCCCTTCCTACGGCGTCTGCCGAAACTGGCCAAGCATCATTGTGGCCAGCTAGTAAAATCCAATCTTATTTATACTTTTTCGCGAAAACTCTTGCGAAATATTCCTGGTGAAAGTTCCGTCCAGCGTTTAAATGCGCGCTGAAAAGCAGTGGGAGAGCTGAATCCCAGTAGGTAAGCAATCTCACCGATAGCCAGATCAGTGTCCTTCATATAACTTTCTGCCAAGCTCTTACGTGTGTCATTAAGTAGTACCTGAAAGGATGTGCCGTGATCGTGTAATTTGCGCCTGAGGGTCCAAGGTGGCATACCAATGCTGTCGGCTACTTGTTCGATGCTTGGGGTTTGGCCTTCAAGCAGTGGACTGATTTCATCCATGACTTTTTCACTTAAGCTTCGATCTTTTGTGGCTTGGGCTAGGCGTTCTTCGCAGATGCTTTGTAAATTCAAAAACGCATTGCGATCGTGTTGTAACAGCGGCCAACTTAACGCGCTGGATTTAATAATAAGTGCATTACGTGCTTGTCCAAACAATACAGGACATTGAAAGTTAGCTTCATACGCTTCGAAATAATCTGGTTTTTCAAACTCTACTTCTACGCGTTCAATTGCGCCGCTCTGGCCGCATAGCCACTCTATGATTTTGTGCTGGGATGAGAGCACGGAATCCACTACAAATAGGTTGTATTCGTTGTATGGGCTAATGGAGTAGAAACTGGCGACGCCTTTGCCTTGTTCTATATAGAAGCTGGATTGGCCGCGGCAATTGGTACTGGATAAACGCTCGTAATGGGCGATAACTTTGCAAGCAGCCTCTATATCTTTTGCGGTCATGGCGAGGAAGCCAGTTAATCCTAAAAACGGAATCTTAACCCGCTTGCCCATTTCTAAACCTAAATCCGCACGACCGGTTTGTTCGATGGCGCTATAGCCGAGACGCATAAAGCGAGGAATACTGATGCGACCTTCGGGTTGCGAAAGTTTGGCGTCGGATAGGTTGAACTGATTGGCAAGAGTTGCCGCATCGCCCCCTAGGGCTGAGACCGTGTCCAGTAAACCGCGTACATAGCTGACAGAGATATCGCCTAGTTTCATTTGTTCTACTTGGTAAGAAATTTGTTCATCTGGGATATTGGCGAAGTCTAACAAGAAACCTAATGTATAAGCCACTAATCGATTGAAAAATAAAAACAAAAATTGATGGAGAGAAATATGAGCCAATACGAACATCTGTTAGAACCATTGGATTTAGGCTTCACCAAGGCTCGTAGCCGTGTGCTGATGGGTTCCATGCATACTGGTTTAGAAGAGCGTAAAGGTGGCTGGGAGCGTCAAGCTGAATACTTTCGTCAACGTGCCGAAGGCGGCGTGGGCATTATCGTTACCGGTGGTATTGGCCCGAATACTCAAGGTGTGGGCGTTCAAGGTGGCGCCATTTTATGTAAAGACAATGAAGCAGATGTTGAAAAGCATAAGTTGGTGACTGACGCGGTACATACCGTAGAGGGCGCACTAATATGTATGCAGATTTTACACACGGGTCGTTATGCCTATAACAATGAAGCGGTGGCGCCGTCAGCGGTTAAATCGCCGATTCATCCGTTCCCACCAAAAGAATTAGATGCGGATGGCATCGAGCAACAAATCCAAGATTTTGTAACCTGTGCGCTACTTGCGCAAAAAGCGGGATACGATGGCGTGGAGATCATGGGTTCAGAAGGTTACTTCATCAATCAGTTCATCGTTAAGCGTACTAATAAGCGTACTGATGAATGGGGTGGCAGTTACGAAAACCGTATTCGTTTAGCGAAAGAAGTTGTGCGTCGTACCCGTGAAGCTGTTGGTGAAAAATTCATCATTATCTTCCGTTTATCCATGCTGGATTTAGTGGAAGAAGGCAGTACCTGGGATGAAGTGGTTTACCTAGGTAAAGAAATTGAAAAATGCGGTGCCACGTTAATCAATACGGGTATTGGCTGGCATGAAGCACGCGTACCGACCATAGCGACCAGCGTGCCTCGCGCGGCGTTTGTCGAAGTGACAGCGCGCATGAAGAAAGAATTGAATGTGCCCCTCATCACCACTAACCGAATTAACGATCCGGAAGTGGCCAATAGCATAATCGCTGAAGGCCAAGCGGATATGGTATCCATGGCGCGTCCTATGTTGGCTGATCCGTATTTTGTAACAAAAGCGGCTGCTGGTAAGGCAGATGAAATCAATACCTGTATTGGTTGCAATCAAGCCTGTTTAGATCATGTATTCAGTGGCGGCGAAGTGTCGTGTTTGGTGAACCCGTATGCTTGTAATGAAACCAAATTAATTAATCAGCCAATTGAAAAAGCCAAGAAAATTGCTGTAGTGGGCGCAGGCCCTGCTGGTTTGGCGGCGGCCACCACGGCGGCTGAACGTGGCCATGATGTGACGTTGTTTGATGCTGCCAGCGAAATTGGTGGCCAGTTTAATATTGCTAAGCAGGTACCGGGGAAAGAAGAGTTTAACGAAACCATTCGTTATTTCGGAAAGATGATCGAAAAAACCGGTGTAGAGCTGAAATTAAATAACCGTGTCGATGCACAGCAATTGATTGCTGAAGGGTTTGACGAAGTCATGCTTGCAACCGGTATTGTGCCGCGTACTCCTGAATTAGAAGGCATAGATCATCCAATGGTGATGAATTACTTAGATGTGTTACGTGACAAAAAGGCCGTGGGGAAACGCGTAGCGGTGATGGGAGCGGGTGGTATTGGCTTTGATGTGTCTGAGTATTTAACCCATGGAAAAACCTCCCCAAGCTTGAATAAGCATGAGTTCATGAAGGAGTGGGGTGTGGACCTAACGGTGGCGCAACCGGGTGGTTTAGCCAGCGCTGCTGAAGTAGAAGCCTCGCCTCGTGAAGTTTTCTTGTTGCAGCGCAAGAAGTCCAAAGTGGGCGCAGGCTTGGGCAAAACTACAGGTTGGATTCATCGTACTACCTTGAAACACAAGGGCGTGAACATGATTAATAAGGTGAATTACTTGAAGATAGACGACCAAGGGTTACACATTGATGTGGACGGTGAGCCTATGTTGCTTGCGGTGGACAATGTCATCGTGTGTGCTGGTCAAGAACCGTTACGTGAATTGCAGGTACCACTACAAGAAGCCGGTATTTCGGTGCACCTGATTGGTGGTGCGGATAAAGCGGCTGAATTAGATGCTAAGCGTGCAATCAAGCAGGGTACTGAGTTGGCGGCCGCCATCTAAGTGACTTAAACCACTATTAGTATCAACCCCTTACTTGTGAGAATAAGTAAGGGGTTTTTTATTTGGGGTATGAATCACAACATTGGCAAACGCTGGCTAAGAGTTGGGTAAATAATGTTCGGCTTATCACAACTTGTGGTATGGAACTGTCCTAAACTGATTACATAAGAAGGAAGGTATGTAACATGGCAAATACGGCATTAGATTGGGTTCACCCCATTTCCAGTCATATTGAAACCTTATTGATCTTCAAGGACAGTGAAGTGATTAAGGTGCTGGATCATGACGCTTTAGACAGTCTGTTGGATGGAGAACTAAATCTTGATGGTTTAAGTGGTTCGGTTAAAGCGGTGTATGTACAGGCTAACCATGACTGGCTCATACAAGCACTGGTGTGCTGCATGATTCCTTTAGACGAACAAGGATACTGTGAAGAGGAATGGCAGTTACCCTTGCAGCGCCTATGTGATACCGCCGGACCTGGCCCTGACTTTGGTGGAGGTCGCATTCGACTAGCATGTCGCAGTCAATGTCCAATTTCGGGATATAAAGATACGTTGTGGGACCCATCGACCATCGTGTTTTCAGCCATTAATCAGGCGCTGGATGATTCCCAAGGGGAGTTAATTCACCAGGATTTGATTGAAGGTGTGACGGAAGAAAATATTGGGCTTATTAAGCGTGCTTTGCGCAACGAAGAAATTAGCTCGCGTAATCATATACAGCAATTACAGCAAGACCTTGAGCGTCAAAAGCTACTGTCAGAGCGTTTGGCTAAAGAGTTGGAGCATTTTAAACAGAAGCGTACATCATTAGGTGAGCATGAATTAATACAAGAAAATGATCGCTTAAATATGAAGCTTAGGGAATTGCAGCTGACTATAGAAAAACTACGTGAAACGGCGGAAATAAAAGAGCAGGGCACTGTTCAGCATGATGATGAAATTATTGATCGCATGGAACAGGCTGAGGTCATGAGTGTGGTATTTCATCCCGGTGCAGGCCATTTAAATTTACAGCCTCATCAATTATTGGATTACCTTGAAGATCCTATGGCCTATGCCGCGCATCATATTGGTTTAAGTAAGGCTCAGTATTTAATATGGTTGAAACATCATGACCGCCCAAACTGTGTGGTTTGCGACGAGCCTGTTCCGCTTATTGGAAACCCTACAATATTTGATGATCAAATGGATATTTATTGCGATCAACATAAGCCTCTTGATTAACGCGGTGTGTTGTGGACACTTGCTTTTTTAACTGTGTGTTCACTTATGAAAATTTCGACGGTTCCCATTCAATCAATCGACCTTTCCTTTCTTGGTGTTCATGATGTTTCAGTGTCTGTGAAACGTGATGACTTAGTGGATCCTGTTATCAGTGGTAACAAGTTATACAAATTAAAATATCACCTAGACGCCCTTAAACAACAAAATAAGCAAACACTGATTACCTTTGGTGGTGCTTATAGTAATCATCTGCACGCAACGGCGTATGCTGGAAAACAGTTGGGAATACAGACAATAGGCTGTATTCGTGCCGAAGCCCATGAGCTTAATAAGCTTACTCCAACATTAAAGGACTGTGTGCATTGGGGCATGAGTTTAGAGCCCATGTCTCGTTCTGAATACAAGCTCAAAAGAGAATCCAGTACTGCGAGTGTATTAGATGAAAAATATCCAGATGCTTACTGGATTCCGGAAGGTGGCGCCGGTGAGCTAGGTGTGAAAGGCGCAGAGCTGATGCTGGCGGGTGTGGATCAAACACAATTTGATACAGTTATGTTGGCGTGTGGTACAGGTACGACTTTGGCCGGTGTCATTCGAGTAAGTGCAGAAAACATACAAATAATTGGTGTGCCTGTTTTGAAAGGTGCGAAATGGATGGCAGGTGAGGTTGAGCCATACTTGGCCACTTCGCAAACAAATTGGCAGTTAGCATTGGATTATCATTTTTCCGGTTATGGGAAGTGGAACCAAGAGTTAATTGAGTTTATCCAGTTAGTAGAAACTGAAACGAATCTTAAGCTAGATCCTGTGTACACAGGTAAAGCGTTTTACGCGTTGGTGGATTTAATGAAAAGCGGCAAGATCGACAAAGGCAGTCGAGTGTTGT
>JABXIK010000014.1 GCA_013373125.1 Gammaproteobacteria bacterium | reverse complement strand
CGCGACGTCGCCGTCATGCGTGCCAAACTATTAGATATCCCTATTATTTTAGGCAGCGCCACACCCAGCTTAGACAGTTTGCACAACGCGCTAAACAACAAGTACCAACACTTATTATTAAGACAACGGGCCGGCAGCGCCCAAGACGCCAAGCTGCATATTTTTAATATGAAAAAACGCGCTGTAAATCACGGCCTCGCCGACGAGCTACTGCAAGAAATACAAGCAACACTCGCAAGTCAACAACAGGTTCTAGTCTTTATAAACCGCCGCGGCTTTGCTCCCACATTATATTGCCCAGACTGTGGTTGGATCGCCGAATGCAAACGCTGCGATGCCAAAATGACATTGCATCAAAAGCCACCGCATTTGCATTGCCACCATTGCGATAATAAAAATGCACTGCCTAAACAATGCCCTGAGTGCCTAAGCCAACAGATCCATCCTATGGGCGTCGGCACAGAGCGCTTAGAAAGTTATTTAGCCTCGCAATTTAATCAGGTGCCCGTCATCCGCATTGATCGCGACAGCACACAAAAAAAAGACGCCATGGAAACCTTGCTCGAACCTGTGCATGCAGGTGAGCCTTGCATATTAATTGGCACACAAATGCTGGCCAAAGGGCATCACTTTCCCAAAGTGACACTGGTGATCATGGTCAACATCGACAGCGGCTTTTTCAGCGCCGATTTTCGTGCCATGGAAAAAACCGCCCAACTGGTATTACAAGTAAGTGGCCGCGCTGGACGCGAAAAAGATCAAGGCCGCGCTTACTTGCAAACAGAATTTGCCGACCATCCGCTACTGCACTTATTAACCGAAGAAAACTACCACGCACTTTCGCTTGCCTTATTAGAAGAGCGCAAGCAACAACACCTGCCACCTTATGGTTTTCAAGCTTTACTACGCGCCGACAGTCCCAACCCAAAAGAAGCCGAACAGTTTTTATATCGCGTACGTGAACTCTTTCACTGGCATTTACAAAACAGCCAGCTCAGTGGCATAACGTTTCTTGGACCACTGCCCTCTCCCATGGAATTACGCGCCGGACGTTTTAGAAGCCAGTTATGGATTAATTGTGCGAATAGGAAGATGCTGCATCATTTTTTAGAGATGGTGGTGAATGGGGTGTATGAGATTAAAGGATTCCATAAAGTGAGGTGGGGTCTTGATATCGACCCCACTGACAACCTTTAAGTTTCAGGAAGCTATTGCGCTCACAAATACAGCGTTAAAATTTAGCTCGCGGTTGTTACATAAGACTACTATGCTCCGCCCGCTCGCCAAATTTATGCCTTGTCTTTGTATCGCTCATGAGGCTTCATCCAAACAATAAAACAAGGAAATTATATGTCTAGAATTTACAAGGTTCTATCTGAGAGATTACTTGATAAGCTAAGCCTCTTTTCAAAGATGCTAGCAAAGGATGACTTAACCGAAGAGAGTCATCAAAAAGTAAGTAATGAGTATTTATCTTCCATCCAAAAACTTGATGACATTGAAAATTTTGATCCTAAAAATTTACAAAAATCTTTAAATAATTTCCACAACCTATACGAAAGACTTTATAAATTTAGTTTACATATGTCAGACGAAGAGTCATTGATCAATAGAATTGAGTCACAAGCAGCTAGAAGGGCATTATTTTACAGAATAATGACAACTTTCGGGATAGGTCTAACTATAATGGTCGTTTATGCAATTGCACATGAAAATGAAATTCCAATGCCATTAATGAGGATGCCCTTATAAAAATCATTACAATACAACCAGCCGGTAGGTCGGAAAAGCGAAGCGCCTTCCGACAGAGGGAGAGTTTCAATCGTCGGATGGCGGCGTTCGTCCCTCACGCTTTATCCGACTTGCATTAATTATTCATCAAAATCTTCGTCATCTTCAACGGCTTTCGGCTTGGCCACGCGGAAATCCGCTCTCGCTAAAATCTCTACAAAAAACGACGTTTGACCCGCTGCCACCGCGGCATCAATCAGCTTATTAAAATCACCGGGGCGAACTTCTTCGGCCACGTCTTGGCTATTGCCGAACTTACAATCAAATGCCCAATAGTTGGTGTCTTCTGGCAGAGCCTTGTTGCGCTCGCGCTTCATGTATTTTTTGATTTCATGCTTGATGGCTTCAACCATGCGTTCAGGGGATTTTTTAGGGTGTTCTAGGGAAAAGGTCTTTTTCATGGGGTTCCAAGTGACGATGGGTCAAACAGGTGGGAAGGATGTGGGGATTATAGCATTGATTGATAAGCCTCGATACGAGGCTCATCTCCTACATTATATAAAGTAAATTTAGATCGGGACGATCTACGATGCTTAGATTTAGAAGCGTCAGCGAGGCCGTTCAGGCAAGGCAAAAAATGGTTTAAGTGAGGCGCATAGCTCGCCTATGTAACGAACTTAAACCATTTTATAACGCAGCATGAACAACGCAGCTAGCTTCACGCCCTTTACTAGAACCAGTGTCGAGTCCTATTGGCAAACCAGACTAAAGAAAGCATCACCGGCACTTCAACTAAAACCCCCACCACTGTGGCCAACGCCGCACCAGAATGCAAACCAAACAAGCTAATGGCCACAGCCACCGCTAATTCAAAAAAGTTACTGGTACCTATCATGCATGCAGGGGCCGCAACATTGTGTGGCAACTTCATGTATTTGGCTAAACCATAGGCGATAAAGAAGATACCGTAAGTTTGAATCAGAAGCGGAATAGCAATCATCACAATGGCTTCTGGCTTGTCCAAGATGGTTTGTGCTTGGAAAGCGAAAAGCAATACAACCGTTGAAATTAAACCCACGATCGACCAAGGTTTTACCGTATTTAAAAACGCTTCCAGTTTTGAGTGATCATCACGTTTGTCTAATTTTTTGCGCGTAATAATCCCTGCCACTAAAGGTAGTAGTACGTAAAGAACAACCGACAACAATAAGGTTTCCCACGGCACCGTAATGTCCGTCATACCTAACAAGAACGCCGCGATGGGAGCAAACGCAAACACCATGATCACGTCGTTAACGCTGACTTGAACTAGGGTGTAATTGGCATCCCCTTTGGTTAATTGCGCCCACACAAACACCATGGCAGTACAGGGTGCGACACCCAATAAAATCATACCCGCGATGTATTCATTCGCGGTTTGTGCATCCACCATGTCGGCAAAAAAGATTTTAAAAAACAACCAACCTAATGCAGCCATGGTAAAGGGTTTGATTAACCAGTTGATCACTAACGTGAGCACCAAGCCTTTTGGTTTTTTGCCCACGTCTTTGATGGAAGAAAAATCCACCTGCACCATCATTGGATACACCATTAACCAAATTAAGATGGCGATTAAAATATTCACATGGGCGATTTCCCACTTTGCGATCACTTCAAATACACCTGGCATGATGCTGCCCAGAATGACACCAGCGACGATGCCTAAACCTACCCAGACGGAAAGGTAACGTTCGAAAATACCCATAATGTTTTGCTCGTGTGTTTTATGCTTGTTTGTAAATTTGTGGGAGGGCGCCAGAGTGCCCCTTTCACAATGTGAATGTTTTAGGTATTGCGCGCTACAAATCTTTCAAAAACTCGTCGCGCGCAAGCGCCCTCCCACAAGAGATTTTAATTAACCCTGCGCGCCCAATTTAACTAGCTCGGCTTTTAATGCGTCGCCAGACAGATTATCTAGGTCTAACTCAAGAATTTTGTGAATGCGAAATTTGATTTCATTTATACAGGTGAGAAATGCAGCTTTGATTTGATCATCACTGCCTTGCACTTTAGATGGGTCTTCAAGGCCCCAATGCAGTTTAATGCTTTTTCCAAACCACACAGGGCAAGCTTCACCGGCTGCGCTGTCACATACGGTCACAACCACATCCGGCTCGAAACTTTCTAGGTCATCCCAACTTTGGCTTTGTAAGCCATCGGTTGAGATACCTTGTTCTTGTAAATACTTAATAGAAAGCGGGTGCACTTGTCCCACAGGTTGACTGCCCGCGCTGGCCGCTTGTAAACGGGTATCGCCTGCATCATTGGCGATGGCTTCGGACAAAATACTGCGACAACGGTTGTGAGTACAAATAAATAAAATTTTCATTTTATGCGCCTAGCTCTCTGAGTGTTACACCTCAGCGCCAAGCTCCATAAAAGCGTGCTTCAGCGCATCTGGTGTTAAGTTTTCTAAATCTAAATCGAGGATTTCATGGGTGCGACATAAGATGTCATTTAAGCACGCAAGAAATGCCACTTTTATTTGCAAGGCTGAACCTTGCTTACTGGATGGATCATCTAAATTCCATCTCAGCTTGATACTGTTGTCTAACCAATGGGGATAACTATTTTCATCCACGCTTTGGTTCACCGCCATCACCACATCCGGATGAAAGTTTGTAAGCTCATCCCAGCTTTGGCTTTTTAAGTTGCCTGTCGGAATACCGGCCTGTTGTAAAAACTGCAACGAGAGCGGATGAACCTCGCAACGATCTTGGCTGGCCACACTGGCCGCTTGCAATCTAGGGTCATCGGCAAAATTAGTAATGGCTTCCGATAAAATGCTAGAGCAATGGTTGCCTGCACATACAAATAATATTTTCATAGTCCTTGCGACGAAGCGCCCTCATATTCTTTGATCACAGGTTTGTCTGTGACACACACGTTGCAAAAATATAACGTGCGTATTGCAGGAATATGTCTACGGCTGTTTCACAAGGATTTACATTTAACAGCAAGCCGGTTTGCGGTTCATTTCATCCACTAGCTGTAAGCGTTTTTGCAATTCGTTCAATCTTGGCTCGCTCGCCAGCACCGCTTGGCACACGATATTGTTAGCCCATTCCGGCAAATCATCGTGTACGCGATAAAACACCCATTGACCGGATTTGCGCACATCCAAAAGCTGACACTCACGCAGACTGGCCAGATGTCGGCTGATTTTAGGCTGGCTTAGCTGCAATGCATCCACTAGCTCACCCACGCATAATTCCCCTTGGTTTTGTATTAACACAAGGATACTTAAACGGGTGTCATCGCTTAGGCATTTGAATAGATTTAACGGCGTCATGGGTTACCTCATATATATGCCGAATCATATATATGGAAAATCAGATATACAAGTAAGGATTTATAATCTCGCGGTTAACGGCCCTCTCCATACTAAAGCCAGCACCTGCTGAAACTCCCTGCATATGTCAGCCGCGCAATTTTTGTATCCTTTTTGTTATGAACACTAAGAGACATGACGAAAGCACCCAGCAATCTGGGCAAACATGAGAGCCGCGCAATTTTTGTATCCTTTTTGTTATGTACCTTAAGAGATATGGAAAAATGCCCACCAAACTGGGATAATGCGCGCAATTTTTGTGCATCTACTATATGGAGTCGGCTCAGTGCAGCGGGCTCACGTTCTGAATTCAAGGTCCCTATGAAACCACAGCTAATCAGTCTCATTGAAGACACCCTATCTGCATTAAAGGATGCGGGTAAACTGCCTGCCAATGCCGCGCCTAAAGTGATGATTGAGAACACCAAGGACAAAGCCCACGGTGACTACGCCTCTAACATCGCCATGGCCAGTGCCAAATTGGCCGGCATGAAACCCCGCGACTGGGCTGAAGAGATCATCAAGGCACTGCCTGAAAGCCCAATCCTAAACAAAGCGGAAATCGCAGGCCCGGGTTTCATCAACTTCTTTGTCACCGAAGCCGCCAGCTTTGCCATTGTGGATACCATCTTCAATCAAGCCAATAAGTTTGGTCACAATGACTCAGGCAAAGGCCAAAAGGTACAAGTGGAATTTGTTTCCGCTAACCCAACGGGTCCTTTACATGTGGGTCATGGTCGCGGCGCGGCGGTTGGCGATTGCATTTGCCGTTTATTAGAAGCCAACGGCTGGGATGTGACTCGTGAGTTCTATTACAACGACGCAGGCGCGCAAATTAATAACCTAGCGTTCTCAGTACAAGCCCGTTGTAAAGGTTTAGCTCCTGGGGATGAGGGTTGGCCAGAAGATGGTTACCGTGGGGATTACATTAAAGATCTTGCCGACAGCTTCATGGCTGGTGACACCATCGAATCTGCGGACCAGTCTTTCACTGGCACCAAGGACGCAGACGATCTAGAAGCCATTCGTCATTTTGCGGTAGCGTACTTGCGCCGCGAACAAGACTTGGATTTAAAAGCCTTCGAAGTGGACTTTGATGTGTACTTCCTAGAAAGCTCACTTTATGCCGACGGTAAGGTTGAAAAAACCGTTGAGCAACTGGTTGCTAATGGCTTTACCTATGAAGACGGCGGCGCCCTATGGTTAAAAACCACAGAATTCGGTGACGACAAAGACCGTGTAATGCGTAAAACAGACGGCGGTTACACTTACTTCGTGCCGGATGTGGCCTATCACTTAGACAAATGGCAACGTGGCTTTAAACGCGTGGTGAACGAGCAAGGTGCAGATCACCACTCCACCATCACTCGTGTGCGTGCAGGCCTACAAGCATTAAAAGCCGATATTCCTCAAGGTTACCCAGACTATGTACTTCACCAAATGGTGACAGTCATGAAAGGCGGCGAAGAGGTGAAAATCTCTAAGCGTGCGGGCAGTTATGTGACTTTGCGTGACTTGATCGATCAAGTGGGCCGTGACGCCACACGTTATTTCTTATCGGCGCGTTCGCCAAGCTCGCAACTGACGTTTGATATCGACTTGGCACTAAGCCAATCCAACGACAACCCGGTGTATTACATTCAATACGCCCATGCTCGTATTTGCAGCATCTTGCGCAAGCTAAACGAGCAAGGCTTATCTTGGGATCAAGCCAATGGCTTAGCCAACTTAGATGCATTAAGCGAAGACCAAGAAAAATTACTGGCCAACAAGCTAGCACGCTTCCCAGAAATCATCTCGGTAGCGGGCACGCAAAACGCACCGCACATGATTGCGAACTACTTGCATGAACTAGCCAGTGATTTCCACACCTACTACAACAGTCACAAGACGATTGTAGAAGACGCCAACCTGCGTGATGCGCGTATCTGCTTAACCCAAGCAGTACGTCAGGTTATCGCCAATGGTTTAGATCTAATGGGCATCAGCGCTCCTGAGGAAATGTAACATGGCATCAAATGCACCGCGTTGGGTATGGATATTCACGCCTTTGGTGGCCTTAAGTTTTGCCGGTTTCTTGTTGTATTTAACAACGGTGCCGGCTGGTGATGACATCGATAAAATCACCAACAAAATCATGGATGACGCCAAAGCCGCCAAAGACAATTTGAGCAATCAGGCCAAGCAAGGCTTGAATGCTCAAGTGCAACAAGCCATTAAAGACAAACTGCCAAAAGATCTGAACTCAGACACCGTCACTAAAGCGGTGGATAATTATGAGTTCTTTGAAATTTTGGAAAACAAGCAAGTGCAAGTGGAAGAAGTACCTGAATACAAATCCACACCCAAGGGCACAGATAAAGACGGCAATAAAATTCAGTACCGCTTAAAAGCGGGAGCTTTCACCACCCAAGAAGGGGCGGATCGCATGAAAGCACAACTGATTCTAAACGGCTTTAATACCCAAATTGAAAGCGCCGACGTAAACGGTAAAACCTGGTATCGCGTGTTTACTGGCCCGTTTGCTAACCGCTCACAAATGAATAAAGCCCAAGACCAATTGGTAAACATGGGCATCCAACCTGTGGAAATCCAGCAACCCGTGCCTAAGGGTTAAGGAACTTTCCAGCCGATATTCCCCCTAATCTGAATCATGATTAGGGGGCTATCCATGACTTCACTCTCCAGACTCTCCAGACTGACCTTACCGCTGCAGACCTTGTTCTGGCTGGCATTCAGCCTTGAAACGTTTGCCGAAGATGACACATGGCAATGGCCTGAGTTTAATGGCCTTATAGCAGGCGCCATCTCGCAAGATAATTTGCCTTACAAGCAGGTGGACACCCAACAACAGCCAAGCTTACTGGTGTTTGGACGCTTAGGAGATGTCTTCATTGAAGGTAATCGAGCAGGACTGCCTCTCAAGCGCTTTGATTTTGGCTCCCTTTCTCTTATGGGGCAACTGCGCACCCATCAATATTTAGACGCAGATGACACAGACCTTACGGATCAAGATCGTGAACAGAGCATTGAACTTGGCCCGCAAATTTCCATTCCATTAGGCCAAGGTTACGTTTCACAGTTCAGCGTGCTGCAAGACATCAGTGGTAAACATGATGGGCAAGAGTACGAAGCGGCCATTTATAAACGCTTTATATTTGATGATTTACGTATCGTCGCCACGCTGGCACTGCAATATCAGAGCAAAGACCTCCTAGACTATTACGTAGGCACAAACAGCTATTCCCCTCAGGCCGAATTAACCCAAGAAGTGGAATTATTAGGGGTTTATGACATCAGCGATGCTTGGTCTGCTGTGCTTGTATGGCGATATTATCAACACGGACAAGAGTTTAGGAACAGCCCTCTCACGAATGGCGATACCTCCCAACGAGTGGCCATTGGCGTAGGCCGAAATTTTTAAAGAGATTTGTAACATCAGCGCAAAACGGATAGTAGGTGCTCACAAATAGACTATACTTTTTAATACGTCTATCCGTCAGAGTGCTAAGTTGTGGCTCCATCCGGCTCCTTCTATCAACATGTCTATGACTGGCAAGGTGTGCAACACGACACCTTGCTGTTCACCTTGCTGAAAAATTGTCATCGCCTTATGAGTTGCCAGTCTTTGGATGACGCCTGCGAGCTCATTAGCCAGGCCATCATGCAATTACAATTCGACGGCTATTATCGTCTCGAAGTCTGTGGTCAAGTTTACATTGAGCATTTCAAAGCAGGGCAGCACGGGAGCTACCATGGCGACCGCCCACAAAAAGGCAGCGACAATCGTGCCATCAAGGTGGTGGAATTAGAGCATGCCCTTATTTTCAAGATGCGCTTTATTCAGTTATACATCACCAAAACCCAAGACAACTTAGAACTCCTCGAAGACAGTCAAAGCATCTTATTGCTCTGGCTCATGCAGGTTGAAAGCCTATGCATGGACTATGCTCTGCATCATTTTTTACACACAGAATTAAATACCGAACAGCAAAATCAGGCAGACAGCATGAATCTGCATTTTGATTTAGAAGTGAGTTTGAATCGTCTCGATTTAGACGCGAAAGATATGACACAAGCTTTCAATGAATCCGTCATCCCGTTATTAACGCCAACGGACTTCATTGATCCCATGCGACGCCAACAACTTTTGATTACCGCACTCACTGCCCACCAAGAGCACCTTAGCCAATTAGTAAAACAGCAATTCGGTCTCTACCTCAGCACACAGCGAATGCTTGAAGCGCTTGGAGTAGAACCCCATTAATCCAACACGGATTCGACATCACCCAACGCACCAATATGAAAACGATCGCGTACCGGTTTTAATAAATGAGTGGAAGGTTTTTGCTCGAATACACGTGCATAACGCTCCGTTAGTCGCCCTAGATGCTTAAAGCCACTGGCGTAGGCCGCTTCGGTGACACTCCCAGCCTGAGTCAACAAGTGGCGAAAACGATGCAAACGAAATTGCTGTATATACGTTCCTGGGCTGATGCCTAATTCTTGTTTAAAGATAATCTGTAAATTACGTACCGAAGTCGAAGCCACCATGGCCAACTTCTCGATAGAGATGGGCATTGAGAACTGTTCGTGCACATAATCCAGCGCCCGCCCTAAGATTTTTTGTCGCGTCACACTCTTATGCTCGGCAATGTCAGACATGATGCAAGGCAAAAGAATATCCGTCATAAAGTGTTGCCAACGGCCGCGATCCACCACCCCATTAGCGAGCCCTTGAGTAAACGCATATTCACAGGCACTGGCCACAGCAAACAGCACTTGGCGATCATAGGCTTTGCGACTCGTGGCCTGAGAGAGTTCAAGATAATCCTCCATGGCCTGCTGACCTAAGACTGTACGCAACCAGCGCACATCCAGATGCAGCTGAAACAACCAAACATCCGATGGGATGATCCATTGAGCCTTTGCCCCGGAAGCCAAAAATGGGCTGTGACTGAGCCCGCCCAGTACATCAATATAAGTATCGATACTGACTTCATCCGGCACGGGCAGTTGCAATGCCAATACGTGATCGGCAAATTGGTATTCTTCTAAGGCAGAACCATGATTGCGGCGCTTAATTATCACGCCTGGGCCAAAATCTAAAATGCTCACATCCACCTGAGCATCCCCTTGCAAAGGGGTGGCAATCATATCCAAACAGGGGCTTGCATGAGTCAGATGAAAATAGCTAAGTCCTTGATTTTCATATGTTTTAATTTTAAATGACGACGAAAAATCCATTCACAAACATTCCATTAACCCAACCATATGTAGGTCTTTTGCCACTATATCACTTGAGTCACTCGACAATTCAGATTGTTCGTAATCTGGACAAACATTGGTATAAAAATGACCAAATGGCCAAGTTTTAAAAATCCACATGTCTTTGTCACGAGGTTTTTCCCATACCTTGGCATGGATTGATCTAGATTCATCGAAAAAACCGAACTGTAATCCGCGATTGCGCTTGAAGTTAATCAAAGCATCCCCATTACGGTGGTTTGCTTTCATTCATTAGATACAGAATACCGCTATGACAACCATATTAAGTGTGCGCAGAGAAGACGAAGTTGTAATGGGTGGCGATGGCCAAGTGAGCCTAGGCAACACCGTTATGAAAGGCAATGCCCGTAAAGTGCGCCGTTTATATAACGACAAAGTCATCGCCGGTTTCGCAGGCGCCACAGCCGATGCGTTCACGTTATTTGAGAAGTTCGAAGGGCATTTGCAAAAGCACTCAGGACATTTAACCCGAGCAGCCGTCGAACTGGCCAAAGAATGGCGCAGCGATCGTGCATTGCGCAAGTTAGAAGCCATCCTCATTGTGGCTGATGAAACCGCCACCCTTACCATTACTGGAAATGGCGATGTGCTTGAACCCGAAAATGGCGTGATCTCAGTGGGCTCTGGTGGCAACTATGCACTGGCCGCTGCTAAAGCATTATTTGAAAATACCGATCTGCCTGCCCGTGAGATTGTCGAAAAAGGCCTGACAATAGCTGGCGATATCTGTGTTTTCACCAATCACAACTTCACCATAGAAACACTTAAAATCCAAAAATAAGTTTGTTCATTTTCACCCTTGGTTTTTAAGTAAGAGAAATTAATATGTCACAAGTACAAATTGAAAAATCATTGACCCCTAGTCAAATTGTTAAAGAGTTAGACCGTCACATCATAGGTCAAAGCGATGCCAAGCGCAGCGTAGCCATTGCTTTACGTAACCGCTGGCGTCGTATGCAGTTACCGCAAGAGATGCGCAACGAAATCACTCCGAAAAACATTCTCATGATCGGTCCAACCGGCGTGGGTAAAACCGAAATCGCACGTCGCTTAGCTAAATTATCTAACGCACCTTTCATTAAAGTAGAAGCCACGAAGTTCACCGAAGTTGGCTATGTGGGTCGCGATGTTGAAACCATCATTCGCGATCTCGTGGAAACCGGCTTTAAAATGCTGCGCGAACAAGAAATGGAAGCCGTGGAAGAACGCGCCAAAACAGCAGCCGTTGAGCGCGTACTGGATGTGCTATTAACACCAGCGCGCAACGAATTTGAAACCCAAGCGGACAAACCAGAAGACAGCACCACGCGCGTGCTGTTTCGCAAAAAGGTCATCAACGGGGACATGGATGATAAAGAAATCGAAATCAATGTGGCCGCCCCACAAGTAGGCGTTGAGATCATGGCTCCTCCTGGCATGGAAGACATGACCAGTCAGATTCAAAACATGTTCAGTAACTTGGGTACGGGCAAAAGCAATAAGCGCAAAATGAAAGTGAAAGATGCGCTAAAAGTGATTCAAGACGAAGAAGCCCACAACATGATTAACGTGGACGATCTCAAAGCCAAAGCGGTAGAAGCCGTTGAGCAAAACGGTATCGTCTTCATCGACGAAATTGATAAGGTGGCCAAGCGTCAAGAAGCCGGTGGTGGTGATGTTAGCCGCGAAGGTGTACAACGTGATTTATTACCGTTAATTGAAGGCTGTACCGTATCCACCAAATACGGCATGCTGAAAACCGACCACATTTTATTCATCGCATCCGGCGCCTTCCATTTAAGTAAGCCGTCGGATTTGATCCCTGAACTACAAGGTCGTTTACCGATTCGGGTTGAGCTACAAGCCTTAACACCGGAAGACTTCAAACGCATCCTAACCGAGCCAAACGCATCGTTAACTGAGCAATACAAAGCCTTGCTTAGCACCGAAGGTTTAAACGTCGAGTTCACCGAAGATGGTATCGAGCGCCTTGCACAAACAGCGTTTAAAGTGAACGAAACCACAGAAAACATTGGTGCTCGTCGCCTGCACACCATGATGGAGCGCTTACTAGAGAAAGTAAGCTTTGATGCAGAAAGCTTAGCCACTCAGTACAGCGAAAAACCATTACAAATTAATGGCCCATTCGTGGATGAGCACCTAGGTGAAATTGCACAAGACGAAGACTTGAGTCGCTTCATCCTGTAATGCAATTTTAGCATCAACAAAAAAGCCCTAACGATTCCTCGTTAGGGCTTTTTTATATCTAGCCAGTTTGTAAATTTACATCATGGCTTGCAGGTAATTTTGAATACCAATCTTATCAATCAGGCCTAATTGTTTTTCTAACCAATGTGTATGGTCTTCTTCGGTATCTTCTAATTGCTGAACCAACATAGCGCGAGTTTCAAAGTCTTTTTCTTGCTCGCATATCACAATGGCTTCACGTAAGTTTTTCACCACGGCATATTCTAATGCAAGATCATTGCGCAGCATTTCTTCTACGGTCTTACCAACATTAAGCGGCTCACGTTTCACCATATCAGGGAAACCTTCCAAAAACAGAATACGCTTGATCATCAAATCCGCATGACCCGTTTCATCTTCCATTTCGTGCGCAATACGTTCATAGAGTTTATTTAAACCCCAGTCTTCATACATTCTTGAATGAATGAAATACTGATCCATTGCAGTTAACTCACCGGCAAGCAATGAATTCAAAGTATCGATGACTTTTTTATTACCTTTCATTATCTTTCTCCGGTTAATCGTCGTGCATCATAGATTGCAAATAGTTCTCAATGCTTATTTTATCAATAAGATCCAGTTGTGTTTCAATCCAATCGAAATGCTCTTCTTCATCCTCTAAGATTTCACCCAGCATGTCACGGGTAACAAAATCCGATACCGACTCACAATAAACAATGGCATCACGCAAAGCTGTTAAGCTGATGTCTTGCAGTTTTAGATCACATTCCAACATCTCTTTTGGATTTTCACCCACAAACAACTTACCTAGCTTTTGCAGATTTGGAATACCTTCTAAGAACAAAACGCGCTCGATAATTTTATCCGCTTGCTTCATGTCTTTAATGGATTTTTTGTATTCCACTTTATCAAGGCCTTCTAAGCCCCAATTTTTAAACATACGAGCGTGAAGAAAATACTGGTTAATGGCCACCAATTCATTCTCTAGGCAAGTGTTCAATAATTTAATGACCTTATCATCACCTTTCACAAGCACACTCCTTTCTTGTTAATTTCATTGGGATGTTTTTGCAGCTATAAATACGAATTAATCTTGCTTGCATTCATAACGTTTCAGCAAAAACTCACTAAAGTGTCAAAAGTATATGCTCTTAAAATAGAACTTCCAGTGGTTATTAATCATTATGCATACAAGTTAAGTGATCACTTTAATTAGATTGTCTTTTTTAATAATCTTCGATTCAAATACCTGAAATTAAAAGCGATTTTCAAATCACTTATTAGATTACGTTAAGCTTATACCTCATTACGAAAAACTGACCGTCAATGCCTAACATTTGGCCTAAAATGTAGAATCCTTTCATGTAATCTTTATGCCATAAATTCATTAAAGGACATGCTATGAGATCTTTAAAAATCGTCATCGCTGGCGCTGGCAGCATCGGCTGTTATGTGGGAGGACGCTTAGCCGCGGGTGGCGCTAATGTGCACTTTCTAGCCCGTGAACGGGTACAAAGTGACTTAAACCAACATGGTTTAACCCTTTCTGATTGGACGGGTTTTCATGCCAAGCTATCTTCTGATCAATTTCATGTGACCACAGACGAATCCGTTTTACATGATGCGGATTTGATTTTAGTGTGCGTCAAAAGTAAAGACACTCAAGCCATGGCCCAATCGATTGTGGTGAGCGGCAATCAACAAGCCACCATCTTTTCTTTACAAAACGGCATGGGCAATACCGATACGTTAAAAACCAGTTTGCCAAATCACACCATCTTACCTGTGATGGTGCCGTACAACGTGGTATATCAAAATGAGGGGCATTATCACTGCGGCACAGAAGGTATTTTGTATTGCCAAAATCATCCTAAGGCACAAGCGTTAAAACAACTGGCCGATGCCGCTCAACTGGGTTTGGAATTAAAGGATGACATGCTCAATATTATGTGGGGTAAGTTGTTATTAAATTTAAACAACCCGGTCAATGCGTTGTCCGGTGTGCCGTTAAAACAGCAATTAGAAACCCGCGGCTATCGTCGTATTTATAGCCAATGTTTAAATGAAGGTCTGGCCGTATTAAAAGCCGCAAGCATTAAACCTGGGCAAGTGGCTGCGGTGCCTGTCACTGTCATCCCTTACATTTTAAGCCTACCGGATTTTCTATTTAAACGTGTTGCCCACAAGATGCTGGCCATTGATCCAGATGCTCGTTCCAGCATGTGGGAGGATTTACAAAATCATCGCCCAGTGGAGGTGGATTACATTTCGGGAGAAATCGTGAATTTGGGAAAACGTGTTAATATCCCCACTCCTATGAATGAGCGCCTGATTCGTTTGGTCAAACAGGCGCAGGATGCTGGCAACGGCAGCCCAAATCTCACTCCCGAACAAATGATCAGCGGTTAACCTATGAGCCAATCGAGCATTCCATCGTTAATTAAATTCCACAAGCAATCTCAACAGTTGGAACTCGCTTGGCAAAACACCCCGGTTACCCTAAGTGCCGAGTTCTTACGTGTACACAGCCCAAGCGCGGAAGTCCGCGGGCATGGGGTGGGCAATGAAGTGCTGCAATACGGCAAAAAAGACGTGCGCATCCTGAAGCTGGAGCCTGTGGGTAACTACGCGCTGAAAATCAGCTTCGATGATGGTCATGACTCAGGCCTGTTCAATTGGCCCTATTTACAAGAGCTGTGCGAGCAACAGGATCAATTCTGGCAAACCTATCTTGAAAAATTGGCTAACGCTGGAAAAACCCGCGAATCCGGCATGATCCAGTTTAAGTCAGTGGATTAGGCCAGCCCACAAGACATCTTCCCCCAAGCGGGCTAGAATAGCCCCCAATTATCGTTGTTAGAATCAGGCCCCACGCCATGTCCGAGAAGAAAACCACCCACTTTGGTTACCAGACAGTTAATGCCGACGAAAAACAAGGCAAGGTTGCCGAAGTTTTCCACAGTGTTGCAGCCAAATACGATGTGATGAACGACCTCATGTCGTTTGGCATTCACCGTTTATGGAAGCGCTTCACCATGGAATTCACTGGAGTTCGCAAAGGCGACACGGTATTAGATATCGCCGGCGGCACGGGCGATCTGACCATGAAGTTTTCCAACTTGGTGGGACCAGAAGGCAAAGTCGTATTAGCCGACATCAATGATTCCATGCTGAAAGTGGGCCGTGATCGTTTATTGGATAAAGGCTACAGTGGCAACATCGAATGTGTACAAGCGAACGCCGAGTGTCTGCCATTTGAAGATAACAGCTTTGATGTAGTGACCATGGCATTTGGTCTACGCAACGTGACTGACAAAGACCAGGCCCTGCGTGAATTTAATCGCGTACTCAAACCCGGTGGCCGCTTATTAGTGCTAGAGTTTTCCAAGACCAATAATCCACTATTGAAAAAAGCTTACGATCTTTACAGCTTCACAGCACTTCCCTTCATGGGCAAACTCATCACCAATGACGCTGACAGCTATCGCTATCTAGCCGAGTCCATTCGCATGCATCCTGGACAAGATGAGTTAAAAGCCATGTTTGAAAATGCTGGTTTTGCCAATTGTGAATACCACAACCTAACCGGTGGCATTGTTGCTCTACATAAAGGTATCAAACCCTAAGGAATGACAATGGATCAAACAGTGATTCAAGGCGCGCTGGCGGCAGCAGAACGCACCATCAACAAAGCCTTACGTTACGACGCCGCCACCGCACAAAAACTAGCGACGCTGGCGCCTAAAGTGCTCGCCATTGAAATCCTGCAACCGGCCACCACCATTTATGTGGCATTTGGCAATGAAATGCGCTTAATGGCCCATTATGAAGCCACGCCAGATGCCAAACTCAGCGGTGAATTAAACGCCTTTATCAACTTGGCCCGCCATGAAGATAAACATGCCGCGCTAATGAAAAGCGACATTCAAATTCAAGGTTCCAGCCAGTTGGCCATGGGGCTCGCCGAAGCCATGAGCCAACTGAACATTGATTTTGAAGCCATGATCAGTGAGTTCACCGGCCCTGTTGTCGCCCATGTTGTGGGCAAAAATTTACGCCGCTTAGGCAGCTGGTTAAAACAAGCCGGCGAAAAGTTTCAGCAAGACACAACAGAATACGTACGAGACGAATTGCAGTTAGCCCCCCATAAATTAGAAGGGGAAAGCCAATTCATGGCCATCGGCAAATTAAAGCAAGATGCCGAGCGTCTTGAAGCCCGCGTGCAGCGCCTCGCCGCAAAAATAAAAAACGCAGCCCAATAATATGACCCAATTTAAACGCCTACTCACACTACTTTATGTCTTTAGCAAATACCGCTTAGATGATTTTATTCCTGTGAGCTTGTTGCCTTGGTATTTACGCTTGGCGTTTTATTTGGCCCCTTGGCGTTTAAACCCAATCCCTAAACGCGTACCCAAAGCCAAACGTTTGCGCTTAGCACTAGTGGCATTGGGTCCTATCTACATTAAGTTCGGACAACTACTCTCCACGCGCAAAGATTTATTACCCGAAGACTTGGCATTAGAACTGGCTAAGTTGCAAGACAAGGTACCGCCATTCAAGCCTGAAGTCGCCCGTCGTATTATCGAGCAAGGCCTAGGGCAGCCCATTGAGTCTATTTTCAGCGAGTTTGAAGCCCATGCCTTAGCATCTGCATCCATCGCTCAAGTACACAGTGCCAAACTCAAAAGCGGCGAAGATGTGGTGGTAAAAGTCATTCGCCCTAACTTAGAAAAAACCATCAACAAAGATATCGCTATCATGATGATGGCCGCAAAATTAATGGAACGTTACGCCCGCGATGGCAAGCGTTTACGTCCAGTTGAAGTGGTGACGGATTACAAACACACCATTTTCGGTGAGCTAGATCTTATGAGCGAAGCGGCTAATGCTTCGCAATTGCGCCGTAACTTTACCGACAGCCCATTGTTATATGTACCTGAAGTGTACTGGGATTATTGCCGCCCGAATGTCATGGTAATGGAGCGCATCTACGGCACGCCAATTGGTGATGTGGATCAGCTCATTGAACGTGGCACCAATATGAAAGTGCTTGCTGAGCGTGGTGTGGAAATTTTCTTTCGCCAAGTGTTCCGTGACAGTTTTTTCCATGCGGACATGCACCCAGGCAACATCTTTGTGGCCCATAACGATCCGCAGACACCTCAGTATATTGCCATCGATTGCGGCATCGTCGGCACCTTAAGTGAAACCGACCAAGATTATCTCGCACGCAATCTTTTAGCCTTCTTCAATCAGGATTATCACGAAGTGGCACGCTTGCATGTGGAATCTGGTTGGGTAGGCAGTAACACAAAAATCAATGAGTTCGAAGCCGCCATTCGCAGTGTGTGTGAACCCATCTTTGAAAAACCCTTAGCCGAAATCAGCTTTGGGCAGTTACTGTTGCGTTTATTCCAAACCGCTCGTCGTTTTAATATGGAAGTGCAACCTCAGCTGGTGTTACTACAAAAAACCTTGCTCAATATTGAAGGTCTGGGTCGTCAGTTGTATCCACAACTGGACTTATGGAACACGGCCAAGCCCTATCTTGAACAATGGATGCATAATCGCATTGGGCCGAAAGCCATCTGGCGCGAACTGAAACGCCAAGCCCCTGCTTGGATTCAACACGCGCCACATATGCCAGAGACCATTCGCAACACCTTGCTCACCTTAGGCCAGTATCCGCAGCAGCAACAAAAGCTGGGCGCCAAGCTTGATGCCATCGAACAGCAACTACAGCAACAAAGCCAGCGCCGTAAACACAGAAGTATTGGTATCATCTTAAGTGCGTTAGGTCTGGTGGGATTACACAGCCCATTTCTTTGGGGCCAATCCGCCAGCATGACATTGGTATTATTAGGATTGAGCTGGTTAGCCCTGCGCGGCTAATTGCCAGATTAGCGGTATTGTCCCCAGAATAGATGGGGTATGATCGAAACAGAATAAAGGAGTGATTATGAGCGACGTAATCAGCCAATTAGGCAAAATTTTAGAAGAGCGTAAATCCGCAGACGCCGACAGCTCTTACGTGGCAAGCCTGTATCGCAACGGCTTGAACAAAATACTAGAAAAAGTGGGTGAAGAAGCCACTGAAACCATCATTGCAGCCAAAGATGCGAAAGCATCTGGTGATAATAAAGATGTAATCTACGAAACAGCTGACCTTTGGTTCCACACCATGGTAATGTTGGCGGAGCTAGGGGAAGACCCGCAAGTGGTTCTAGAGGAATTAAAACGCCGTTTTAATTTGTCAGGGCTTGAAGAAAAAGCCAACCGCAGTAAATAAAGAGTATCGGCAATTATGAGTGACTGTATTTTTTGTAGCATTGTTAAAGGGGATATCCCTTGTAATAAAGTCTATGAAGATGAGAACGTTTTGGCATTTCATGACATTGCCCCCAAAGCCGACACTCATATTCTTGTTATTCCTAAGCAACACATCGAGAATTTATCTGCCACGCAATCTCACCAATGGCCGGTTGTCACTCAAGTGTTACAAAGCATTAATACCATCGCCAAGCAGGAGCATCTCGAAGGTTTTCGAGTAATCAGCAATAACGGCGAAAAAGGTGGGCAAGAAGTGTTTCACATGCACTGGCATGTGTTGGCAGGCCCAAAACTAACCGGTTTTTAAACAAACATTTATCTTTAAGGAGAACATCATGTTCGGTGGCATTAGCATTTGGCAATTACTGATCATCCTTGTGGTGGTAATTTTAATTTTCGGCACAAAAAAACTACGCACACTCGGTGGTGATTTAGGCGGTGCTGTAAAAGGCTTCAAAAAAGCCATGAACGACGATGAGAAAAAAGAAGAAGCCGATAAGCTAGAGAACAAGCAAGCCGATGCTCAGTTTTCTGAAAAAGCAAAAGAAGAAGACAAAACTAAATAATCATTAAGAAGTCATTATGTTTGATATTGGTTTTGCTGAACTCTTAGTGGTGGGCGTACTCGGCTTAATTGTTTTAGGCCCTGAACGCTTACCGAAAGCCGCTCGTACACTTGGACTATTGCTTGGGCGTATCCGTCGCACCATGAGTGGTATTCAACAAGAGATAGAACGAGAAGTGCGTCAACAAGAGTTACAAGAAAAACTCAAAGACAGTCATCACAGTTATATGTCACCGGAAGAGCAAGCCGCTCAGTTAGCTCGTGAACAGCAAGAGCAGGAGCATAAGGATTTTCCACAGACTCAGCCGCTTGAAGAAAACTCCATCGCCCCAACTCCTTCTGAAACCAAGCAAGGAGACAAATAGTGGTGAAGCAAACCAAAGAAGAACAAGCACAAATGCAGCAACAGCAACCCTTGATTACACATCTAATTGAACTGCGTAATCGCTTACTAAAAGCCGTTGGCTTGATCTTGTTGATCTTTATTGCTTTATACAGTTTTTCAAATCAGCTGTATTTATTCATTTCCAAGCCATTAGAAGTATTATTGCCTGAAGGCAGCAACATGATCGCAACCGGTGTTGCTTCACCTTTCTTGGTGCCGTTTAAGCTCACACTCTTTGCCGCTGTTTTTATTGCGATACCCTTTATCCTGCATCAAGCTTGGTCTTTTATTGCGCCTGGGCTTTATAAACACGAAAAGCGCTTCGCTATCCCCTTGCTTGTCAGTAGCGTTTTTTTATTTTATGCCGGTATCGCCTTTGCGTATTTTGTCGTGTTGCCATTGGCATTTGGCTTCTTTACGGCTATTGGTCCAGAAGGCGTGAACTTCTTACCAGACATTAACAACATATTAAATTTCATCCTTAAGATCTTTTTTGCCTTTGGAATCGCATTTGAGATTCCCATTGCCACTATTCTCATGATCATGACGGGAATAACCTCTGTGGCCAGTTTGTCAGAAAAGCGTCCCTATATTTTTGTAGGCTGCTTCGTGGTGGGAATGTTAGTCACCCCTCCTGATGTGATCAGTCAGACGATATTGGCCCTACCTATGTATTTATTATTCGAGATTGGGATTTTCTTTGGCCGCATGGTAGAGAAAAAGCGGCCTGTTGATGAAGCACAGGACCAAGAAGAAAGCGCGTAATGAACGCGCTTTTTTTGTGCCTTAATTTTCTTCCAGTAACACCCAGATAATGTCTTGAGCCTTATCGTGATAACTATCCACCAAGCGAGTTTTAATGGTGTTATTCACTTGTTGTTCCACCTTGCCATTCAAGGTACTTTGACTCGATAAATTAGTCGCACTTTCCGTCATTACGGACACCGCCGATATTTCCACTCCCTTACGTGCTGCTAACTCCAAACGCGCTCGCGACATGGCACATTCTTGCTGTTTGTAGCGACCTAATGCATGGGTACCACAACTGCCTACAGCCTGATGATGAGTTGGGGTATCAATCCATGATGGTCGCTCACTTTTTGGTGACACGGCACAAGCACTTAAAATCAGTAACGCACTGCTTAACCAAGTCACAGATACTGTCATTTTTAACATTTTTTTCATGGGAAACTCTGGCGAGAAGTGAGGTTATTGGTTAAGGTTACAACATCCTAAACACAATTTCCTTCAAGGAGAAGAAGATGGCCCTAACTCGTGTACTTGGCATCAGTGCCTTAACCCTTTCATTAACTGCTTGCTTTGGCGGCGGTGAGAAACAAGTCGTACTAGATTGTACCTTCCCAGATGCTCCACAAACTGCCGCTCCAGGTTGGGTTTGCGACGAGCCAGTTGAAGGTCTAGCGGTTTCTGCCGTAGGTAGCGCAGACAAGTCTGGCGCTGGTATGAACTTCATGAAACAACAAGCGACTGCCGCTGCCCGTGTTCAACTTGCACAAATGATGAAAGTACAAGTACAAAACATGGTTAAGCAATTTGCTGAAACCACGGGTGTGGGCGACAGCGAAACTGTGGATAAAGTAAATACATCTGTGACTAAACAGATCACCAACGAAACCCTTGTTGGTACTCGCATGTACAAATCTAAAACCAGCCCTAACGGTACTCTATACGTATTGGTTGGCCTAGATGACAAAGCAGCTGGCCTAATCCACGAGACGGCTCTTAAAACGTCTATGAACAACGAGAAAGCCCTTTGGCAGAAGTTCCAAGCCAAGAAAGGCTATGATGAGTTAGCGAAAGAAATTGCTAACATGGAAAAATAAGCTCCTAGCTTAATTTTCAAATAAAAAGCCCAGCTGGTGACAGCTGGGCTTTTTTTGTATCTCATCACTTCAAGAGCCCTTTGGCCCTCTCGAGTTGCCCAAGCCAAGAAAAAGCGTATAGCTATTAGGCTTTTTTATAGCTGGTCATTACCATTAAAAATGCTGATAACCACCCGCGGCCAGTGTCATACCTTTAACTTCAACTTTTTCACCGGCAACGACTTCGCCAATACAAATGCCATACTGGCAATCTTCTGCTGTGTAAGCCAGTTGATAATCATCCCCCCCAGACAGGGCATACGTTAATGCTTGTGCATTACCATAGGTTTTCAATAACTCATCCGACATGGGAATTAAACCTGGGTCGATCACCATTCCCACATTCGAGGCTTTACATAAATGATTCAAGTCTTGCACAAGGCCATCGCTAATATCCAAACAACTACTGGCATAGCCTTTTATAGCTTGTGCAAATTCAATTTGTGCTATAGGAGCATAATATTGCTGGGCCAACCCTGTATTTAAACTTGGATCGTTAAGCACCATAGGCAAAGCACCAGCGGCATCTCCAAGATTACCACTCACATACACCTTATCACCCAATTGAGCACCTCCCCTAGATAGGCCTTTGCCGTTAGGGGTTATGCCATGCACTTGTAAACTTAAAACCAAACACGGCCCTTTTGTCGTGTCGCCACCGATTAACGGACAATGATAAAACTGTGCAGCCTGTGCAACCCCAGCCGTGAATGCTTTGATCCAAGACTCGTCATTACTGGGTAAGGTGATGGCCAGTGTAAAGCCAATCGGAATGGCCCCCATGGCCGCAAGATCACTGATGCTTACCGCCAATGCGCGCGTGGCAATATCAAAAGCATTAGCCTGTTTTGGGAAATGCACGTCTTCCACCAAGGTATCCAATGAAAGGTGTAAATCAAATTCAGAAGGGATATTCAGAGTTGCGCAATCATCGCCAATTCCATGGCGAAGATAAGCATTAGAAAAGGCGAGATTGGGTTGTTGAAAGTACTGCTGAATGAGTTGGAATTCGTTCACCGCTTACTCTCGCCTTTAGGATTTTCTTGATGTTTCAAGAAAATGAAATTCTTATTTTTTTATTTCAACCACTCGCACTTTCTGTGCAAGTTTATCCAGTGCGCCATTGATAAATTTATGACTCTCGGTAGCACCAAATTTTTTAGAAAGTTCAACACTTTCGTTAATCACCACACGATACGGCACATCAATACGATGAGCTAATTCAAATGCCGCTAAACGTAAAATGGCTTTTTCTACTGGCGTCACTTCATCCATACCACGACTTAAACAAGGGGTCAGCATATCATCCAACTCGCCCAAGTTATTAGGTACGCCACGTAAGATGTCACGGAAGTATTCCGTATCCACGTGAGTCATGTCGTTATCAACTAAGAACTCAGCTTCAATCTTATTTAAGCTAGCGCCGGCCATATCCCATTGATACAAGGCTTGCATAGCGTAATGACGCGCCTTGCGACGAGCGCCCGGGTTCGGGCGGCCGCTGTGATCTTTACGTGAAATCGCTTTGTCGTTCATTAAGCCTCCAGCTGCTTAAGCAGACTGACCATTTCGTATGCGCTTAACGCAGACTCTTCACCCTTATTACCGGCTTTGGTACCCGCGCGTTCAATGGCTTGCTCGATTGTATCAACCGTCAAGATACCAAATGATACAGGCACACCAGAGTTTAATGCGATTTGGCCAAGACCTTTCGCCGCTTCACCTGCAACGTAATCAAAGTGCGGTGTCGAACCACGAATCACAGCACCTAATGCAATCACTGCATCGTACTTGCCACTTTCAGCTAATTTTTTAACCACTAATGGCACTTCAAAAGCACCAGGGCAATGTACGATGGTGATATCATCTTCGCTGATACCGTGGCGCGTAAGACCACGCACGGCGCCTTCAACCAGTGTTTTGACCACAAATTCGTTCCATGTGGTTTGCACGATGGCGAATTTGGCTTCCATTTTAGTGAAGCTTCCTGCAATTGTTTTCATGTTCATTACCTTTACAAATATTAATTATGTTCGTTTAAGTGGCGCTTAATTCTTACAAGGGATGTATTCAATCACTTCTAAATTAAAGCCCGAAATGCCTGCAAACTTCATTGGACTGCTCAGCAGACGCATCTTGGTAACACCTAGGTCACGCAAAATTTGCGAGCCAGTACCAATGGTCACATACGCACCTGAACTATCCACGTCAGTGGTACGTTGTGGTTTTTGACGACCAAAGAAGGTTTCAATGGACGTTAAAATATCTTCTTTCTCACCGGCGTTTAAAATGACCAATGCACCTGCTTCCGCTTGTGAGATGGCTTCAAGCGCATTGCTTAATGACCAGCTTTCGCTGTTAGCCATCAAAGCACCAATCACATCACGTAACGTTTCGGCGGCCTGCACACGAATCAAAGGCGCATCACTTTTAGGAATATCCCCTTTGGTAATGGCTAGGTGAGAATCACCGTTAATGGTGTCACGATAAACGTGTAATTCGAACTCACCGTGCACGGTGTTAATGGTATCTGTACTCAGCTTTTCGATGGTTTGTTCGTTAGCCATACGGTATTGAATCAAATCGGCAATAGTACCGATTTTTAAACCGTGTTCTTTTGCAAATTCTTCTAACTCAGGACGACGCGCCATGGTGCCGTCTTCGTTCATGATCTCAACGATACAACCCGCTGGTTGTAAACCTGCTAAGCGTGCTAAATCACAACCGGCTTCAGTGTGACCTGCACGGGCTAATACACCAGCGGCTTGCGCACGCAATGGGAAAATATGGCCCGGTTGCACGATGGCATCGGGTTTACTCATTGGGTTCACCGCCGCTTGTACCGTTACGGCACGATCCGCTGCACTGATACCCGTGGTCACGCCTTCTGCCGCTTCAATTGAAACCGTAAACGGTGTAGAAAATTTAGAACCATTGCCCGATACCATGGAAGGCAAGCCCAAATAATCACAACGCTCTGGCGTCAAAGTTAAGCAAATCAAACCACGGGCCTTACTCGCCATAAAGTTGATGATTTCTGGCGTCACTTTTTCTGCCGCAACAATAATGTCACCTTCGTTCTCGCGATCTTCGTCATCCATCAAGATAACCATTTTGCCATCACGAATATCGGCTATGATTTCTTCGGTTGTATTTAAAGCCATGCTGCTACTCTATTTTTAAATTTAATCGGTTTATATGAATCCGTGCTCAGCTAAAAAGCCCACACTCAAATTGGATTCTTTAGTTTGCGTTTGCCCTGAAATTAGACGTTCTAAATATCGGGCAATTAAATCCACTTCCAAATGCACCTTGCGACCCGGTGCATACTCGTACAAGGTGGTTTCCTTTGCGGTATGGGGCACGATGTTTAATTCAAACACGTCAGCGTTTACCGCATTCACCGTTAAACTCACGCCATCCACTGTGATGGAACCTTTGTGAGCAATGTATCGCGCCAGTTCACTGGGCGCTTGTACTTTAAAACGAATGGAGCGTGCATCTTCGCTACGCTCGATTACTTGGCCAATGCCATCCACATGACCACTAACTAGGTGCCCACCTAAACGAGTAGTGGGAGTTAACGCTTTTTCTAGATTCACCGTATCGCCCAAATTAATGTCAGACCAACGGGTATGGGCAAGGGTTTCATTACTGATGTCGGCACTGAAACCCGTACCGGTCAGCGCAACCACGGTCAAGCACACACCATTCACCGCAATGCTGTCGCCTAGTTTCACATCGGATAAGTCCAACGCGCCTGTCTCAAGGGTCACCTTTAAGTCCCCACCTTGAGCCTGCTTTGCCAGCACCTTGCCTTTTGCTTCGATAATGCCTGTGAACACGTTCTAACTACCTAGCGTTGAAAACCCAAGGTCAGGCGAATGTCTTGGCCCACCATGCGGTTATCTAAAATATTTAATGTCTGTTTTTCTGCCATGGTGGTCATGGGCCAATTAATTAAGCCTCTGGCATCGGACCCTAATAAACACGGTGCCATATACAGCACCATCTCATCCACCAACCCTTGGCGTACAAATTCCCCCGCCAAGGTGGCGCCGGTTTCCACCAACACCTCGTTACACTGACGCAGGGCTAACTCTTTCAACAAGGCGGTTAAGTCCAAGCCCTGTTCATCGTGATTCAAAGGCAGCGTTTCCACCCCATGCAACTGCACACCATGGCGCACCGCCACCAGTGTGGTACCCGGTTGTTGCAGAATTTTGGCATCTTTAGAAATCTGACCCTTGCTATCCAGTACCACGCGCAAGGGTTGGCGTTGTGCAATTTCATCCGCCCAGTCTTTTTCTAAGCCTAATTCTTCTGCACGTACGGTTAACGAGGAATCATCCTGTTTAATGCTTTCAATACCAGTGACTATGGCCGAACTTCTCGCTCTAAGACGCTGTACATCTTGGCGTGCCGCAGGTCCTGTAATCCACTGGCTTTCGCCACTTTGCATGGCGGTACGACCATCTAGACTGGCCGCCATTTTTAAACGTACAAACGGCATACCGCTTTCCATACGCTTAATGAATCCTGGGTTCAATGCACGGGCTTGGTCTTCCAAGACCCCTAAGGTCACATCAATACCCGCTTCAATCAGCTTAGCGAACCCTTGCCCACTGACTTGAGGGTTTGGGTCTTTCATGGCACACACCACATGGCGAATGCCCGCCTTAATCAAGCCATCACTACAAGGTGGGGTGCGCCCAAAATGGCTACAAGGCTCAAGTGTTACATAAGCCGTGGCCCCTTTCGCTTTGTCTCCGGCCATAGCTAAGGCATTGACCTCCGCATGGCCTTCACCGGCTTTACGATGAAATCCTTCTCCGATCACCTGGCCATCTTTTACGATGACACAGCCCACTCGTGGGTTAGGGTCTGTGGTATACAAACCACGTTTGGCCAGTTCGATGGCTCGCGCCATGTATAGCTGATGACTCATGGAGCAAGCTCTGGGTCATCGGCCAGAATGTCTAGCTGAGCTTCGTTCTTACGGCTGTCATGGCGAATACGATCAATTTCTTGGCGGAATTCATCTATGTCTTGGAATTTACGATAAACCGAAGCAAAACGTACATAGGCCACTTGATCCAGCTTGCGCAGTTCATCCATAACCAATTCTCCCACTAAGCGAGATTTAACTTCACGCTCACCAGTGGCGCGCAATTTAGCCATGATATGTAACAGGGAGGCTTCGACATCTTCAACGCTCACAGGGCGTTTTTCTAGGGCGCGCTGCATACCAGCACGGAGCTTTTGCTCATCGAAAGGAACACGGGTGCCATTGCTCTTAACCAATTTAGGCATCAGCAATTCTGCGGATTCAAACGTGGTATAACGCTCGTCACAGGCTTGACATTGGCGTCGACGGCGAACTTGTTCGCCTTCGGCCACTAAGCGCGAGTCGATCACTTTTGTATCTTGTTCACCGCAGAACGGACAGCGCATGGCAAATCCTGTGTTAAAGAGCTAAAAATAGGGGCGAAATTATACCTGTTTATACCTATCGAGGAAACCGGAAAACACTGTGTTCATCCCAGTAAACGGGCCTACTTACAAATCATGTACATGGGTTAACACAAAGGCCTGCAAGGCAATTTTGTCATTGGCCGGCAAGTCATGGAATTGCAGACCCACTGCCAGCCCTTTGTCTATGGTGGAGACGGATCGAACCGTGGCCTGTACCGTGATCTCGTACTCGATTTCCGTCACATTAATTTTAAAGATCAATAAGATCTCATCACCGGAATCAAACTCAAACTTACGCCCAAGGATACGTGCGCCATTTAAGCTCAAATCCACTATTTTAGCGGTTGTGGTTTGTTTATCCCCCTTCAAGGTGTAATCCACACGAGCCACTACCTCCACATCGGCGCGAACGTTTTGTCTCACCTCGCCCACCACCACAGATTCAGGGATTCTGATATGCATGTGAGCAAAGGGAAGTTTAGTGGTATGCAGTACTTCAGATTGAAAGGCACAAGCACTGCTTAAGCGCCCATAAAAGAAGCGCACATTGAGCTTTTCACCCACCTTAGCGGTACGACCTATGGGAGTGGTCACAAGAATTGATGCATGGCGGCGATAGCCCACCAATACAGACTTGTCTCGCTCACCCATATAGCCCTCAAACTCCAGCTGCAATAACTGGCCGGGACTCAGTTTGAGGTCCATAAAGTCCGCGCTATTTTCGTCCATTTAACCGCACATCCAAAACACTTGCTCTTATTAGTGTAGTTGGGTTTCATACGCCTTACTAAGGAAATTAAAACAAGGAGAAACCATGGTGCGCTTATTGATTCTGTTAGGGGTAATCGCTTTAACTGCTTGCTCAAATCAAGCCATTTACGACAACGTAAAGCGCAATCAATGCTTGGAGAAAACTGGAAAAATCGAGTGTGATGATATCGAAGATTACGACGAGTACGAGAAAAAGCGCCAAGAATTACTAAAAAACTCCTGACAAACACCCACTGAAAAATGGACAAAAAAAGCCCGAGTTTCCTCGGGCTTGCACGGGTTAAATAATCTGTTTTTAACCGAAGGCTACATCATACCCTATTGGCTTAATAAAATCTGCGGAGCAAAGCCCATTCCCCAAATAATAACCGTAGTGGCCATCATGCCCACTAGCGCACACAGGCCCACGGTCAAAATCGAACTGGCAAAAATAAAGCCACGCTCTTCAGGGATGTTCATAAAGATAGGCACACCCGCATACAGCAGATACACGGTATAGGATACTGCGGCCATGACTACAAACACATCCAACCAAAGGATTGGTATCAAGCCAATTAAGCCGGACAAAAACATAGGGGTTGAGGTGAACGTTGTGAATAACAAGCAGCGTTCTAAGCTGGCCTCTGCACCAAAAGTCTTCTCCATCCAATAAGTGGTGTATGCCATGAAGAACATACCCGCCAACAACGCCAAATAAAACGCCCCTGCTAAGGGTAGCGCCGACTCAAAACTCAGATAATAGAATTCTTTCCCCACGAAGCTCCAACCCACTTGCGTCACGCCGACCAAAAGCGCAAACGGTGGAATAGCCGCTAAAAAGAGTAAATGCGTTAAATAGATATGACCCAAGCTGTGGTTTTCTTTTTTAATCGAATCCCACTCTGATTTTGGGTGATACAGCAATCCGAACATATGTTGTAGATACATAACCTTCCCCTAATTTGGTTGGTTGTTTTTGTTCAGTGAAGCGTACGACTAGGGAAATCCCTCCGCTTATTTGTTTGAGTCAAAAAGGACAACGAAAGTCATTGCCTACACGCTTTTCGACACCGGGTTTTAGTATCCTCCTACTGTGTAAATAGTGGCTAACAGGCGGTTAAAATGCAATTAACTGCACATAATGATCCAATAACAGTGCTGCAAATAACCATAAAATATATACGATGGAATAACGGAAAGTTCGGCGCGCATTAGGGTCTGTTGGCTGGCACCACATACGATAGGTTAGCCATGTAAAACGCGCGTTTATGTATGTCACTATCGTGAGATACACCAAACCTTGGGTGCCCAATAAGACAGGACCGATACTGACCACGCACAACAGCAAACAATATAACCACGCTTGGAATGCCGTGAACTCAATGCCATGGGTAACGGGCAACATAGGCACTTCAGCTTTGGCATAATCATCTCGCTTATAAATGGCTAGCGCCCAAAAATGTGGCGGTGTCCATGTGAAAATAATTAATACCCACAATAAAGCCTCCGGACCCACTTGCCCGGTAACCGCACAGTAACCTAACAATGGCGGCATAGCGCCGGCTAATCCACCTACCGTAATATTTTGTGGCGTCGCAGGCTTTAGCCATAAGCTGTAAATCACACCATACGCAAACATGGATGCAACGGACAAAATGGCGGTTAACAAATTTAATTGCCAATATAAAAGCGTTGCTCCAAACACTAATAAGCCCATGGAAAAAACAAAGGCAGACTCTGCCGAAACTTTACCACTGGCCACTGGGCGACGCTTAGTACGTTGCATTTTTGTATCGCGGTAACGATCGACCAAATGATTAAGCACGGCTCCACTCATGGCACAAGCACCAACACCCACTAAGGTGTAAATCAATTTTAAAAAAGCGATATCCAAATCACTGGCTAATAAAAATCCCACCATGACGGTGAACAACATGACCGCAACCACTTTAAACTTGGTCATGGCAAAATAATCTTTTAAGGTGGCGGAATATTTAACACTGCTTTGCCACACGCTGGTTTTTTCCATAATGCACCTTTTTATTGTTATAAACGCCTAAGCTAAAAGCTCTTGCGCGATTGAATGGGTTTCTTCTTCTGTTTGTTCTGCTGTTAAACCATTTAACGCACTGAGCCACAGCAACATAGCTCCTGTGTTATGCAATAACGCTAAAGACAGCGGCAAGAGTAAAACCGCGTTCAATATTCCAAGAGTTATCTGCACACTCAAAAAAACAGCACAAATGACCAATGCCCGTCTTTGCATCGCTTGTTTGAATGCCAGCCATATAAATGCGGCTAACACTAATAGCGCCCCTAGCCTGTGCATCCATTGAATGGCCATGCGTTGATGATTAGATGCAAGACCACCTAAGTACTCATCTCCTTCCACCATGGGCGACTCTAATACTTCGCTATTAATTTCAACCCACCATCGACCTTGGCAAGTTGGAAAGTCAGGGCAAGCGAGACCGGCATAATGGGTAGATGTCCATGCACCCAATGCCATTTGAAAAAACACAATCAATGCGAATACACTCCACATAGAGCGCCAATTAGGTTCACGATTACTGGTGAGTACTCGCCAAATTAAAAACTGGCAGCCTAATGTGATTGCGCCACCTAATAAATGTGCAGTCACTACAGGAGGCCACAAGCGTAATGTCACGGTCCACATGCCAAATAAACCTTGTAACACCACCCAGCCACATAAAAATACAGCCAACCAACGCACTGCACCTAAATATCGAGGCCAAATTAAAATCGCTTGAATTAAAATGCTTAAACCAAGAAAGCTTGCTACGTAGCGATGAATCATTTCCATCCAGGCTTTGCCTGAATCAAAATCCCAGTGCATAAAAGTTTGTGCCGCCTCGTTCGCAACTGGGAATGGATGACCATAACACACGGGCCAATCAGGACAGCCAAGTCCTGCATCCAATAATCGAGTCAGGGCCCCCAGAGTAATCACCACCAATGCCAATACGATATTGACTAAGGCAAAGCGACGCATGCACACCTCACTGTTTTATTTTTATAATTAATTGCCGTTATGCTTGAGCAGTACTTTTAAATCTTTTAATAAATTGTATGCGCCATCTTCACTGGCTTGATAAGAAAGCAACACCAGACCTTTAGGGTTTGCGATAAATAAACCAGATTGCAGATTCGCCAGTGGTTCTAAATTCGTCGATGCAAGCTGCAATTTATCTTGGTTTTTGCCTAATGCCATTTTTACTCGCTGCATTAGATTTACCCAAGATTCGCAGTTAGGTAAACAATCTTGCTCACGCCATAGCAATTGCCAACTGTTGTCTTTATTTACATCCACATAATAGGTTCGATCTAACCACTCACCTCTTGCTTTATCACCAATAGATTGTTTGTTATCAAGCAACACCAATGAAACGGCAAATGGTGCGACTAAAACTAATAGCATGAGAACCAAGGGTAGCTTACGCATTCTTCTTACCTCGCTTAATACTGGCCAGCAACCAAATGATGCCGCCGCATATGGCAAGTAAAAACCATTGCAACGCATACGCTTGATGACGGTGATGACTTAAATACGGTTGGGTTTCAGGAAAGGCTTGTAGCAAACCAGGTCCTGATTTTTGCATAAATATTTCATCGCTCACGGCTTGACTGGTAATGGATGAAAAGTATTTTTCATCCACAAATTGAATCCGCGCCTTTAGGGGATCTTGCAAACGATTATTCAGAAGTAAGGGTTTATGATGCTGCTTTAATTGACCCTCGATAGTTACCTCACCCGTCACGGCTTGGATAGTTGGTAAAACATCGCGACTGTCGTAACCGACAAACCCTCGGTTCACTAAGAATATGTCAGTCTCATATTGAAATGGGGTAATTACCGCATACCCTGCTTGACCATTTAGCGTCTGATTATCCAGAAAGTGGCTATACTGATTGAGAAATGTCCCTTGCATATGACGTACTTGACTCGCAGGGGCTTGGTAAAACATGGCTTTCTGATATTGCCAATAGGCAGCCGTCAGACAGATACCTATACCCAACAGCATGATAAAGCTATACAGTGGCTTTATCACAAAGTGCCAATTCCGATTCACATTCATAATAGAAGGATTCGACATGTTAAAGGCTCTCATTCTGTTATTTTTATTATTCAGTATCGCGGCTTTATTTTACGGTCTATATCACTTGATGACCGCCCCTAAAAGTTCCGTGAACACTTATAAGGGTTTGAAATATCGTGTTGCGTTTGCTGCTTGCACCATTGTTTTAATTGGCTTGTATTTCTTTTTAGATCATTACTCTTAAAAGATGCGAAGACGAGTCTTCGCATCTTTTCATTAAAATACATAAACAAATGTAAACAGCATTAACCACACCACATCCACAAAGTGCCAGTACCAAGCAGCCGCTTCAAAACCAAAATGATCATCTGGGGTGAAGTGATCATTCTTAACTCGCCAGTACATAACGAAAATCATGATGCCACCCAAGGTCACGTGAGCACCATGAAACCCTGTAAGCATAAAAAAAGTCGAGCCATAAATCCCGCTGTTCAAGGTTAGGTTAAGCTCGTGAATAGCATGGCCATATTCATAAACTTGTACACAGAGGAAAGCAAAACCCAAGGCCAAAGTAACGGCTAACCACATTAACGTACCTTTTTTGTCTTTTGAGCGTAAACAGTGATGAGCTAGTGTTAGCGTTAAACTGGAAACGATCAATAAAACCGTATTAACAAACGGCAGTTTCCACGCATCAATTACCCCCATTGCTCCAGGAAAACTGTTCATGTCTGGGGTTTTTAACAGTGGCCAGTGGGCAACAAATCCTTCCCATAGCATATTCGCTTCGCCTTTTGCACCTTCACCACCTAACCAAGGAACCGCAAAGGTACGGGCGTAAAATAATGCGCCGAAGAAAGCACCAAAGAACATTACCTCAGAAAAAATAAACCAACCCATACTAAAACGAAAAGAACGCTTTAATTGATCGCTGTTTAAGCCTCTTAAGCCTTCACTCACCACTTCACCAAACCAACCGAACAGCATATACAGCATTAAAAATCCTGCTATTACAGCCATCACCACAGGTAACGTGCCCACATGTCCTTGTGAACTTTGGTGAATAATGGATGCCATGGAAAAAATCGTTAAAAAAACCGCCACTGCGCCAAATATTGGCCAATGACTACGTGCCGGAACGTAATACTTAGGTGTGTTCAAAATGTACCTCCTAGGGATTCACTTTGATAAAGGCGATAAGAAAGTGACAAATGATTCACTTCCTTAGGTGCTTTGGCACTCAAGGTTACCTGCAATGGCAACTTCACCTTCGAATGAGCCGGAACAACTTGTTGGGTAAAGCAAAAGCATTCAATCTTTACTAAATATTCAGCCCATTCTCCGGGTGCAACACTAGGCACTGCTTGAATTGTCACTGGATAATCGTAAGGATTAGTTACTTCATAATAGGTGGTCATCAGCTTACCTGCCTGCAATTCCATGGATTTTTTCTCCGGCTTGAAATGCCAGTTATCCCGACTGTCGGCATCGGCTAAGAACTGCAAAACAGCAGTTTGATGATTACCCGAATTTTCTAATGTGGTTTTATCACCGGTAAAAACTTCAAAGTTTTTACCGTTTAAACCTGTCACCTCACAAAACACATCATATAAAGGCACTAACGCAAAGCCGAAGCCAAACATCAAAACCGGTACCAATGAAATTTTCCAAGGTGACATTTTTTTCATAAACCCTCGCTTATTTCACAACCGGTGGCTCTTGGAATGTGTGGTACGGCGCTGGACTTGGAATATCCCATTCTAAGCCGGTTGGTTCATCCCACACTTTATCCGTCGCTTTTTCACCTTTACCACCAATCGTGGTACGCCAAACGTTGTAAACAAAAATCAACTGGCTCAAACCAAATATAAAGGCACCTACGGAAACGATGGCATTAAAGTCTGCAAATTGCAGAGCGTAATCAGGAATACGACGTGGCATACCAGCTAAGCCCACAAAGTGCATCGGGAAGAAGGTTATATTCACGCCGATAAAGCTCATCCAAAAATGCCACTTACCTAGGGTTTCGTTGTACATGCGGCCACACCATTTCGGTAACCAGTAATACACAGCCGCTAAAATACTAAACAAGGCACCAGGTACTAACACGTAATGGAAGTGGGCCACCACGAAATAGGTGTCGTGATATTGGAAATCCGCCGGGGCAATGGCCAACATTAATCCACTTAAACCACCTATGGTAAAGAGCACAACAAACGCAATAGCAAACAGCATAGGCGTTTCAAAACTGATGGAGCCACGGAACATGGTGGTCACCCAGTTGAATACTTTCACCCCAGTTGGTACTGCAATTAACATGGTGCTGTACATGAAAAAGAGTTCCCCAACTAATGGCAATCCCACCGTAAACATATGGTGCGCCCACACAATGAAGCTTAATACTGCGATCGACGCTGTTGCCCATACCATGGATGTATAACCAAATAGGGGTTTGCGACTAAACGTAGAAATAATGTGAGAGACGATACCAAAGGCCGGTAAAATCATGATGTACACTTCTGGATGCCCGAAGAACCAGAACACATGCTGAAACATAACAGGGTCACCACCACCCGCTGCGTTAAAAAACGAAGTGCCGAAGTGAATGTCCATCAACATCATAGTCACCACACCCGCTAACACTGGCATCACCGCAATCAATAAAAATGCCGTAATCAACCAAGTCCAAACGAACAATGGCATTTTCATAAATGTCATACCGGGGGCGCGCATATTGAAAATGGTCACAATCACATTCACCGCCCCCATGATGGAGCTGATACCCATGATGTGCACACTAAAAATAAAGAACGTCACGCTAGGAGGCGCGTAAGTAGTGGAAAGAGGTGCATAGAAAGTCCAACCAAAGTTAGGTGCACCACCATCCATAAACAAGGTACAAATCAACATGCCAAACGCGAATGGCAATAACCAAAATGACCAGTTATTAATACGCGGCAATGCCATATCAGGCGCGCCTATCATCATGGGAACCAGCCAGTTGGCTAGCCCCACAAATGCCGGCATGATGGCTCCAAACACCATGATCAGACCATGCATTGTGGTCATCTGATTAAAAAAGTTTGGATCAACCAACTGCAAACCCGGTTGAAATAATTCGGCACGAATCACAAACGCCATGGTGCCGCCAATTAACAAAGAACCTAACGCCAGTATTAAATACATGGTGCCTATGTCTTTGTGATTGGTTGTGTAAACCCAGCGTAAGATGCCTTTATCTGGGCCGTGATGATGATCGGCTGAATCTATTGCATGCGACATGACTTCACCTCCTATTTCCCAGATTCTTTAATTTGTTTTACTTGCTTAGGCGTTGCCATATCACCTTTATCGTTACCCCAAGCATTACGCTCGTAAGTGACCACGGATGCGATATCGCTCACTCTAAGCTGCTCGGCAAAGGCGGACATGGCTGTGCCTTTTTTGCCGTGAAGGACAATCTTGATGTGATCTTCAATGGGCCCAAGTGCCACTTTACTGCCTTTAAGCGCAGGGAAAACAGGCGGCATACCAGAGCCATTTTTTTGGTGACAAGCAAGGCAGTTACTGGTGTAAACTTTTTCACCTTGAGCCATGAGTTCTTCCATGGACATGTCTTTCACTTCGCGGGCGGCGGCTTGTTCTTTCGCTTGTTGTGCAATCCAAGCCGCGTATTCATCTTTCGCAACCGCTTTCACCACCACAGGCATATAACCATGGCCGGTACCGCATAGTTCCGTACATTGACCACGATAAATACCTGGCTTATCTATGATGGTCCAAGACTCATTAATGAAGCCTGGTATCGCGTCTTTTTTCACAGCTAAATCAGGTACCCACCAAGAGTGAATAACATCCTGAGCCGTTAATAAAAAACGAATTTTAGTATCAACAGGCAACACCAAAGGCTTATCCACTTCTAATAAATAGTGCTCGCCTTTTTCTTCGGTGTTATTTATTTGCTCTTGGGATGTGGCTAAAACAGAAAAGAAATCCACGTCTTCTTTGAGATAGGTATAACGCCACTTCCATTGATAACCAGTTACCTGCACATCAATTTCAGCATCGTCTGCATCATACATATCTATTAAAGATGAGGTCGCCGGAATGGCCATGCCCACTAAGATAAGCAAGGGCACAATGGTCCAGAGAATTTCCACCGTAGTACTTTCATGAAAATTAGCCGCTTTCGCGCCGCGACTTTTTCGATGATAAATAATGCTATAAAGCATCACACCAAACACGACGATGGCAATCACCACACAGATATAAAATATCGTCATGTGTAAGCCGTGAATATTTTGGCTGACCTTGGTCACACCCTCAGTCATATTCAGACCCCATTCCGCAAACGCCGAATGAGCAGTGGATAATAAGAGTAAAGCGGATACAGCAGAAATTCCCACTCGCTTCATGGGACCCCCTCAGGCTGGATGTTGATTGGAGTCTAACGCTCAAATCTAACGTTCACCCTAATGCTGTCTTCAGTAGAGGCATACTGCTAGGTACTGCGAAATGGTTAAAAAGAGATAGGACTCACTTTATTTATTCTTATTCGCTCTTTGAGTATAGCAACGAGATTTAAAAGAAGAAGAAAATAAACAGCGGAAACACCATTATTTTTGGACAAGTCATGCCTAAATTTAAAAATTTTTTATTTTTTGTCACTTATAAAGCCAAAAAATATATTTTTAACATCTGGCCTTTTTTATGCATAAGACCATTGATTATCACGCATGATTTAAATATGAATCACGCTTCATAATTCATATTTTTCCTTTCATTTAACGAATACTCAAACCCAAGCCATGTATCCCCTCTATACTTTTAACACGCTCTCATAAAGGGGATGGATAATGACAATACGAGTAGGCATAAACGGTTTCGGCCGCATCGGGCGTTTGGCGCTGCGTGTGTGCTTGCAACGGGATGACGTTCAAGTGGTGGCCATCAACGATCTCATGAGCAGCGAGTACATGGCCTATCTATTGCGCTACGACTCTATTCATGGACAACTACGCCAAGACATTCACTTTAAAGAACATTTCTTAATGGTGAATGATCACACCATCAATATCAGCCATGAAACCCATCCTGCTTCGTGCCACTGGGGAGAGCACCAGTGTGATGTAGTTTTAGAATGCACAGGTCGTTTTACATCCTTACAACTGGCTTCTGGGCATCTACAAGCGGGCGCCAATCGCGTCATTATCAGCGCCCCCTCTCCTGATGCGCCCATGTATGTCATGGGTGTGAACCATACAGAGTTTCTCAGTGAGCAATTGGTCATCTCTAACGCCAGTTGCACCACCAACTGCTTAGCACCTTTGGCGAAAGTCATTCATGATAAGTGGGGGATTGAAGAAGGCCTCATGACCACAGTACATGCAGCCACTGCGTCACAACGCACCGTGGACAGCGCCATCGACGACGACTGGCGCGGTGCTCGCTCCATGGGTAACAATATCATTCCCAGCTCAACCGGCGCCGCCAAAGCCGTTGGTAAAGTAATCCCCGATCTTAATGGCAAATTAACCGGTATGGCATTTCGCGTTCCCACCACAGATGTATCCGTTGTGGATCTGACGCTACGCTTAAAAAAACCAGCAACGTTTGCAGATATCAAACAAGAAATACAACGCGCAGCTGAGAGCGAATTAAAAAATATTTTGGCCTATACAGAAGACGCCGTGGTCAGTAGTGATTTTATTCACGATGCCCACAGCGCCATTTTTGATGCCAACGCTTGCATTGCGCTGAGCGATCAATTCATTAAACTGGTGGCGTGGTATGACAACGAATGGGGTTATGCCAATCGCTTAGTGGATCTAGCTCACTACGCCGCCACACATTCAAACTAATCACGAGCAAATGAATACGGATCACTTAGAACACATAGCATTGTTTCCCATACCCAATTGCGTGGTCTTTCCCGGTATGGTGTTTCCTCTGCATGTATTTGAACCCAGGTATCGTAATATGGTGCAGCAATGTCTTGAAGAAAAGATGCCCATTGCCATTTGCCATACTGAAAAGATCATTCATGAAGCGACCCCAGCGGAAACCACAAAAGAAGCTTTGAGTAAAAACCAAGATACCTATAAACCCTTTCCAATTTTTAGCGCGGGTTTGTGTGAACTTGTAAGTATTACCAATGATGGGCGCTTATTAATAAATGTCTATGTTGATCGTCGTTTAGAATTAATCGAAGAAGTACAAACCCTGCCTTTTACCATTGCCAAATGTCGACCTTATTTAGATACGGTTTTACAAGCAGATGAAATCAGCGCAGCTGAAATACTAAAAGACAAAATTTTGCACCGCTTAATCGCCTTTGCGGGTAATGATAAAGACGTAATTCATCGTTTAGAGTCCGATGAGTGGCAGCAAAAATCCGCACAAGCATTCAGCTTTGAAGTGTTTTCTATTATTCAGCTAGAGCCGGATTTACAACAAAGTATTTTGGAAGATCGCTCAGCCTTATCCCGTTTGCAACGAGTATTAGACGTGCTTAACGAAAAAGGCTGAAGATATGTTACAAGGCTTTTTGCCAGAACATCGCTTTCCCCATGTTAGGATCTAGCTCGTATCCTGCAAAACCAAACTTATGATAAGATTGCTGTGCAATGTGATTGCCCTCTAGAACTTCAAGAGTAACCTTACAACACCCCAAAGACTTGGCCTTGTCCTCTACTTGCTGCAACAACATTTGTGAAATGCCTTGGCCACGAAAATCATCCAACACTATGACATCATGAATATTCAACAAGGGCTTAGCGGAAAACGTTGAGAAACCTTCAACACAATTCACCAAACCAGCCGGTTGGTCATCCACATAACACAAAAAGCTAAATAATTGCGGACGCCTTGCCATCTCTGGCACCAGGTTTTGTTTTACGCTATCACTTAATGGGGTGCCACCACCCATCACGTCACATGCATAAGCGTCCATTAAAAACACAATATGCTCGGCATGTTGCGAGTTATGGTAATCCGCTTGAATTATCGTTTTATTCATTTGCACTCTTACTTCTAATTATCAATGGCAATATAAATGCTGACCGCATCTGGGCCTTCGTAATATTCGAAATCTGTGGTATAGCGGCGAGTATGCTGACATTCATCCGATGTAAAATACGCCCAGATCCGTTGCCACGTATCAATAATGGCTTGCGGAAACTCTCCCTGACCACTGAATTTTAAATAGTGCCCCGCTTGGATTGTGATACTTTCCAGTGCCACCTCACTGGCAGCCACCTTATCCGAGCCCATTAACAAATCATATGCACCATTTACATCAGACTCGTAATTAAAATACACACTATAAGCTCGAGCACCGGCAGGATAGTCGATCGTTACTAATTGATCGACCTTTTGTACAAACGCCGGAATCTGAGCGGTATCTGGGTTCATTTCATCTTGATTGCGAGTACGAATCTTTAATCCTTTTATCGTTTTCGCTTCAACGCTTACTACATCCATGGATGCACTCCTTACTCATGAATTTGTCATATACGGTCACTGACTTTCATCTAGGGTCAATGCACTCTTAATCAACAACGCGAATACTGATGGCATAAGAATAATAAATCAATCATGCCTGTGTCTGAAACACAGTGGAGCCCAATCATGTCCGACTACAATATTAATGGCTTAGCCATTCCACTGTTTCTTATCTTCATGGCCATGGAGTTTTTATATCTAAGATTGTGCGGTCGCTCTTTGCACCGCTATAACGACAGCGTTACCAGCCTATCCATGGGATTGTGCCTATTAATTTCTGATGCCCTATTGAAAGCCTATACCTTCACAGTTTTTATTTATTTATGGCAACACCATAGATTATTTGATTTTGCCGCTACAGATTTAATCACCTGGGTAGTTTTCTTTTTTGGTGTGGATTTTTGTTATTATTGGTTTCATCGCTGCGCCCATGAAATCAATATTTTATGGGGCACCCATGTGGGTCACCATCAAAGTGAAGAATACAACCTCACCACGGCGTTACGTCAAAGCGCTTTTCAATATGCGTTTTCTTGGGTGTTCTATTTACCCTTAGCCATATTAGGGTGCCCACCACAGGTTTTTCTAGTGCAGTTTATTATTCTTAAACTGTATCAGTTCTGGTTACATACCCAAGCCATTTATCGTATTCCAGGCTTGGAGGGATTTTTTTCTACACCCTCCAGTCACCGTGTGCATCACGCAAAAAACCCAGTATACATTGACCGCAACTACGGCGGCACCTTGGTTATCTGGGATCGACTTTTCGGCACGTGGCAACCCGAATTAAAACAAGAAGCTTGCCATTACGGTACGACCCGCCCTTTGGATACCTTCAACCCTATAAAAGCCAATCTACAACATTGGAATATGCTGTTGAAAGACACGCTGCATACCCGTTCCTTACGCGATAAATTCTCGCTCTGGTTTCAACCGACTGGCTGGCGCCCAAATGACTGCCTTTCTCTGGAGCACGATACGTCCGCCATGCAAAAAGACGGTTGTCGCGATCGACAAAAATATGATCCACCTACATCCAAGTTAAATAAAATTTATGCTGGGATAATCATGCTCAGCTTATTTTTATTATCCACTTTGTTTTTATTCTTAACTCCAAGCTTGGTGTTTTGGCAACTCACTCTGGGAAGCTGTCTAATTATTTTGGGACTAGTAGTCGCTAATGACTTATTAGAAAGCAAAACCACTTACCTAAAATTTGAAGTTGTGCGTTGGCCGCTAACCATTTGGTTCTCCGTCACATTATGGTTTACACCCAGTACCACAATAGTGATCGATACCATTGCCATGTCAGTACCGGCATCACAAAGTTTGAATTATGCTGCCAGTGTGGAGAAATGGCCTGAATGGCACCCACAATCTTTAAAAGTTTACGCCCCCAGATCTAATACCTTAATCAAAGACGAACTCTTTGAAGAAGACATAACCACACCCATAGGCCCCCAACATCTAAAGTGGAATATCACGAAATACGAACCCAACCAAATTTGGCAAGCTGAGGCCATCAATCAAAATAATGGCACTCATATTTTGCTAACCTATGAAGTAAGCGAAACCGATACTGGATCGAGATTTAAGCGCACATTGAGTTATACCGTGCCTAATGTTTTTCTCACGGCTTTTAATGTGTTGATATTTAAAAACAAAGTAGAAGTTAAATCAGAAGAAGCTTTATTGAATTTACGCAACGTACTTGAGAAACGTTTCAAAGATTAAGCACTTTGTGAAATTCCATCATGACCTATGGATTACAGAGTGTTAACCTGACGCCTCTTTCACAAAGGATGTGTACCATGGGCATGATCATACTCCCATTATTTCTATTTTGGTTTGTAATGGCCATTTACGCTGGACGCTTAGGCTATCGCATCATTAAGACCCAATCATTTACCCGCTTTGGCCTGCCTTTAATAGTGTTAACCATACTTTGCATCGCCTTGTATGTGTTCTTAGGTTTACAACTATTCAACCAAGGAGAGCCTATTTGGGCCTTTGCTATTTTGTTCTTCTTTTTGGCAGGGGAGCCCGTATGGTGTGTATTTTTACCCGCCTACTTCATTCAACTGCTTGCTGGCAAACGCATTCAAGATAACCGTATTAAGGCATTGCTGTTTTTGATCATTACTACTTTTTCTTGGGGTGCTCTTGTTGCCACATTTGTATCCGAAGGGTTCATTGAGCATCATCAAATCCCCATTACCTATTAATTCTATTCATGCTCCATCATGAACAAAATCCATTTAACTTGTTCACACCCAAGGAGTACTCTTGATTCACAATAATCATAAGGTGAATCAGATATGTTAGATTTTACAGACAAGGTTGCCATCGTCACCGGTGGCAGTAATGGTATTGGCCGTGCTACTGCCATCGCCTTTGCGCAACATGGTGCCAGCGTCATGGTTGCAGATATTGATCAAGCCTTAGGTGAAGCAACGGTGGCGCATATTCGCGAAAACGGCGGTCAAGCAAGCTTTGCAATCTGTGATGTAACCCGCGCCCCTGACGTACAAGCCTTAGTTGAAACCACCCTCGCCACTTACGGACGATTAGATTTTGCATTTAACAATGCAGGAATTGAAATTGAGGACAGCAAGCTGGCTGAGGGCACAGAATTCACCTTTGACGCCATCATGAACGTAAATGTAAAAGGCGTATGGCAGTGCATGAAATATCAGATCCCAGCCATGCTGAAAAACGGTGGCGGCGCGATTGTAAATACCGCATCTGTGGCAGGTTTAGGCGCGGCGCCTAAAATGGCCGTTTACAGTGCAAGCAAACATGCAGTGATTGGCTTAACTAAATCGGCTGCGGTGGAATACGGTAAAAAAGGCATTCGCGTGAATGCCGTATGCCCTGCTGTTATTGATACAGAAATGTTCCGCCGCGCCGCAGAATCTGACCCACGTAAAGCAGAGTTTGTTGCGGGTATGCACCCAGTGGGGCGTATTGGCCAAGTGGAAGAGGTGGCTGCTGCGGTGATGTACCTATGCTCCAATCAATCTGGCTTCACGACTGGAATTGCACTACCCGTTGATGGCGGACACACCTGCGTTTAATCACTCAAGTATGCAGCGGCCGACTAACTATCGGCCACTGCCATAAAAATCATTTGCCCTTCACCCAGTAGATCTGATTCAACCACTAAGTCCAAACGTTTATGCTTAGCGGTTTCACCGAGTTTTTCTAAACGCTCTGATGGCTTACTAATAAGATGCACGCTCTTGGCTTCTAATGGCCCTTTTGAAATAGGATCATAAAATAACGAAGCACAGCCTGCCATTATTTTCTGAATGGCGTCTAAATGTTTTTGTTCTAGGTTTTTGCTTTCAATAATGTGCGCAACTTGCACCGCACCATCCTGACCCGAAGCCCCGCTAAAAATGGCCGCACTGTGTATATCCAAAATGCACATGGCCCTAGCTGCATTTTTATTCCGCTCACTAAAAATGGCAATCACATAAGGTAGGTTCTCGTAATTCAAAGCCAAGGAGTGAGAACGCTCCACCATGAGGTGACTAATAGATAAATTCTTTAATAAGGCATTTAATTTACCAATGGTGGGTAACTGTAGAGTCTGCAATTTGCCTTCACTGGCTTTAGTCTTGGCTTTTTGCTTTTTAAAATTAGCCGCGTTATCTATAGGAACATCTTTGAATAACGTAGTGAGTGCGTGTTTTAATTCTCGATCCTCGAAAGGTTTGTGCAGAACAAACAAGGCGCCAGCTTCTTGTGCTTGCTTGATCAACCGAGAATCGGTCTCTGTGGTGAGCATACCGATTTTAACGTCCATTTTTCGTGATTGAATTTCTTGAATCAATTCTATGCCGGTCATCTTCGGCATATGCCAGTCGGTTATCACGACCTCTGGCATCCAAGAATCAATTACTTCTAACGCCTGTACACCATCAATAGCCATTCTGAAGTCATTATCATTGTACCCAGCCTTGGCAAGACTGCGCTTAATAATGCACTGCATAGCTAGGCTATCATCGACGATTAGACATTTCATTAACGGCAATTAGCCCCTATTTAGACTTAACTATAATTATAGGTTGGTATCACTAATCTGCAGGTTTGGCGAAACACTCAAACAAACCCAGTTTTAATGAACTTCAACTATTAAAAGCCTCTTTGATAGACAAAAAATGAATACAGAAATGCTCATTATCATTCATCTGGCTATGGTGCTGTTGACCGTTACCGTATTGAGCATTGCCGTTTGGCGGAAAAAGTCTGAAGAAATCAATGAGTTGGATGATGTGAATCAAGCCTTACTCAGCCAGATCGAAGAGCTACAAGCCTTAAATGATGATCGTAGCGTCCTGCAAGAACAAGTGAGCGAAGATTTCCAAGATCTTGATGATACGGTAGAAGTAGAATTCAATGAAAATCTAGAATACACCCAAGAAAACATCAACGAACTCACCGAGCTTGTTAAGGAAAACCAACACCTCATACAAGAAACCGAGGGATTTTTGAAAGACAAACAGCCCGACATCGAAGCGGCGTTACAGGAATTGATCAAACTAAAAGCTCTATTGAATACAGCCGAAAAAAGCATCGATAAACATAAGAAAAAATTCAAAAAATCCGAAGAAAACTCAAAAGAATTAAAAGCCAAGGTAAGAACACTATCCAAAAAAATCCTAACCCTGGGTAGTTTAGAAGTCAGTGAAGGTCGACTTAAAAAGGACAAAACACGATTAATGGAGCGTATCGCTCAATTAAAAGATAAATATGAAAGTCAAAAAGTCATCGAAAAAAATCTAAAAAATGAATTAAAAACCAGCTTTCGCGCTAGCGAAGTACAAGCCATGCGCGAAAATCTAAAACAAACCGAAGAGAAATTAAAACAAACCATGATCGAGAAAGCCTTTATAGAACAGCACTTTCTAGAACTGGCCCACGATCAAGACCCAGCGGAATTAGATAAGGAATTGAAGAGAGTTAAACGGGAACTCAAGCAATTAGAAAAGGGGATCATTGATATGAGCAATGAACTAGATAATTAACCTTTCACTTGGGATCGAAATTCTTCACGCCCGTATTTTTCTCAAATGCCAACGCACACTGTTTACAAATACACGCCCTGCCCTTCTTTTCATTAGGCACCTGATCCAACAAGGCTTTAGGAAATTGAATATTAGGATCATTACACCAACAGATTTTCTCAGTATCCGCCGCGCCAAGATTCACGCATTGATTTTTCTGCTGGCATAAAGGGCACAAAAGCGGGTCGACGTAATCAGACATGGTTAAACTCCTTTTCGCTTTCACCGCTTAAAATGACAAACTCTTAGAAGTTTGCACCTACACCCAAATACCAACCATTATAATCACTACCAGAGAATTCATCGATAACATAAGAGTTCTTTGAATTTGGATCTTCTGCCAGTGAGTCAGACATAAACCAAATGCCTCTAACTCCTGTTTGTGCAAACACTTGGGCGCCACCAGACGTAATGTTCGCCACCCACATATAACCTAGGTTAAATTCAAAACTCAGAATCAGGTCACTTGAATAACTATCCGCTTTTTCAAAAGCCGTTCCATAAGAATCATTGATTAATTGCTCTTGTCTACCGGAGCTCTCTACTTCGTAATTATTTAATAAGACAAAGAAACTGCCAACGATGCCACTGTGAAAACCTGAACCTTTACCCGAAGCCTCGTATAGTCTGACTTCACTACCATCGACACCATAATAAAAACTAGTAGACGTAGTTTTTCCATATGGGTCGATTGTTGACCCCCATACCTCTTGATCTTGGTATGTATAAGTACCTAGTGGATTACTAGGACTATAGGATGTACTGCTAATATTTGGGTCAATCTTTCGGGACAATAAAATTGGCGAGTTCATTTCATATCGATTAATGCCGACGACACTCTGCATGCCATCATTCCAAGCAAATGCAAATTGTAATTTATCAGCAACGTAATCTAATTTAATATCCTCATCCGAATTAATCATAATCTTCTCAAGACATGTATATTTCGATCGTGAGCAGCCAGTTGGGAGACTCTGACCTGCTTGAACATATAAATCTGTATTCGTATTCGCATTGATAAAGCTAGCTTTTGCTTCGCCAGTTTCGTGAATAATCGTAATGCCTTTCCATTTTAAACCGGCGGATAATTTGTCACGATCATTCTTCGATGATACTAGTGTACTAACATCCACAGAAAAGCCTTTATATACAGGGGAGCGATAACGCACCTCTTGAGTCTCAAAAACAATTTCTTCTTTGAATGCCGTTTCAAACCACTCATCAGTTACCTCATCAGTACTTGGCATGCCTGATGTCATCTGATATTGCGTAATAGATGTAAGAGATTTATTGTAAAAATCTCCCCAACTAGTAGCCGTAATAAATAAGGCTATATTAAAAAAGATAAAGTTTTTAAATTTCATGCGTAAATCCAAGACCTCCATACGTTGGACGAATTATATACATCATGGTTTTAATACACCAATTAATAAGCATTACTGAATGTGATAAAAGTGAACGAACTGCCTCATCAAAAAACCCAGATTGTCTCCAATCTGGGTTTTCGATTTCACAAACAACACACTTAGAAGTTATTCGTCATCTTTGCGTATCACCTCAATGCTAGAGACATTTTGGAAGCCACGCGGTAGTTTATTACCACGACGGCCACGCTCCCCTTGGTAATGCTCTAAATCTGCAAACTTCATTTTCACATGACGTTTGCCAGAATTTACAATGAGCATATCCCCTTCTTTCATCAAAGATAATCCAATCAAGGTTTCGTTGCCGCTGGTACCAAGATTAATAATCTTATTACCTTTACCTTTCGCCATGACTGGTAAGTCCGCTACAGGGAAGGTTAATAAACGACCCTCGTTACTCACAGCCACCACCCAATCTTTATCAAGGTCTTGTACTTTCACCGGTGTGTGTAGTTTCTTATCGTCAGGTTTATTAAGCAGTGCTTTGCCCGCTTTGTTTTTCGACAACATTTCTTCAAATGTGGTGATAAAACCATATCCGGATTCACTGGCTAATAAATACTGGTCTTTATTTTGCCCAACCATCATGGCACTTAACACTGCACCCGCTTGCAAATTTATAGAGCCCGTTACCGGTTCACCATAACCACGGGCACCTGGTAAGCCATGGATATTAATACTGTAACTGCGCCCTTTGCTGTCAATAAACGCGGCTTGTTGATTGGTTTTAGCATTAGCCTGACTTAAGAATTTATCTCCAGATTTATAGGCCAACGTTGTGCCATCTACATCGTGACCTTTCGCTGCGCGAATCCAACCTTTTTCAGAAAGTACAACCGTCACCGGGTCTGCACCCATTAAATCGGTTTCCGACAAGGCCTGCGCTTCTTGGCGAGTTACCATTGGGCTACGACGTTCGTCACCGTAGGTTTCAGCATCTTGAGTGATCTCTTTCTTCACCAAGGTTTTCATGCGACGCTCGGAGCCTAGGGTTTTCTCTAAACTTTCACGCTCTTTTTGTAATTCGTCTTGCTCGCCACGAATGCGCATCTCTTCAAGCTTGGCTAAGTGACGTAATTTCAATTCAAGAATGGCTTCTGCTTGAATTTCTGATAAACCAAAACGCTTAATAAATTCTTGTTTTGGATTATCTTCAGTACGAATAATTTCGATCACTTCATCAATGTTTAAGAACGCGACTAATAGACCATCTAAGATATGTAAGCGCGCCAACACTTTTTCTAAACGATGCTGTAAACGACGACGTACCGTTTCGGTACGATATTCAAGCCATTCACTGATAATGGTATTCAAGGTCTTAACCTGAGGTAGACCATCAATACCAATCATGTTCATGTTAACGCGATAGCTTTTCTCTAAATCTGTGGTGGCGAATAAATGATTCATTAATTGATTCACATCCACACGGTTAGATTTAGGGGTGATCACTAAGCGCGTTGGATTTTCATGATCCGACTCATCACGTAAGTCTGTCACCATTGGTAGTTTTTTCTTCTGCATTTGATCCGCGATTTGCTCAAGCACTTTATTGCCTGAACACTGGTGCGGTAATGCTGTAATAATAATGTCACCGTCTTCCATGCTGTATACAGCACGCATCTTCACGCTACCACGACCGGTTTCATACATTTTTTGCATGTCGGCTTTTGGCGTGATGATTTCGGCATCAGTAGGAAAATCTGGACCGGGCACAAACTGAATTAGCTCTTGCGTAGTAGCCTTTGGATTATCCAACATGTGAATACAGGCATTCGCAACTTCACGTAAATTATGTGGTGGAATATCTGTGGCCATACCGACAGCAATACCGGTTGTACCGTTTAATAAAATATTCGGTAAACGCGATGGCAGGGTCACAGGCTCTTCTAATGAGCCATCAAAGTTAGGTTGCCAATTAACGGTGCCTTGACCTAATTCGCTTAATAATACGTCTGCGTATTTCGTAAGCTTACTTTCGGTGTAACGCATGGCAGCGAACGATTTTGGATCATCCGGGCTACCCCAGTTACCTTGACCATCCACCAGAGGATAACGATAAGAAAATGGCTGCGCCATTAATACCATGGCTTCGTAACACGCACTGTCACCGTGCGGGTGAAACTTACCTAACACGTCACCCACGGTACGCGCCGATTTTTTATATTTGGCACCGGCTTTTAAACCCAGCTCACTCATTGCGTAGGTAATACGACGCTGTACCGGTTTCAAACCATCGCCAATGTGTGGCAATGCACGGTCCATGATGACGTACATGGAATAGTTTAAGTACGCGCTTTCTGTGTAGTCTTTGAGGCTTTGACGTTCGATGCCGTCTTCACCGATAACAATATCATTCATATCAACTCCGGTTAAAAGCTATTGCACTTCGCGATACATTGTTAAAAAAAATTTTAAAATCCTCACTTAGCAGGCTAAGCTGTGGTGTTTTCAAATTTTTTTCCGCGTCTCGCGTGCGTTCATCACGCTTTTAAAAGGTTTTAATTCGTTTGCTTGGAATATGTTATTAATAACCTAAACCAATCAAAATTTTTAATTCATCTAACTTTTTTCATGGATACCCAATCAAGTTGGGTATGACACTTTTAAATCAGCGTCTCAGGTGGCACCGTTATGAGCGATGGCGATACAAGGCAAAAAATGTTTTTGATGAGGGCGTTTAGTGAACTAAATAACTGAGTCAAAAACATTTTTTAACACCGTAGCGTCGAGCGCAATAGGTGCGTACATACACCCTATACTTCAAGCTCCACCATATTGCCCTTCTCTTCTAGCCAATTCTTGCGATCGGCCGCACGCTTCTTACCTAGCAACATATCCATAATTTCATTGGTACCATCACCTGGCTCAATGGTGAGCTGCACTAGACGACGAGTATCTGGGTCCATGGTGGTTTCACGTAATTGCAACGGGTTCATCTCACCCAAACCTTTAAAGCGTTGCACGCCCACTTTACCTTTTTTCTTTTCCGCTTTGATGCGATCCAGCACACCTTGGCGTTCGCTTTCATCCAATGCGTAATACACTTCTTTACCCACATCGATACGATACAAAGGCGGCATCGCAACATACACATGACCTTGCTCCACCAGTGGGCGGAAGTGACGCACAAACAGCGCACATAACAAAGTGGCGATGTGTAAACCATCGCTATCCGCATCCGCAAGAATGCACACTTTGCCATAACGTAAATTGGTTAAATCATCAGAGGCAGGATCAATCCCAAGAGCAACTGAAATGTCGTGAATTTCTTGGCTAGCTAACACTTCACCGCTTTCTACTTCCCAGCTATTTAGAATCTTACCGCGCAAAGGCATGATGGCTTGGTTTTCACGGTTTCGCGCTTGTTTAGCCGAGCCACCCGCCGAGTCACCTTCCACCAAAAATAATTCCGAATAAGCCGGATCACTGGCCGAACAATCCGCCAGTTTGCCTGGCAATGCAGGGCCTTGCGTGACTTTTTTACGCACCACTTTTTTCGCACTGCGCATTCTGCGCTGAGCATTGCTGATGACCATTTCAGCAATTTGTTCACCAAGTGATGTGTGCTCGTTCAACCACAAACTGAAACTGTCTTTTACAACGCCGCTCACAAACGCGCTGGCTTCACGACTGGATAAACGCTCTTTAGTTTGTCCAGAGAACTGTGGGTCTGCCATCTTAGTGCTCAGCACATACGCTACCTTGTCCCACACATCGTCCGGTGTCAGTTTGACACCCCGTGGTAACAAGCTGCGAATTTCACAAAATTCACGCAGCGCTTCTAACAAGCCGGTACGCAAACCGTTTACGTGCGTGCCTCCTTGTGCAGTGGGGATCAAGTTCACGTAACTTTCCATGAGCTGCTCGCCACCTTCTGGCAACCATTGTACGGCCCAATCTACGGCTTCTTTTTCCCCTGCCATAGAACCCACAAATGGCTCAGGTGGTAGCACTTCATAACCTTTAGTGGCATCGGTTAGGTAATCCACCAAGCCATCTTCGTAATACCATTCGCTGTTGTCATCAGTATTGCCATGGTTTATGAATTCGATTTTCAAGCCTGGGCATAAAACAGCTTTTGCACGCAGCACATGCTTTAGACGGGTTACCGAAAACTTATGGCTATCGAAATATTGCGGGTCCGGCAAGAAACGCACTGTGGTGCCCGTGTCTTTCTTTTTGGTCTCGCCTATTAATTCTAAATCTAGTGCCTTATAGCCATCTTTAAATGCGATACGATAAATTTCACCGCCACGACGAATGGTTACTTCCAATGCTTTGGATAATGCATTCACCACGGACACACCCACACCGTGCAAACCACCGCTGAACTGGTAATTATCATTAGAGAATTTACCACCAGCATGCAGTTTGGTAAGGATCAATTCTACCCCACTGACGCCATGCTCAGGGTGAATGTCGGTGGGCATACCACGACCGTTATCGGTTACCGATAATGACTGATCTGCAAACAGCTCGATTTTAATGTGATTACAATGCCCTGCTAACGCTTCATCCACAGAGTTGTCGATGACTTCTTGTGCAAGGTGGTTTGGACGATTGGTCTCGGTGTACATCCCCGGGCGCTTACGCACCGGGTCAAGACCACTGAGTACCTCGATGGATTGGGCAGTATAGTTACTCATACTTTTATAATGCTCTTATGTCTTTGTACCAGCCTAATAAGGCTGGGTGGCAAAATTGAATATACTGGGTAAACGCTTGGGGTAATCCTCATAACTATGATTACCACCGTATTCGATGATGCTAGGGCTGGCTTGATATTTCGACACCGCCTCCATCGCATCCAATGTTTCGTCATGGGTTTTCACTAGCAACAAGTGACGCTTTGGATAGTGTAAAGGCATCACTTCAATGTCTTTAAGCTCTTTTATGTAGCTTTCTGTGACGACAAATTTTTCGCCATTGTACAGATTTTCGTTTTCTCCTAAATAGTCCTGAAGCAATTCATAGGGGCGAACCGCAGGATTGATTAAGGCCGCACGCCCGCCAAAGCGCTCAATTAAGTAACTAGCATAGTAACCACCTAGGCTGGAGCCAATGACCAAACAATTGGCCGCACCCACTTCATCAATCATCTGCTCGTACAAAAATTGAGCATCATCAATGGCGCGAGCCGGTTCCGGAGGGAGTTGCGGGATATGAAGATTCTGAGCTAGGTCGAATTGCGCAAAGTAATTCAGGGTTTGCTGTGCCTTCACCGAGCTTGGGCCACTACGAAAGCCGTGCAAATACAAGCAGCGCAAGGAATCTGGGATCATCTGTCTTATGGTTCTTATTGATCGAATCGGGCTAGCATACTAGCTGCCATGGCAAATCTGCAAGGGACGTCTCGCGTTTTGGTGAACTCGGCAGTACTGCCACAATTGGTCTATGCTGAGATCATGCCGATACATTCCCGCCAGTTATGCTCTATGAATATGAAATTGCGATCCATCGTTCTGAGCTTGTTCCTCCTATTTGCCGCGCTTAGTCATGGGGAAACCTTAAAAGTAGGCGCCTATCACTACCCACCATTTATGAATGAACAAACCCACAGTGGCATTTATATGGCGCTGTCTAAAGCCATTGCGGCCCAAGGGGAGTTTACGTTCACATGGGAATATTACCCCTATGCTCGGGTAAACCGTCTGTTTGATCTAGGCAAACTCGACATTGAAATTGGCAGTGCCCCTAGTTGGAATGCCCATAAATCAATCCCGGGGCTTTTCACCCAAAGCTTTTATGTGCTGGAAGATGTTTCTATTTATCGCAAAGGTGAAAATAAACACGCAGCAAAATTCGAAGACATCAAAGGACAAACCATAGGAATCGTTCGCGGTTATTCCTTTCCCCAATTTCATGACGTGTTTGAAAAAAAACTGGCAAAACGCATCGATGGACCTAATGAAGCACACCTGTTGAATTTACTCATTAATGAACGCATTGATCAGGTCTTTATGAGCCGACAAGTGTTTTATTATTTGCGCAGCCAAAACCCGAAACTTTCTGCATTAGCCATTGGTGATGTTGTGGGGCAATACCCAGTTGCCATTCGCGTACATCCGAGCAAAGCGAATGTCATATCGAAATTAAATAGCGCGATTAAGCAATTAAAAAGCTCAGGGGATATTACGCACTTATTTTTAGCGCCTTATTCCGCCCCTTAAATGCAACATACAAGCATAAAAAAACCCGCCGAAGCGGGTTAAACATAGGGATGTTTAAAAACGTTTTGCTTAGCCTTGTAACCAAGCATTAATCTCTTCAATATCCGCGACAGAAAGCTCACCCGCTGCCTGACGGAACTTCAACAAATCGATCACGTAATCGTAACGCGCATAGGCGTAATCACGTTGTGCACTGAATACAGATAGCTGAGCCTGTAACACTTCAACAATGTTACGCGTACCCACTTCATAGCCCGTTTGTGTGGCTTCCATGGCACTCTGAGCTGAGGTTGTCGCTTGCTTACGCGCCTTGATACGCGCCACGTCCGCCTCTAACGTACGATACAAAGAACGAATATTTAACGTGGCACCACGTTGTGCCGCTTCTAAACTTTTCTCAGCCGCTTGACGTTGATAGTAAGCTTGCTTCTGACCCGCCCAAGTAGCACCACCGGCAAAGATTGGCATGGTCACATTGATGCCAACATACGTGGACGTAATGTCTTCTTGATCTGGATTCGCTTGGCTTAACTGATCAGTCGATGAATAACGACCCACTAGGTTAACCGTTGGCAAGTGACTCGAGATTTTCGATTTGTGATTACGCTCAGCCGATAGCTTAGATTTCTCTGCAATCAACACATCTAAATTCTGGCCTAAGGCTTTTTGTTCCCACAACGCACGATCTGCTGGAATTGGACCGGTTAAAGGAATGTTCTCTTTAAGCGGATTAATGCGGTCATAACGCTCACCCGTCAATAAAGCCAAGGCTTCATAGGCAATGTCCAACTGACTTTCAGCCGCGATCAACTCAACAGTGGCACCGTCATAAATCGCTTGCGCTTCATGCACTTCAGTAATGGCGATCAAGCCCACTTTGAAACGTTGTTGCGTTTGTTCAAGCTGACGTTTTACCGCCGCTTCTTGGGCTTTGGCCGATGCCAAACCGGCATTGGCACGCAACACGTTGAAATAGGCTTCGCTGATGCGCACCACTAAGCTTTGCTCAGCTTTACGACGTTCAATTTCAGCACTGTCAGTTGCGGCACTGGCGGCACCATAGCCATACCAAGCTTCTGGCGCTAATAATGTTTGTGTCGCTTGCAGTGTATAAGACGTTGTATCTGTATCGGTTTCAGGTACGGCCGCATACGCATCAATCGTAGTAGAGCCCACATCCGCACTTAATGTCACGGTTGGTAAAATAGCCTGACGCGCAAGACCTGCACTTTGAGAATTCGCATCCGCCAGTGCCACTTCGGCGGCTAATTGTGGATCGTTTGCTAATGCCTGCTCAAATACACTTTTTAGATCAGCCGCCTGAGATGTTACTGTGGCGCCTATGGTGAAAAGGGCTAACGCCAATTTTTTCATGGTTGCTTCCTGTAGAAGAACTGAAGTTGCACGGATTCTAAACACTTAAGCGCCATGATGGAACCATATATTAGAAAGAACTAATACAACATATTGTTGCAAAATCCGATACAAAGCCTGAGTTAAATTTAAAATTGTCACTATGATAAAGCCAACTTACAGCCAAGACGACCTAAAAGTAATCCAGCATGAAACCTGCTATGACGGTTTCTTTAAAATGAGCAAGGTGACCCTGCAACATAAGCTGTTCAATGGTGAGTGGGGCTCCATCATAAGCCGAGAGCTGTTTCAGCGCGGAGAAGCCGCCGCTGTTCTCCTATACGACCCTAAGCTTGACGTCATCGTTCTGACCGAACAATTCCGGGTTGGTGCCCTAAAAGAAGCCAGTCCTTGGCAATATGAAATCGTGGCCGGCATGATTGAGTCCGGTGAAACCCCTGAATCCGTTGCCATTCGCGAAACCCAAGAAGAAAGCGGCGCGAGTATTTCCCAGCTCACCCCAGTGTGTCGCTATCTCTCAAGCTCCGGCGGCTGTGATGAGGTACTGCATGTGTTCATGGCCCACGTGGATAGTCGCAGCATTGACGGAGTGCACGGCGTGGAAGAAGAATCGGAGGACATTCGCATTTGCAAGGTCAGCAGTAAAGACGCCTTCGAAGCAGTAAAGTCAGGTACAATTAGCAATGCAGCCACCATTATTGCCTTACAGTGGCTAGAGTTAACGTTATTGAAAGCCAAGTTGGCTTAACCCTCTCATTCATCTGGAGACATCATGGCCAAGCATTACGTGCCCGATCTCGTCAGTCTTGCGCAGCTTTGCGAAAGCAATTACATGCGCCTACTGACGTTGCTGCCCGAAATGGACAGCGGCACAGGTCGTGAATTCGTCATCACTGGCGGTGTTGGACACCGCACAAGTATCCGCTTTAACATCACGGAACAGTTCCCTTACACACTCACCATCACCATTGAACAAGTAAGTGAATTGCACGATTACCTGAAACCTCCCCACATGGAAGTCAGGCTGTATCATGATGTGCGCATGGCGGAAGTGGTGGTGTTTGACCATCACCATAGGTTTAACGGGGTTTACCATTACCCTAACCCACAGATGCGTCATCCGGATGAGAAACACCAAATAAACCGATTTTTGGCCGATTGGCTAGAGCATTGCTTGCGCCATGGAGAGGCAGATATTGAATTAAATTTCCTGCCAAAGCCGTTAAAATGTGACTCCGACACTGGAAGTGACTAAGCTAATAACATTATAGTGCGCTGAATTTACGTTCTCGTCGCCTACGGATGGGTATGGACCACGATAGTCATGCAAAAATTTATACAAATCACTGACTGCCATCTATTCGCTACTGAAGAAGGCAAGCTCCTAGGAATGGACACCCACGCCAGTCTGGATGCGGTTATGTCTAAGATGCACCAAGAACAAAGCCAGTTCGATTTTTACCTATGCACGGGTGATTTGAGCCAAGACGGCAGCATCGAGTCCTACCAGTATTTAAAAGACCTGTTAGATAAAGATGGCAAAGAACATTTCTGGATTCCTGGTAATCACGATTACCGCACCAACATGCTACAAGTGGTAAGTGAGCAAAAAGAAATGCTCAGCGTGGTGAAAAAAGGGCCTTGGCAGTTAATCCTACTGGACAGCCAAGTACCAGGCAGTGTGTTTGGTAATCTTGCCCAAAGCCAGTTGGATCTTCTAGAAGAAGCTCTGCAACAAGACACCACCAGTCATACCTTGATTACCATGCATCACCACCCTCGACCTATGGGTTGTAAATGGTTAGATACTCAGCAAATTCGCAACAGCCAAGCTTTATTAGACATAGTGGATAAGTACGACAACGTGCGTGTGGTGCTATGGGGCCATGTGCATCAAGACAGTGACACCACCATTAATGGCGTGCGTTATATCTCCACCCCATCCACCTGCGTCCAGTTCACGCCAGAATCCAATGATTTTGATGTGGATAAGGTTGGCCCTGGGTATCGTTGGATGGAGCTAAACGATGACGGCAGCATTAATACCGGCGTGTCCCGCGTGGAAGGCATCGACTTCGAAATCGATTACAGCATCAAAGGCTATTAATAAATAAGCCATAAAAAAGGGCCAAAGGCCCTTTTTTAATATCTGCACACATCTGGCTTATGATTTAGCAAACTCAGATTGTATTAATTCAAACACTTTTTGTTTGGCGCCGCGATTACTGTCCACCACGGCTTTTCCTTGCAAGCCTTTCTCTTGTCTTAATGCATCATCCTTGAGCCACTGCAATGCCACCTCACCAAGCTGGGTTTGGGTGACGGTTTGCAGCGCACCGGCTGCTTCGAGCTGCTCGCAAATCACGGCAAAGTTAAATTGACTCGGACCCATTAGCACAGGCACAGATAGCGCCGCTGGCTCCAATGGATTATGACCGCCGCTTTCAATGAAACTGCCGCCCATGATGCACACATCACTGGCGGCTAAAAATTGCATGAGCTCACCCATGGTATCGACCAGTAACACTTGCGATTGATCTGCGCTCTGCCCAAGACTGCGACGACTCAAGGATAAGTCGTTCTGCACAATCAGCTTAGCCACCGCATCAAATCGCTCTGGATGACGCGGCACCACAACAAATAAGGCATTTGGATCGTCCTGCAAAACCGCTTTGAACGCCGCCAAACCAATTTCGTCTTCTCCCGCGTGAGTACTGGCCATGATCAAAACACAACGCTCTCGTCCCCATGCTTGTTTTAATTGCTGCCCTTGCTCCATGAGCTGTGTATCTATGTCTAAATCAAACTTGATGGAACCTGTCACCGACATACGGCTTTCCGGCATACCAAGTTCCATAAAACGAGCCGCATCGTTATGGTTTTGCACCGCTAAGTGATCCAAACCCATCAGCATACTGCGGGTCAATTTTGCCACCTTGGCATACCCCTTCGCGCTCTTTTCACTTAATCGCGCATTCACCACCATGACTTTGCACTCTGCCTTTTTCGCACAGTGAATCAAATTAGGCCAAAGCTCAGTCTCTAAAATCACCAACAACTCCGGACGCACCTTGCGTAAAAAGCCGTTTAGAAACCAAGGCAAGTCATAAGGTAAAAAAACATGGAATACACGTTTATTCAGCTCATGGGCAAAGCGTTTTTTCACCTGCTCGCTGCCTGTGGGCGTGGTGGTGGTAATGGTAATTAACGTTTCTGGGTTGGCATCCAATGTTTGTTGAATCAAGGGAGCTGCTGCTAAAAATTCACCGACGCTGACGGTGTGGAACCAAATTCCACCTTGCTGTCCCATCACGGCTTTTGGGCTGCGCAGCACACCAAAGCGCTGCCACCAGTTTTGTGCATATGCCGGTGCTTTGCGCGCGCGCATAAATAAACGCACCACAATCACAGGCATCAACAAGGTAAAAACGAGGGAATACAGCAATCTGGCCATGGCATGTTCTTATAAATCAAAGTCACGCATTCTAGCATCGTCCATGAATATTTACCCCTTTGTCACAAAGCTGAGATTCTCTGGTGCATACAGCCATGCCCCAGCGCCATTGCTTGTGCTAACATAGCCCGCTATTAAAAATACTGTGGTTTAGATTTCATGACTTTGCGATTGCCCAACTTTGCCAATGCCCGCGTGTTAGTGGTGGGAGATGTGATGTTAGATCGCTACTGGAGCGGCCCCACATCCCGCATTTCGCCAGAAGCCCCTGTACCCGTTGTCAAAGTAAGCGATATTGAAGATCGCGCCGGCGGTGCAGGTAACGTCGCGTTAAACATCGCGAGTCTTACCGCTCAAGCTCAACTTATGGGACTTGTGGGCCAAGACGAAAATGCACAAGTGCTCACCAACACGTTAAATCACCACCAGATAAAGACGCAATTTACGGCCATCGACAGCCACCCAACCATCACCAAATTACGCGTGTTGAGCCGTCACCAACAATTGATTCGCTTGGACTTTGAAGAGTCGTTCCACGATGTGGATAACTCCGCCATGTTGGATCAATTTAAATCACAAGTCAGCGCATGCGATGTGGTGGTATTGAGTGACTATGGCAAAGGGGCGTTACACAACATTGAAGCGTTTATTGAAGTAGCTAAACAAGCTGGCAAAGCCATTTTTATTGATCCCAAAGGCAATGACTTTAAGCGCTACTCTGGAGCCACTTTAATCACGCCAAACATGAGCGAATTCGAACAAGTAGTCGGTCCATGCAAAGACGAAGCAGACATCGTCAGCAAGGGTTTTGAGTTATTAGAAACCGTGGGACTAGACGCTCTATTAGTCACCCGCAGTGAAAAAGGCATGACCTTATTTCAAAAAGGGGAGCAACCGGTTCATCTAGCCGCCACCGCGCGCGAAGTGTATGACGTCACCGGCGCCGGCGACACTGTCATCAGCGTACTGGCTGCTGCATATGCTGCCGGTAGCCCACTGGCCGAGGCCACCGCCCTTGCTAATACCGCAGCGGCCTTAGTGGTCGCCAAACTAGGTACGGCAACAGTGAGCTTGGCTGAACTGCGCCGAGAGGCCAAAGCCGATGAAATTGCTCATGGCGGCATCATGGATGAAGACGCACTACTCGAAGTAATCAACGACGCCAAAGCGCAAGGGGAAACCCTCGTCATGACCAATGGCTGCTTTGATATTCTACACCCAGGTCATGTGAGTTATTTGAAAAACGCGAAAAAACTTGGCGATAAACTCATCGTTGCCGTTAACACCGATGATTCCGTGCGTCGTCTTAAAGGGGAAGGTCGCCCTATTAATCCAACCTCTCACCGTATGGATGTATTAGCCGGCTTAGAAAGCGTGGATTATGTGGTGCCATTTAGTGAAGACACACCGCAGCGTTTAATTGCCAAATTACTACCTAACATTTTAGTGAAAGGTGGCGATTACAAAATTGAAGATATTGCCGGCGGCAAAGAAGTGATCGCCAACGGTGGGCAAGTGCAAGTGTTAAATTTTGAAGACGGTTGCAGTACCACAAATATCATTAACAGCATCAAAGCTCATAGTTAAGGCCATGAAGACAGCACGGAAAATTAATACCTTGCCGTGCTGAGACAAAACTTATGAACAATAAAAATAACCAAAGCTTCAATCAAATTGAAGACACCCGATTACTCAAAGTTGAATACCTTAAACCCAAATATTGGGGCGTATGGTTTTTCGTTGGCTTTTTATTTATCAGTCAACTCATGCCGTTTAAAGTGCAATGGCAAATCAGCCGCGGCCTCGCTTGGTTAAGTTACAACTTGGCGAAAGGCCGTCGTAAAGTGGTGCAAGTGAATGTGGACATTTGTTTTCCTGAGCTAAGCCCAAAAGAAAAAGACGCGCTGGTCAAAGAAATCTTTCATGAAAACATGCAAGGCTATTTGGATAGCGGCACCGCATGGTTTGGCGATTACGAACGTTTTAAATCCACCCTAGAAGTTCGCGGCAAGGAGCACTTCGATAACGTGTTGAACAGCGGCCAAGGTGTAGTATTAGCCGGGGCACATTTTTCTATTCTGGATTTAGCCGGTGCCCTTACCAGTCTTGTTACTCAATTAAACGTGACTTATCGTCCGCTGGATAACAAACTCATGAACGCCATCATGATGCGTGGGCGTTATCGTTTTTGTAGTAACGCTTATCATAAAAAAGATGTAAAAGGCTTCATCGACTGCTTAAAACGCGGCGAATCATTATGGTACGCACCGGATCAAGACTACGGGCGTAAGCATGCTGTATTTGCACCATTATTTGGTCGCCAAGCATCTACCATTTCTGGACTGACATTTTTAAGTAAAAGCGGCAATGCGCGTATCGTGCCTTACAGCTATCATCGTAAACAAGACCGCCAAGAATACATCTTAGAGTTTTACGAGCCTCTGCCTGAAACCGGTGATGAAGAACAAGATGCTCTCGCCTATAACCAATGGTTAGAAACCGCGATCCGTCGTTACCCTGCCCAGTACTTGTGGCTGCACAAGCGCTTTAAAACGCAAAAGAATCCAGACGATCCGAATCCATATAAATAAAAAATTGAGCCTGCTCAAACACTATGAACAGGCCAAAACGAAAAAGCCCACCTTTAAAATTTAAAGGTGGGCTTTTAAGGGCTTTTTTACTAACTAATGTGTTCTAACTAGAACTCGTATTTGTGCTCAGTGTATAGGGCTTGAGCCGCTAACCACACATCGCCAATCTCTCCGTTGCCAACTTTCTTACCAGCCACTTCTACAACCGGTGCAATTTCTTTAGATGAACTGGTGATCCAAACTTCGTCGGCATCAAATACTTCATCCATGGTCACAACACGTTCTTCTACTTTAATGTCGCTGTACTTACGTAGAATCTCTAACAACATTAAACGCGTGATGCCCGGTAGGATTTGGTTGTCCAATGGTGGTGTAATCACTACACCATCTTTAACGATGTACGCGTTACATGCGCCGGCTTCGGTTAATTCATTATTTGCATTGTGCAATAAGGTTTCGTTGTAGCCTTGAGAATAACCGTATTGGAAGTGCATTACGTTACCAAGTAGTGCAGTCGATTTGATGTTACAACGCTGCCAACGCATATCTTGCGTGACTGCAACCTTATAACCTTTTACTTTTGATTTATCCGGCACGTTTGCCGCTGGAATTTCAAATGCGTAAGCGAATACAGTGGCCGGTACGTTTTCAGGGTAGGCGTGGAAACGCTTGCTATCTGCACCACGGCTTACATGCAAATAGATGCCTAGGTTTTCACCTTCGTTTTTCTCGATCAATGCGTTACATACTTCACGCCATTTGTCTTGATCCCATTTGAAATCAATGCCGATCAATTCTAAACCTTGGTTCATACGATCGATATGTGGACCAAAACCCACAAGCTTACCGTTGTAGGCAGGAATCACTTCATAGATGCCGTCGCCAAATAGGAATCCACGATCCATTGGAGAAATTTTGGCTTCTTCCATTGGCATGAAGCTGTCGTTTAAAAATACAATGCTCATACGGCACCTCTTACATACAATTTTTTAAATTAGTTTTTATTCACTAATTTCTTTTCACTAATGAGGGCGCGTAAACGATTCAATAAATCGATACCATCTTGCGCCGGTAAACCGTCTTCCGTTAGAGTGTTTTCGCGAGTTACACCGTCCACACTGCCGTGCTCTGACAAGAATTGTAAAACCGCTAACGCGTCTAACTTACTTAAAATATCTTGGCCGCTTAACCAATCCAACATGGCGATCAAACCTAATGCTGCCCAGTTGGAAACATCAGCAATCACTAATTCGTTACAACCTGTGGCCGCCGCTTGAATATCCAAGCCCTTTAACGCTTCTTGGATGTTACCCATGCCAATTTCATTACCGCCATCGCCAATCGCAATGGATGGGCATTGAGCATGAATTAAAAACGTATCAAAACATGCAGCTCGAGCGCTGATGTCTTCGCCACGCATGTTGTAATATTTACCATCTGCCGCAAGCCCTGGGCGTTCGATGGATACAATCAATTCTGGCTTTAACTGCTCCAACGCCTGTAACGCTTCTTGATCACGCTCGGCATTTGGACCCACTGTGATTTCATGTACACGATACTGGCTTGCTAATTCCTTACTTAATGGCGCACCACACACAATAATAGGCTCTGCACCCAAAGCTTCAAATGCTTGATACAAAGCAATGGCGCCCACAGGGCCGTCGGTTTCGAATGTATCCACAACCGGAAAGCCGGTACCAATTAAAACCGTACCGCGAATAGGCAACATCATTTGTGCGGCGCGCAAGACATACCCTTGTGGCAATGCATCTTGCACGGTTTTCATGCCGCGAAGATTACGCTCCACCAACATGTTTTCGATATCCAAGCTTAATTGCATGGCTGTGGTTAATTGGCTCATTTCATTTCCTCATTCACAGCAACGAGGGTTTGTTGGCGATAGCGATATTGCGCGAGAGCCAATTCGTTGTGGGCGTGGTCGATGGTAATAGGTGCAAACTTTACTTTGCCGCCTGCGGTCAGTTGCGCAAGCTTGGCTAAATCTAATGACAACACACTACCAATTTTTGGGTAACCGCCTATGGTTTGACGGTCATTCATCAGCACAATTGGCTGCCCATCTTTTGGTACTTGTACCGCACCGAGGCAAATGCCTTCAGATAAAATGCCTTCGATGTCGCAATGAATTTTAGGTCCAGTTAAGCGATAGCCCATGCGATCACACAAATCACTCACTTGGTACTCGTGGTAGAAAAACATGCGCTGCTCATGACGCGAAAAATGCGCATCTTGATAACCTGGAATTAAACGCAAGGTCACTTCATTTTCATACACAGGTCGACCACTCTCAGGCAACTGCCAGCAACTGTCTTCGATGGTGTGATCGTTTAATAAAATGTCATCTTTGGCTTGAACGCCTTTGCCGTTTAAGCCACCAATGCCTTCGCGCACGACTGTACTGGTACTGTTAAATTGCGGCGCCACTTTTAAGCCCGTGGCAAATGCCACGTAAATGCGACAGCCTTGTGTGGCGTAACCCAGTTCCAGTTCATCACTGGCGTTTAAATTTAAGGTTTGCCATTGAGGTTGCGGCTTTCCGTTTACCTTTACCGTTACTGTGGCGCCGGTTACGGCCACTTGCGTGTTGCAATTCACTTTGAATTTTAAACCGCCAATGGTGGTCTCAAGCGCACTGGCATGTTCATCATTACCGACTAATCGGTTGGCCCATTTAAATGCCAACGGATCCATAGGCCCGCCTGTGGTTAAACCCACACTGTGCTGTCCGAAACGACCGGCGTCTTGAATCAGGGTTAAGATGCCTGGGTTGATCACTTGAATGCTATGGGTCATGTTATAGCTCCTTCCAAGCGTTCAAGTCGCCACCCAAAGCAATAAATTCGGCTTCATCAATGGCATAAAACTGCACGGCATCACCGGCTTTCACTGGCATGGTGGGATTACCCTTTGGATCAAACATGGGCGTTGGGCAACAACCAATTAAATTCCAGCCACCCGGGCTCACTGCGGGATAAACCGCCGTCTGACGATCCGCAATCGCAACGGCACCTTTAGGAACTTTTTTACGCGGCGTGGCCAAACGCGGCATAGCAATACGTTCGTCCGTTTCACCTAAATAGGCAAAGCCTGGAGCAAAGCCAATGGCATAAACGCGATACAAGGTTTGCTGATGAATCTCAATGGCTTGCTCGCGGGTCAAACCACTTTTCTCACAAATAGCGGCTAAATCTGGGCTCGTTTGTTCGCCATAAAAAACCGGTAAACGTACCACTGCATTGTCTTGTGCATCACTGCCTTGTTGAGCTTGGTTTTGCGCTTGGCGAATTAATCCACGTACGTGTAAATGATCTGTGCGCAACGCGTCAAAGATAACCAATAACGAAGCGTAACTTGGCACCAAATCCACTAAGGTCTCGCCCACAAATTGCGATAGGTATTCTGAGGTGTGTTGAATCGCAAGGCTCACGTCATTGCTGACGTTTTCACCAAAATACACGATTAAAGAATTTTCACCGGCAACATGAATGCGCATGTTAAGCACCCTGTTGAATCAATTGACGAATCTCGGCAATGGCTTGCACGCCTTCTAGATTGTCGCCATGCACACATAATGAATCCGCCTTGATGTTTAACGTGTGGCCACTGACCGATGTGATGGTGCCTTGCTCGTTTAACTGCTTCACTTGCGCCAACATTTTTTCTTTGGTGTGTACTGCGCCGGGTTTGCTGCGCGCTAATAATTTACCATCATCGTCATAACAACGATCCGCAAACGCTTCGAATAATAACTCCACACCCGCATTAGCGGCTTCTTGTTCATGCTGTGCTGCATCTTGTGTAGCTTGCAACATCAATTTTACTGGACGATGAAACTGCGCCACGGCTTTCATAATCGCGCCACGCACATCGGCTTTGGCCATCATGTCGTTATACAGAGCACCGTGAGGTTTGACGTATTCCATGGTTAGGCCTTGGCTTTTTGCCATGCCATCCATCGCGCTCATTTGATACAACATGAAGCCAATGATTTCCGCTTCTGAGCAATTCATAGAACGACGACCAAAACCCACTAAATCCGGATAGGCCGGATGAGCCCCCACCATAACGCCGAATTTTTTCGCAAGGCCCAAGGTTTTCATCATCACCACAGGATCACCGCCGTGAAAACCACAAGCAATGTTGGCTTGATCAATATGCGGGAAAACCTCTTCGTCTAAGCCCATTTTCCAAGAGCCAAAGCTTTCACCTAGATCGCAATTTAATAACAAAGGCATAAGATGGCTCCTTATAAAATAGCCAGCTTCGAGTTTGGAATGTCTGTGACCACCATGTGACCCGGAGAGTGGGTAATACAAAACTCCGGTTTTGCTGCCATGATAGCCGCCTGAGGAGTTACTCCACAGGCCGTAAATACTGGCACTTCCCCTTCTTTGATGGTCACAGCATCGCCATAATCTGGCTTGTTTACATTTTTAATACCAATGGCCGCAGGATCACCAAAGTGAATCGGTGCACCATGAACAGAAGGGAAGCGGGAACAAATTTGAATCATTCGAATGGCGTCAGCCGGTTTAAACGGGCGCATGCTCACCACGGTATTGCCATGGAAACGACCCGCCGTGCGACACGGGATATTTGTGTCATACATGGGTACGTTGACGCCTTCGCTGATGTTGCGCACTTCGAGGCCATCGGCAATTAAGGCTTCTTCAAAACTGAATGAGCAACCCAGCAGAAAGGTCACAAGATCATCGCGCCACACATGAGAGATGTCAGCTACCTCTTCTACCAACTCGCCATCTCGCCAAATACGGTACTTAGGCACATCGGTGCGGATGTCGAAATCGGGGGCTATTTCAGGCATCTGGGTATCACCCGGTTGAGCGGCCATGGCAACTACAGGGCAAGGTTTCGGATTAAGCTGACAAAACTGTAAAAACTCGTCAGCCCACGCTTTGGGGAGGATTGCCACATTACATTGCACAAACCCCTGACATAAGCCGGATGTATTGGTTTGATGCTCGCCACTGCGAATGGCTTGACGTAATTGAGCTGGCGTTAGCTGTGTGGACATGCCACACCCCCTTGTGTGAACTGAAATTGATTATATGTCTCAACTTGTAGCATTCTGAGCAAATGAGTCAAGTATTGCCATATCACCTAGGGGGTAGGTGATTTCACTACTTTTTGGAATATGTGCGGGAAAGCGCCCTAGAGGGTAAGTATAGTCGAAGGAAAATGTCATAAACGGACAAAAACCACGTAAGCCCAATGACCCACCGTGATTTAAAATATGTCGGCATGGCTCAGTCACAACTCAGTCAAAGCGTTTTTTACAACTCGGCAGCTAAGACGTTTTCTCACAATCCAAAGTAATCTTTAATCGAATCACATGGCGAAAAAATTTAACGGACAATATTCTTTCATCACCTGACTCTAAAACCACCCTACGCACTGCATCCAACTCTGGCCCAGAATGAAAAACACTCTTGCAACTCAAGGACTCACTCGACAAATTTTCAAGCTCTAGTGTGACTATATTACTTAATGAACTTGCCGTTGCTTGAACACCCACATCTTGAAAATTTCCTTCAAGGTCAATCGGCATAAAGTGATCTGAGGCATTCACAAAAAATGCGCACATCGCTAGCACTATCCCTAGTAATAACTTCATTATTTAAATTTTCCTTATTTAATAATCGATATGTCACCCGTAGCATGGCAATTAAGGGTGATAACTTTATTGGCCATCTTAATTTCAACGCTATAAAAAAAACGCGACCTATTTCTAGAACGCGGTTTTTCTTTTATCAGCCATTTAAACCTAAAAGCGTTAGCGGCGATGATTTGGCTAGGCAAAACGTTTTCGAGGAACGGAGTTTAGTGAACTAAATGAGTATCCGAGAAAACGTTTTAACACCGCCAGAGCGAGTAAGCTAGCTTTTAGCTGTAAACAGGTAACGTTGCACACAACGCCTTAACCTTCTCACGCACCTGCGCTGTCACTTCGTCTTTGTTGCCATTTTCTAGGCTATCTAGCACGTCACAGATCCAACCGGTTAGTT
>JABXIK010000120.1 GCA_013373125.1 Gammaproteobacteria bacterium | reverse complement strand
AGTTTTTATTGCTATGCCGCGATTCCATTTTTGATTTATTGCTGGTTAATGCCGCAAAAAATCTGGCATATGTCATGGCATAAAATCTGGATTCATAGTTTTGCATTCCTAACCTTTTATGGCCTTGGGTTTGTACTATTGGCAGAGCTCACTTTCTGGCAAGAATTTAACGTTCGCTTTAATTTTATTTCTGTGGATTACCTTGTGTATCGTCGAGAAGTGACGGACAACATTAATGAATCTTACCCCATTATTGCCATGCTACTAGGCATCCTGCCACTGGCTGGCATCTTGTACTATTTAAGCTATAGCAAAATTCAGAACGCGCTTAATAGCCAGCAAACATTCAAAGTTCGTACCCAGTTTTCTGTTATCGCTTGTTTATTACCTGTATTTGTATTTTTGGTGGTGGATCAATCCATGCGCGATAATGAAAACAATGTTTATCAAAGAGAGATCGCCAGTAACGGACCCTTTCAATTCTTTGCCGCCTTTCGAAACAACCAATTGGATTTCAACCATTTCTATCAAACCCTTCCTGATGAAGTGGCTTCGAATCTATTGCGTGCATCGGTCAAAGAAGAAAATGCGGATTTCGTTAGTGATGAGCTATATTCTATTGGACGAATCATTCACAGTGATCAACCAGAGACCCATCACAACGTCGTTCTCATCTCTGTAGAAAGTTTCAGTGCAAAATTTTTACAACACTTTGGTAACGAGCAAAATATCACACCTAATTTAGATAAATTAGTAAATAAAAGCCTATTCTTTGAAAACTTTTATGCCACAGGCACTCGCACCGCCCGTGGTCTTGAAGCCATCACGTTATCCATTCCCCCAACACCGGGTCGCTCCATTGTGAAACGTATTGGTCGTGAAACTGATATGTGGTCCATGGGTAATGTATTTAAAAATAAAGGTTACGAGGTTCGTTATTTATACGGTGGTCGAGGTTATTTCGACAACATGAATGCCTTCTTCTCTGGCAATGGTTACGACATTACCGATCAAAGCTCCATAGAGAATCAAGACATTCACTTTGAAAATGCATGGGGTGTATCCGATGAAGATTTGTTTCAGCAAACCATCAAACAAGCGAACCAGAGTTATGAAAAGCATACTCCTTTCTTTTATCATGTAATGACTACATCTAATCATCGCCCTTATACCTACCCTGATAATAAAATCGACATTCCATCAGGCTCAGGTCGTAATGGAGCAGTTAAATACACCGATTTTGCCATTGGTAAATTTTTAGAACACGCCAAACAACAACCCTGGTTTAATGACACTATTTTTGTCATCGTGGCCGACCATTGTGCCAGTAGTGCAGGCAAAACCGATTTACCTGTGGATCGTTACCATATCCCGATGTGGGTGTATTCACCTAGCCTCATTACGCCACAGACCATTGACACTCTCGCCAGTCAAATCGATATAGCACCCACCATATTTGGGTTACTCAATATGACCTATGAATCTTGGTCATTTGGTAAAGATATTTTGCGTATGAACAAAAACGACGAGCGAGTATTAATTGGTACCTATCAAAAACTCGGGCTCCTCAAACAAGATGAACTCGTGATATTAAGCCCAGGAAAGAAAATCAATCGCCACCTCATCGAAAATGAAGGCAGTGATGCTTTAGACAACACCATGGATGCAAAACATTTAGACGCTCAAGCAAAATTGGCCATCGCTTACTATCAGGGTGCTAATTATATTTATGAACACAACATGAATCACTGGCAAGCAAAACGACACGAACATCACCCTGTCGCACAAAAATAAAAAAGGGCCTTGCGGCCCTATTTTATTCACACTGTTTAAAACATTTATTTTTTATGTTGTTTCTTCAAATACATGGCATGACTACCTGCCAATACCATTCGTAATTCAATATTTAATTTACGCACCAAGTTTTTGCGCTCATCCTCATTCATACCCAGTGCCATTACCCCTTGGCTAAACACCAGCATCACCATCATCTCCGCCACTTCTGGAATATTCGCCAAAGGCTGGCGCTCCATTTGCTCTGGTGAGCTTAAATCATCGGTGAGTTCTTCTGCAAAACGGCGAGTTTCACGCGCGATGGATTCGCGAAATGGTTTTGGGCCAGACGCCACATCGCTATTAATCAAACGAATCAGGTTGGGATAGTTTTCAACAAACTCCATGAAAGTATCAACGGACGTGCTCACCACAGAGCCTTTCACCTTCACGCGATGACGGGCTTGTCGCATCAATTGGCGTAAAATCAAACTCACCTGATCCACCAGCGCCAAGCCTAAATCCTCCATATCCACAAAATGGCGATAAAAGGTGGCCGGAGCAATACCTGCGGCTCGAGTCACTTCACGCAAACTTAAAGCGGGAAAACCTTTGTCTTTACTCAAATCCAGTGCGGCGTCAATGATGGACTGGCGGGTTCGTAGTTTTTGTTCTGCGCGGGTGCTCATGGGCTATGCCTTATGTGAATCAGGCTATTGTAACCAGATCGACATAAAGCGCAAAAGCTTGTCTCTAGAGCCCATCCCTCCCCTATGTTAAGATGCGCCCCTTTCTGTCTTGGCCCAATTTCATGTCTTTATCCCTGTCTAATATTCGCATTGTTATGGTGAACACCTTTCATCCAGGGAATATCGGTGCCGCCGCTCGGGCCATGAAAACCATGGGCATCCACGATTTAGTGCTGGTTTCCCCTGTGGACTTCCCCAATGATCACGCAACATCCATGGCCGCCGGTGCCACGGACGTATTGGAAAGCGCCACGATTGTTGAAACCTTAGAAGACGCCATCGAAGACTGTCAGCTAGTCATTGCCACCAGTGCTCGCTCTCGTAGCCACCCTTGGCCCATTAAAGAATCCCGTGAGATAGCCCCACAAATTGTAGAAGAAGCCCAACAAGGCAAAGTAGCCATCTTATTTGGCCCAGAGCGTATGGGCTTACACAACGAGCACTTACGCCAAGCCCACTTTCATATGGATATCCCAGGCAACCCTGAATATCCGGTGCTCAATGTATCCGCCGCCGTACAGGTGGTGTGCTATGAATGTTTCATGAGTGCGCGTCAAAGCTATACTCAACACGATAGAGAATACCCGCAAGTTAACGAACTCAACGGGTTCTATGCGCATCTTGAAAATACACTGGATGACGCCGGCTTTTTAAATCAGGCCCACAAAGGGCAAGCCATGTTAAGGTTGAAGCGCCTATTTAACCGCGCTCGACCGGAAAAAATCGAATTGAACATGCTACGCGGCATCTTGAGCAGCGTAGACAAACTAATTGCCAAAATTGATTCAAAATAAGAGACCAAGCATGAGCGATACGCGCACACTGGCCCTAAGTAAAGCCCTCATCGAACAGCCTTCTGTGACCCCAGAAGATGCTGAATGCCAACAAATGATGGCTGACATCTTGTCACCATTGGGCTTTACCTGCGAAACCATGCAGTTCGAGGAAGTGAAAAACCTATGGGCACGCAAGGGCACAGAAAAGCCTCTAGTTTGCTTTGCCGGTCACACCGATGTGGTGCCAACGGGCCCACATGATAATTGGACTTACCCGCCATTTGACGCCACCATCGTCGATGGCATGCTGTACGGCCGTGGTGCCGCCGACATGAAAGGCTCCATTGCGGCGTTTTTGGCGGCCACTGAAAGCTTCATCGCTAAGCACCCTAATCACAAAGGCTCCATTGCCTACTTGATTACAGCGGATGAAGAAGGCCCTGCGGACAATGGCACAGTCAAAGTCATCGAAGCCTTAGAAGCCCGTAACGAAAAAATCGATATGTGCATCGTGGGCGAGCCTTCTAGTACCAAAGACTGTGGCGATGTGATCAAAAATGGCCGTCGCGGTTCTTTAGGCGCGGTTATGACAGTTAAAGGTATTCAAGGTCACGTAGCCTACCCGCATCTCGCGAAAAATCCGATTCACCTAGTTGCCCCAGCGCTTGCAGAAATGGCGGCCGAACAATGGGATGAAGGCAACGAATTTTTCCCAGCCACCAGCTTTCAGATCAGCAACATCAATGGCGGAACCGGTGCCACTAACGTGATTCCAGGTGAAGTGGAAATCGTATTTAACTTCCGCTTCTCAACAGAATTAACCGAAGACGAATTAAAACGTCGCACCCATGCCATCATGGACCAGTATGGTTTCGAGTATGACATTAAATGGAAACTCAGCGGCCATCCGTTTTTAACTGAACGTGGATCATTAGTGGATGCTGCGGTAGCTGCCATTAAAGAAGTGGCTGACATCGATACTGAACTATCTACCTCAGGCGGCACCAGCGATGGTCGCTTCATTGCACCCACTGGCGCACAAGTGGTGGAGCTTGGCCCGATTAACGCCACCATTCACCAAGTGAACGAGCACATTTCGGTAGCCGACTTAGATACTCTGAGCGCCATTTACGAGCGCATTCTTGAAAAACTGCTTTTGGATTAACAAGAAGTTTATATGTTAACGTGCCCAGTTTGTCAGCAGTCTCTTGTTTTGCATGACCGTCAATTGCGCTGTGAAAACAATCACAGCTTTGACCGTGCTAAACAGGGGTATTTTAATTTACTGCTCAATACCGCGAAAAACTCCAAACAACCGGGCGATAATGCCGCCATGGTGCAAGCTCGCACGGCCTTTTTAAATGCCGGCCATTACCAAAGTATTTCCGATACGATTAATCAATTGGCCATCGACCATTTGCTACACGGGGCTGATACCGAGCAACACATCTTGGACTTAGGCTGTGGTGAAGGTTATTACAGTGAACGCTTGCACCAAGCGTTAAACGACCATCAAATTTCCCATACATTTTATGGTTTGGACATTTCCAAAGATGCTGCCAAGGCGGCCTGCAAGCGCAGTAAAGATATGCACTGGCTCGTGGCCAATGCCAATCATGCGCCCTTTGCAGAGCACAGTATGCAGCTGATCACCAATGTGTTTAATCGCATCATGCCAAAAGCATTAGCCAAACTGTGTGCACCCAATGGCCGAGTATTGATTGCCAGCGCCGGCGCTTTCCATTTACAGCAACTTAAAGAAGCCATCTACGCCACACCTAAATTTGTGGAATACGATGCCATTGGTGCAATGGCCGATTATTTTGAGCACGAACAGCGCCATGTACTGGACTTCACTATGAGTTTGAACCCAGACACCACCGCCCATTTACTCGCTATGACGCCACATGTATGGCGCTCAAGTCCAGAAACGCAACAAGGATTATTATCAGCACCACTGGACTTGCGGGTACAAATCAATTTAGATAGCTTTAAACCCACCCTAGAGAATCCCCCGCAAGAGGATCACAACACTCAAGGGTAACGTCATTAAGGAATGTGCATGTTTATTGTGAGATGGCTTGGCAACTTAGCGCAAAATTATCAACGCTGCTTTTTGATTTTTGCCACGGGTCTCATCACATTCATGATCGGGCTTGCGCTATTTTATTTGAGCGCCAAGCACTATGATGCACAGCCTTTATTGGCCGAACTATTAACACTGGTGTCTTTGTTGCTTTTTGCTATTGGCATCGTGACCGCCATGATAGGTTACCTGAGTTTGACTTATTATCGCTGGTACCATTTTTTTAAAAAACGAAACACTACCCAGGGTGACGACGATGCGTCGTAAACCGGTTGTCATATAGGTTAAGCATGCGCTATCCAGACATTGAAATTTACGCCAAAGACGTGACCTTTAAGCAAGTAGAAGACTGGCTTAAAACCCACTTTGACAACGTAGAACGTAAACACACAGAAACCAAAAAAAGCGAAGCTCGAAGCCACTGGTTAGTAGACGGCAGTGAAGTGATTACTTTTGGTAATGCCATTGGTAAATATTCCAGCATTTGGTTTAAACAAAATAACAGTCCATGGGATACAGATCTAGATTGCGCCCGTGTCGCATGTAAAGAACTCAACACGCAAATTCGCTGCTCAAACAGTGGTTGGGAAGAAGGCCAAGGCCCTGAAAGCCAATGGTGGCGAGTGGTAGACGGAGAAGAAGAAATGCTCATCGAGTGGCCGGAAAGCTAAGCAAAAAAACAATAAAAAAGCGCTCACTGAGCGCTTTATTTTTTCTATTTCACAAAATCAGCATTAAGTGACCCACATATACCGTCATAGATAAACTCATAAATTATGTGATTATCTATTAACTCATAAATTCGCGATTCGCCGGCATATTGCACATCATATCGACGATCCGAGTTGTCCAAAACTTCTATTAACATGTTACTTTCATTATAAAACCGCTCAAGGCTTTGATCGATTTCACCATCATTATCAGAGTCCAATAAATAATGTGTAATATACCCACTATTTGCATCATAGCGGCACTCTTCCACTCGATTGGCTTCACCATTGCCATCCGTATCTTTGGCTAATAACAGCAGCTTGCCAGCAGAGTTATAGGTACGAGTATCGATACTGTCTATGGAACCATTATCATTGTTATCGGTTTTCATGATGGATTGCAGATCATCGTAATCAAATGCAATTGACTTATCTGCTATGCCATCCCCGTTATAATCAAATACCTGACGCGTGAATTGTCCCGTGGCGTTGTATTCATACTGTGTAATTTGATCTAAAGAATTATCATTGTATTGATCAAATCCACGATACGTCATTAAGTTTTGCTCATTGTACTCATAGTGGTAGGTGTAATTAATGACACCATCGCCATCACTATCCACTTGTTCTTTCGCCGCGTTACCCGCTTTATCTCGAGTGAACCACTTACTGCGATTGGCTTGACCATCGCCATCGCTATCGGTTTCTTCTTTTACTAAGAAGCCTGCCTCATCGTATTGGCTAAGAACGATGTAATCCAACGAGTCATCATTGCCATCATCACGGGTAAAACGAGTTGCATCGCCGTTATCGTTATATTCATATAGGTATATTTGATCCACTTGACCATCGGCATCACTATCAATGGTTCGCGATAACCATTTGTTGAATGACAGATAGGTATATTGTGTGATTTTGTTGGCAACAGCATCGCCAGTATTATCGATTGCTTCTATTAAGACATTGCCAAGTTCGTCGTACTCATACCACTTGGTTTCATCCGTTACACCATCCCCGGTTTCATCATAAGCAAGCTCTAGCAATTGCCCTTTGTGGTTATACACCGCCGTGTAACGTTCTTCTAACTCATCAGATGCATAGTATTTCGCTGTCACCGACAGGGTCGCTTCAGGGTCAATGGGTTCTGGCTCAGGGTGTGGTGTCACCTCTGTATCAGGATTAGAAGTATCTGGATTCTCAGGGACGGTTGGCGCTTTTTCATCCACTGGCATATTACCCTCACTACTTGATGAGCCACAGCCTGCTAATAAGGTGCTGCTGACTATAATCGCCCATCCAAGCTGTAACCCGGTATTCAATTGCGGCATGACGTCTTTCCTACTAGTTGCAATGGCCGCCATGCTAGCTTTCCATTTACGCACTCAACACCCCTCACATGAGGGGTGAGTAGTGTTGGCTTTTACAGGCTATAATGGTCTACTTTTAGCGTTTTTTTTCTGAGTACTTGGATACGTCATGCTGTCACCCTATCCACAAGATGCGTTTTTATTGGGCTACCTATTGGATGTTAATGCCCATCCCAAGGGCTGGGACAACTTCATGCAAGCCATGCTCACCCATTTCAACACGCGCAGTGTGCACTTGTATGTGGTGAACAATGACACCCAATCCATGCGCTTTCATATTGATGCAGGGGTCAAGGTGGATGCCGCATTTATGGCAGAGTATGTTGAAAAGTATGTACATGAAGATCGCTTATTAGCCGCGATTAACGCCCGCCCCCTAGGCCAGTTTTATGCTAGCAATATGCTGCCAGAAGAACTGGATATCTACGGCAACGAATACTACCAGCAATGGGCATTACCCCAGGGTATTAAGGAAGCGACCGTGGCTCGCATATTCGAAGATAATGGCTGGACCTGTTATATGGCCAGTAATCGATCCCCAGAACAAGGAATCTATACTCAGGAAGAAATCGACCGTCTTAATGCGCTTATACCCTTTATAGAAAAAACCGTACGCGCATCTTCCAGTTTGGCTGAAAGTGATAAGCACGAATTAAGGGCTAAGTCCTTAGTGAATACGTTTCGTTTTCCAGCCGCTGTGTTAACTGAATACGGTGATCTCTGGGCAATGAATCAACCTATGGAGCTGTTTTTGCGTAATCAATCACAACTGTATTTAGAGCAAAACAGCCTGAAATTAGAAAACCTCAATCAAGATAAGTCCCTTAATCTAGGTATTTTACAAACCGCCAAACGGGCTGAGGGCATCCAAATGGAAATGACTCATTCAGAATCCATCCAAATAACCCAAGACACGTCCATCGGCTTCCATGCTTTAGTTGAGCCTCACCAAGGACAAGCCACATTTCTAGGCGTCATGGTGTATGTCATTGATCCAAGCTTAAACACTCCGCCCTCCATTGAACGTTTACAAAGTTTGTTTCAGTTCACACAAAGTGAAGCAGAAGTGTGCCAGCTCATCGCCCAAGGCTTACTCCCTAAACAAATTGCGAGCATAAAAAACAAATCCACTTACACCGTGCGAGAACAACTCAGCAGTGTGTTTAAAAAAACTGGTTGCTCTAGTCAGGTAACCCTTTTGAATTTATTGGCGAATATTCCACATCACAACGCTATACAATGAGGTGAATATTTAAAGTTAACTGAACTTATTCATCTAAGTCAGCCTCTTATTTACATCTGGGCCTGCACGCAGAAACCCATTACAATCATTCATTCTAATAACACCAAGAAAAGGACATTCCATGCCCATCTCCATGAGTACTATTGTTGCTGGTATTGCGTTTTTATTCGTAATGGTTGTGCTGAAGAAAAGCATTATCTTCGTGCCACAAAACCGCGCCTGGCTAATTGAACGTTTTGGTAAATACCATTCAACCAAAGAAGCGGGCCTTAACTTTATGGTGCCGTTTATTGACCAAATTGCAGCGGATCGCAGTTTAAAAGAACAAGCTCAAGACGTGCCTAGCCAAACCGTAATCACCAAAGACAACATCTCACTCGTGGTGGACGGCGTATTGTATTTTCGTGTGTTAAACCCCTATGACGCCACCTATGGTGTGGATGACTATACCTTTGCGGTTACCCAGCTTGCGCAAACCACTATGCGTAGTGCTATTGGTAAACTGGATCTGGATCGTACGTTCGAAGAACGCGAAGCGTTGAACGCCGACATCGTATCTTCCATTAACGAAGCGGCTGAGCCTTGGGGTATTCAATTATTACGTTACGAAATTAAAGACATTGTGCCACCACAATCCATCCTAGAATCTATGGAAGCGCAAATGAAAGCCGAACGTGTGAAGCGTGCGCAAATTCTAGAATCCGAAGGTGACAAACAATCTGCGATCAATGTGGCCGAAGGCCAAAAAGCAGCGCAAGTGTTAGCCGCCGAAGCCGAAAAAGCCGAACAAATTCTAAAAGCCGAGGGTGAAGCTCAAGCCATTCTTGCGGTGGCCGAAGCTCAAGCCCAAGCTTTAAAAACCGTGGGTGATGCAGCAAAAACAGAAGAAGGCCAAAAAGCCGTACAGCTTGATCTGGCGACTAAAGCCATCGAAGCCCAAAAAGCCATCGCTAAAGAATCGTCTGTTGT
>JABXIK010000033.1 GCA_013373125.1 Gammaproteobacteria bacterium | reverse complement strand
TCATTGTCTAAAAAAATGTCGCGCGATGCGCTTGCTAACCCCACTTTCTGTGCGGTGTCGAATGCCACACTTTGAGCATTGGTGCGCGAATCAACAAAGAACAGTTGTTTGTCTTTTAACACATCCATCACCCAAGACATGGCTTGAGCATTAGTGGTGAGTTGGCTGCCCATGTGATTATTGATGCCCTTTACATAAGGGATGCTTTCGATGGCAAAGCGTAAGGTGTGTTTGAAGTCTTGCTCATTCATGGCGTCATCTAAGGCACCTGCCCCAAGGCGTCGCCCGTTTACGGTACTCATGGGGGCATGCAAAATCACATCCTTACCTAAACGCCCTGCACGCTCGGCAAGAAATTTACTGTGTTTACGGTGGGGCATGACGGCGAGGGTTACATCGGCGGGTAACGCAATGGCATTGAGTCCAGCATTTAGGCTATTGCCTAAGTCATCTATGATGATCGCGAGCTGGACTGGAGATTGCGCAAAGCTGAAGCTGCTAATACTACTGATCAGTAGCAGGTAAAGCAGGTGTTTCATCACTGATGTCTTGTGCGGTTTTAACAGAAAGTAAGCGCATGCCTTTTAGCATAATGAGCGCTTGTTGCAGTTGATAATCTTTGGCGGTGAGCTGCGCCGTTTCATTATCGGCCTTGTTCGCTTTTCCTTGGCCTTCACCTTCTGGATTTTCTAAATGGCCACTTAAATCCGCTTCTTTGTAATAGCGAGACTCATTTTCAGGAGTGAATTTGCCTTGATGTACTTCAATGTCAGGGGTAATGCCCTGTGCTTGAATGGAGCGACCATTCGGCGTGTAGTAACGGGCGGTGGTTAATTTCAACGCGTGGTCACCATTGAGAGGCAACACGGTTTGTACTGAGCCTTTACCAAAACTTTGTGTGCCCATAATCACAGCGCGTTTATGATCTTGCAGGGCGCCTGCCACAATTTCAGAAGCAGAGGCGCTACCACCATTCACCAAAACCACCAATGGCATTTCCGGTGCGGGTGTATCTATGGTGGCTTCGTAACGAATATCCGCGTTAGCGATACGACCTTTGGTGTATACGATGAGGCCGTTTTCAATAAAAAGATCACTCACAGCCACGGCAGCATCTAATACGCCACCTGGATTATTGCGCAGATCTAAAATGATGCCACTTAAAGGCTGATCGCTCTTTTCTGTAAGAATTTGCAGCGCTTGATTAACATCGGCACCGGTGTTTTCTTGGAATTGGGTAATGCGAATGTAGCCGTATTGGTCATCCAACAATTTGTGTTTGACGCTGGTGATTTTAATTTCTGCACGCTTAAGTGTGATTTCTAATGGTTGGTTTTCCCCTTCACGCAAAATGGTGAGTACGATTTCACTGCCAGGTTCGCCACGCATTTTTTCAACTGCTTCGTTCAGGCCCAAACCTTTTACCGGCGTGTCATCCAGTTTTACGATGATGTCACCGGCCAGTACACCGGCTTGTTGGGCTGGGGTGTCATCAATAGGGCTGACCACCTTAATGAAACCATCTTCCATTCCTACTTCAATACCTAAGCCGCCAAACTTACCACTGGTGTTAGCGCGTAGATCTTCAAAATCTTCTTCACCTAAATAAGATGAGTGCGGGTCCAAACCACCGAGCATGCCGTGAATGGCATTTTCTAATAAGGTTTTATCGTCTACGGTTTCTACGTAGCTGGTTCGAATACGTTCAAAAATTTCAGCAAACGCACGTAATTCTTCGAGGGGTAAACGGGAAGGGGCAACCTTGGCTTCACCTTCAATGATCTCTTGAGCAGACACTGAACATGTCAGCACAGCAAACAAGGTGAAGAGCAGTGGACGTAACATAGCGGGTCTCGATTTATATTAGCTTTATAAGTTATAACAGATTGTTATCAAATTTGAAGCGGGAGGGGACTAATAATAAAGAATTGATGGCCCTGAGGGCTGTTTTAGTCACATTAACCGCGCAACCAAGTCTTAGGATTTTGCGGGTGACCTTTATAACGAATTTCAAAATACAAACCGCTATCGTTAAATCCGCCGCTGCGACCGACATTGGCTATCACATCGCCCGCCTCGACCCAGTCGCCAACGGTTTTGAGTAATGCTTGATTACGTGCGTATAAGGTCATGTAACCTTGGCCGTGATCCACAATGGTTAACAAACCAAAACCGCGCAACCAATCACTAAATACAATGCGTCCGTGGTGAATGGCGCGTACATAGGTACCGGTTTGCTCTGGATAGAGCCAACCCTGCCAACGTTGTTTGCCATTGTGTTGCCATTGACCAAATAGTTTTTCAGGTTTAGTGGTAAGAGGGCTAGGTAATTTACCTTTTAACTGTCGAAACGGACGGCTTTCTTTATTCCGCTCAAAGGGTAGAAAGACTTCTTCTACTTTACCCAAGACTTCCATCAGGCTTTGGCGATCCTGTTGTAAGCGTGATAATTGTTGTCCTTGGCCGCGAATTTTTTTATCTAAGGCTTGGGCATCTTGGCGTTGTTGCTGTTGTTTTTGCTTGAGTTGTTCGTGAGATCGTTTTAATTCACTCAATTGGTTTTGTAGGTTGCTTTCACGTTTTTCAATTTGGGCTTGTACGTCACTGAGTTGGGTGAGGGTGGTGCGATATTGTTGAATCTCTTGCTGATGGGCCTGATTGAAGTACTGCAAGTAGCTGAGGTTGCGCGCCACTTGAGCAGGGTCCTGCTGATTCAAAAGCATTTTTAATTGTGGTTCTTGGCCCATTTTATAGCTGGCCAAGATGATGTCATTGAGAATGCGTTGTTGTTTGTGCTGAGATTGGCTGAGCGTCTTCTGCTCGGCTTTGAGCTTTTTTAGGCGGTCCCGTTCCTCCTTTAACGCCTGTTTCAGCTTGTCCACTTGCTGACTGAGTTTGGCCACTTCTTCATCGCTTTTGCGTAAGGACGACACTAACTCTTTATGATCGTCCTGGGCTTTTTTCAAATAATTTTGCAGCTCGCTTATGTCATCGCGTAATTTTTTTAAGTGTTGCTCACTTAATTGTTTAGGCGACGCGCCTTCTGCCATGCTGAACATGGCGACAAAAGGCAGAGTCAGTAGCAACATCCCTGTGGCTAGAATGCGCATTATTGGGTTTTCTCAAGTAGAGAGTGGCCGGTCATTTCGGCTGGTTGCCCTTCACCCATCATGCTTAATAAAGTCGGAGCGATGTCGCACAGAGAACCGCCCGTTTTCAAACTCACCGCTTTGCCTTGCTGACTGACGTGAATTAAGTTTACCGGTCCTGTGGTGTGTTGCGTCATTGGGCCGCCATTAGGGTCTAGCATTTGTTCGCAGTTACCGTGGTCGGCCGTAATCAAGCATTCACCGCCCACTTTTAAGATGGCATCGGTAACACGCTTCAAACAACCGTCTAGTGCTTCAACGGCTTTCACTGCCGCATCGAACACGCCAGTATGGCCTACCATGTCACCGTTGGCGTAGTTGCACACGATTAAATCGTAGGTTTGATTTTCGATGGCTTCTACCAGTTTGTCGGTGACTTCTGGCGCGCTCATTTCCGGTTTTAAATCGTAGGTGGCCACATCTGGGCTGTTGATAAGGATGCGCTCTTCACCTGGGTAGGTTTCTTCGCGGCCACCACTAAAGAAAAAGGTGACGTGTGCATATTTTTCGGTTTCTGCGATACGCAATTGGGTTTTACCTAGGTTGCTTACGTACTCACCTAGGTCATTTACCATGGCGCTTGGTGGGAAGGCGCAGCTGGTTTTAATGTCCGCTGCGTATTCCGTCATCATGACAAAGTCGCTTAATTGCGGACGTGCAGTTCGGGTGAATCCGTTGAAGTCGTCTTCCACGAATGCACGCGTGATTTCACGAGCGCGGTCGGGGCGGAAGTTTGCAAAGATGATGCTGTCGCCATCTTCGATTTTCACGGCGTCACCTAAGATGGTGTCATCAATGAATTCATCGTGAATGTCACGCTCGTAGGATGCCAATAAACCTTCAACCCCATTGGCTGCCTGATAAGTGGCTTTGCCTTGGGTGTACATGTCGTAAGCTTTTTGCACACGGTCCCAACGATTGTCACGATCCATGGCGTAATAACGTCCAACCAGAGTCGCCAATTTGGCTTTGTCGCCTAAGCCTAGGCTTGCCATGTGAGCTTCCAACTCTTCAATAAATGGTTGGGCACTTTGAGGGGCCACATCACGGCCATCGAGAATGCCGTGAACGTAAATGGCTTTTGCACCGCGTTGCGCCGCCATGGTAGCTAGGGTTTTGATGTGATCGGAATGACTGTGAACGCCACCTGGGCTCAACAGACCTAACAGGTGTACGGCTTTGCCTTGGTTAATGGCCGCGTCCATGGCATTGACCAGAGCGGCGTTTTCGAAGAAGTCGCCGTCTTTGATGCTTTTATTAATGCGCGTGAAGTTTTGGTAAACAATGCGGCCGGCACCGAGGTTCATGTGGCCCACTTCTGAGTTACCCATTTGCCCATCTGGTAAACCTACGGCTTCACCTGAGGTGTTGATCAGTACACGAGGGTATTCGGATTTAAGCTTGTCCCAGGTTGGGGTATTGGCTTTGGTAATGGCGTTGTCAGTGGCGTCTTCACGCTCACCGAAGCCATCAAGAATAATAAGTGCAACAGGTTTGGGCTGAATGGACATATGACCCTATCAATTCTGGTTGATTATGGCGCAGATTTTACCTGTTTGTGTCCAATGATGCCATTGGCGAGTCCATTGGAACCATTAATTGGCTTAATAGCCCAAAGGCTTATGCTGTCATGGGGAATAACATGGATTGCATCTTTTGATGCGCGCCAATTGCGGTATACTGCGCACCAAAGAATTTGAGGTGGTATATGGGACAATTTTTGGAATTCGCTGCAAATCACTGGATGCTGGTCAGCGCATTAATCGTTTTATTGGCATTATTGGCGTGGGACAGCAGCCACAAAGCGGGCCCTAAGGTGAGCACGCATGAGGCCACGCGCCTGATAAATCAGAACAATGCCTTGGTGTTGGATATTCGTGAAAAGGCGGATTTTAAAGCCGGTCACTTGGTGGATTCGGTAAATATTCCTAATTCTCAGGTGGGAAATCGCATCTCGGAACTAGAAAAGCACAAATCTGACCCTATTATCGTGGTATGTAAGACGGGACAAACCGCTTCCGCGGCCAGCAAAACCCTGAAAGATAATGGTTTTGCGCAAGTCTATCGCCTAAGTGGCGGCATTATGGAATGGACCAATAACAACCTGCCATTGGTCAAAAAATAATAAATAGAGAAGTAGTCATGACAGAACAAGCAGCACAAACCGAGCAACAGAAAGGTCAATTCGCGATTCAACGTGTTTATGTTAAAGATGTGTCTTTCGAAAGCCCTAATGCCCCTGAGGTATTCCGTGGTCAGTGGAAACCGCAAATCAACATGGATTTAAACACCCGCAGTAACAAGCTGGCGGATGATGTGTATGAGGTGGTTCTGACGCTAACTGTGACCGCTAAAAACGAAGACAAAACGGCTTTCCTAGCCGAAGTACAACAAGCAGGTATCTTCAAAATTGAAGGCCTAGAAGGCGGTGCATTACATCAAACCATAGGTGCTTATTGCCCGAACCTGTTGTTCCCATATGCTCGTGAAGCCATTGACGCCTTAGTTGTTAAGGGTAGTTTCCCAGCCTTGATGCTATCACCTGTGAACTTTGATGCCATCTATGCGCAAAGCGTACAACAGGCCAAGGCTCAAGCTGAGAAAAGCACTGAAGCGACTCATTAATTAAATAGTGAGCCCATAAAAAACCGAGCTTAGCTCGGTTTTTTTATGCCCATCGTTTTTGCCATTGCTTTATTTGGCACCAGCAAAATCCAACTGACGCCATGCTTCATACACGATAACGGCCGTGGCATTGGATAAATTTAGGCTGCGGCTATCTGGCACCATGGGAATACGAATTTTCTCATCCTGGGATAAGGTATCCAGCATGCTATCTGGCAGGCCGCGAGTTTCTGGGCCCATGACGATGGCATCCCCGGCTTTAAAGGGTACGTCAGTGTGCCAGCGTTTGCCTTTGGTGGTGATGGCATAGCAACTGGCCGGTTTTACTTCATCCACAAACGCTTGCCAATTTTTATGAATCTTGAGGCTGGCAAATTCATGATAATCCAAGCCTGCACGACGCACTCGCTTCTCATCCAATTCAAATCCCAATGGCTCAATTAGGTGGAGCTGGAATCCAGTATTGGCACATAAACGAATGATGTTACCCGTATTCGGGGGGATTTCCGGTTCAAACAGGACAACATGGAGCATATTTGTGATTCCACCGTGATTGACTAGAGTTAAAGAAGGACAGTTTACCTGATTGTCGGGTCTAAAGGAGTAGGCTTCTGTTTAACTGGTCATTCGATCCACGCAAGTGGTTTACCAAGCAAGTCAAAAAACCAAAGGGCGTGGTTGGC
>JABXIK010000038.1 GCA_013373125.1 Gammaproteobacteria bacterium | reverse complement strand
TTAAACCATACGCATGGACAAGTCCACGGCTTTGATGTCTTTGGTCAGCGTACCAATCGAAATGTAATCCACACCAGTTTCTGCAATGTTTACCAATGTTTCATCTGTGATGCCGCCACTGGCTTCTAATTTTGCTTTTCCGTTAGCGTGTTGTACCGCTTGTTTGGTTTCTTCAATTGAGAAGTTATCTAGCATGATGATATCAGCGCCAGCTTCTAAAGCCTGGTTTAATTCATCAAAACTTTCTACTTCCACTTCTACTGGTTTGCCTGGGGCGATGACTTTGGCTTGTGCAATGGCTTGTTGAATAGAGCCGCAAGCGTTGATGTGATTTTCTTTAATTAAAAACGCGTCAAACAAACCAATGCGATGATTAAAGCAACCGCCTTGGGTTACGGCGTACTTTAATGCGTTGCGCATTCCAGGAATGGTTTTGCGTGTATCCAATAATCTAACTTGTGTGTGTTTGACTTGCTGGCTGTAAAAATGACACTTAGTCGCCACGGCAGATAAGGTTTGTAAGAAATTTAAAGCAGTGCGTTCGCCGGTTAATAAACTGCGCGACGAGCCTTTTAATTCAAATAATGTGTCATTGGTTTTTACTTCTTGACCGTCGCTTACATGCCAAATGATTTCTACGCTGGCATCCAGCTGTTTAAATACTTCATTGACCCATTCGCATCCGGCAATGACGGCTTTGTCTCGGCTAATAATGCGGGCATGGCTTTGCTTTTCGGCAGGTATGAGTTGTGCAGTTATGTCCCCCGAACCTATATCTTCGGCCAGTGCCAGCTTCACGCCTTGTTGGATGTCTGCTTGAATTTGGTCGAGAGTCAGGTTCATGGTTACTACTTAACTGTGGCTACTGGTTTCTGTGTGTTTATTGTCGCGATTTATGGAGGCGTGTATAGGGAGCCTCGTTGCGCAAAGTGGCCGAATTCTAACCTGATTTTAACCATAGTGCACTTTTGTCTTTTGAAAATGGGCGGTATGTCAAAGGGCATTGTTTTTATGGCTCAACGGGGCTTGATGGCTTGCTTCTCGTCTTAGAATCATGAATGCTAGCGATACATGCCCAAATGTAAGATTTACCGTGCAAATTACCCATCATCTGCTCGATGAGGCCCGTTGGTTGGCCTCTCCAAATTTCAATCAGCGCCCTAGTGATACCATCAATATGTTGGTGGTTCATAATATCAGCTTGCCTCCTAAGCAATTTGGTGGAAATTTCATCGAGTCTTTCTTTTGTAATGAGCTGGATTGTACGGCGCATCCATATTTTGACGAGATTAAGGATCTGCAAGTAAGTGCTCATTTGTTGATCAAACGGGATGGCTCCATTACGCAATTTGTGCCCTTTAATGAGCGTGCTTGGCATGCCGGAGTGAGTGAGTTTAAGGGTGAGGCAAACTGCAATGACTTTTCTATAGGGGTGGAGTTAGAAGGGGCGGATGATGTGCCTTATACTGAAGAGCAGTATCAAGCACTTGCTGGCGTCACTCAGTGCTTGCGCAAGCAGTATCCTAATATTACGCCGGATCGTATCGTTGGACACAGTGATATCGCCCCCGGGCGAAAAACCGATCCAGGGACGAGTTTTGACTGGGCGTATTTTCATCAGCTAATGCAAGAAGCCGAAATATGAAATTTATTGTGCTGTTGTTTTCCGTTTTATTGCAGCGACAAACCAAGCAATCTGGTTACCAGCGCAGTAATGGTTGGTATTTGAGGTTATTGAAGCCATTTGATCTGGCGCAAATGAGTCTCAGAGGTCAAGTTGTGGCTTTCACCTTGCTCGTTGTGCTTCCCAGTGTGGCCATCGGTGTTGGGATCAATCAATTGAGTGGTGTGCTGGGGAGCGTGCTGTCCATCATTATTCAGGTGGTTTTGTTCTTGTATATTTTAGGGCGTGATGACTTTAGTTCGCGCTTTAATGATTATAAAACCTGTTGGGCTCGCCAAGATTATCAGGGAGCTTATCACTGCGCGCAGCAATTCTTGAGTATGGAGGAGCAGGCGCAAAGTCAAACGCCGCTTCAACTGCATAAAAAAGTCCAAGAGGCCATTGTAAGTGCATGGTTTAGACGATTCTTCGCCTTTGCGTTTTGGTATTTAGCGGCCGGTATTGGTGGTGCGTTATTTTGTTTGCTGACCATCTGGTTTTTTGGTGTGGCGCAATCTTTGTGGTTAAAAAGTTTATTGCATGGATTGGCGTGGGCGCCTGCAAGGTTGCTGGCAGTGAGCATTGCGCTAGCGGGGGACTTTGTGCAAAGTTTTTCCACTGCGTCCAAATTCATGTTGGATTTTGAAAGTGACAGCCAAACCGTGCTTTATGCCACTATGTTTAAGCATGATCAGCGCACCGATGAAAGCTTTGATTGCACCCAAGCGGTGGCAGAACTAGAAGCCGGCAATCAACTCATGCAACGCTGTGCTGTCATCTGGTTGTTAGTGGTCGCTAGTTTAACCGTATTTGCTGGTATCTAGCTTGTTGTTCTAGCGATTAAGCCATGCGGCGCCGCGTACGCCGCTGGAATCCCCATACTGATTCTTACGTAGATGGGTTTTGACGCTGTCACTAAATACGTATTTCCCCCAAACTTTTGGCACGTCCTCATAAAGACTATCGATATTAGATAGCCCGCCACCGAGCACAATCACGTCTGGATCCATTACGTTGATGACGCTGGCGAGGCTCTTGGCTAAGCGATCCACATAAAATTCATAGCTTTGCTGTGCCAATAAATGACAGCTGCGCTGGCTGATGATTTCTCGGCTGTTCATGGCGAGTTGAAATTGCAGTTGGGTTTGTTGGCTAAATCCCGGCCCTGACAGATACGTCTCGATACACCCTTGTTTGCCGCAATAACAGGTTTGCATGGGGTGATCGTTATCTGTGTGCCAAGGTAATGGGTTGTGTCCCCATTCACCACAAATGTGATTAGGGCCAATGATGAGTTGTTGGTTGATCACCCAGCCACCACCCACGCCTGTGCCCAAAATCACAGCGAAGACACTGGTTTTGCCTTGGCCTGCGCCATCAATGGCTTCGCTTAGTGCGAAACAGTTGGCATCGTTCTCTAATTGCACAGGGCGTTTTAGATAGTGTGATAAATCATTGCGAAAAGGTTTACCGATTAAGCAGGTGGTGTTGGCGTTTTTAATCAGTTGTGTGTCTTTGGATTCACTGCCTGGAATGCCGATGCCCACAGGTGTATTGCTAATGCTTAAATCTTTTTCGCACTGAGTAACAAGCTGAGTGATGCTTTCTAAAATAGCACTGTACTGTTCTTGTGGGGTTGGGGCTTTGGGGGTGTTGGTACGGGTGCGATAATGCTCGGTTCCGTGTTGGTCTAGAGCGATGATTTCTATTTTAGTGCCGCCAAGGTCAATGCCAATGAAGGTTTGAGCTGTCATGTATGTGCTACGAATTAAAGATTGTTGGCCTCATCATAACTTGCAAACATGATTTTGGCTTGTTCATCTGATTCGAGTAATTTGAAACCTGTACCAAACATCATGCTATTGAGCTGATCACTCCACATGCTTTCTACGGTAATTTTCCCCGTGCGTTTGCGGCCAATGTTGTTGGGGAGATCCACCATGGCAAATTGATAGACCTTGCCCACTTCGATGGGTTGGTAGCTGGATACCATAATACCGCCATCGGAATAGTCCACGAGATTGCCCATTGAAACCCCATTCTCATTAAATACGGACACCATGCAATGCAGGGATTTGCGAACAAATTGGCGTTGATCTCTCATCTAACTGGCCCCTAATGGCTATACCCTTTAAGATTAGCCCTTTCACAGACAATGACAAAAACATGGCGTTGAATACCCAATCCTATTTGCATCTTATTTTAGGTGGAGCCCGTTCTGGTAAAAGCGGTTACGCCGAATCTTTGGCTAAAGAATTTGATTTAGATGTGATGTATGTGGCCACGGCACAAGCCTTAGATGATGAGATGCAAGATCGTATTATTCAGCATCAAGCGGATCGTCCGTCCCATTGGAAAACCATTGAAGAGCCAATAGAGCTTGCACGCGTCATAGGAGAGAACAGCCGAAATGATCAAGTGGTGCTGGTGGATTGTTTAACCCTTTGGTTAATGAATCTTATGCATCATGAAAAAGATTTGAGCTGTGAGGTGGATCGTTTATGTGACGTGCTCATGCAAGCCAATGGCCCCGTGTTGTTGGTTTCCAATGAAATTTCCATGGGGGTGGTGCCCATGGGTGAGCTTTCGCGAAATTATGTGGATAACCTTGGGCGCCTGCATCAGCGCATAGGGCAAGTAGCTCAAAAGGTGACCTTAATGGTGGCAGGAATTCCTATGTCGGTTAAAGCTGAGTCCCATTAAAAAATTTATTGAGCAATCAAATTTATAAGTAGTAAGGAATAAACATGTCTTGGTGGTTAGAAAGTGCGGCGCAGGTGGATCAGTCGCAAGAAGAGCAAGCGCAAGCTTACCAGCTAACGTTGACAAAGCCGCCGGGTGCATTAGGGATGCTCGAAACCGTCGCTACTCGCTTGGCCGGTTGTCAGGGGCAGTTGCATCCGCAACTCTCTAAAATATTTATTAGTATCTTTGCCGGCGATCATGGAATTGCTAATCAGGGGGTGTCTGCCTTTCCTCAAGCGGTGACCACTGAAATGGTGAAAAATTTTGCAGCCGGAGGCGCGGCAATTTCTGTATTGGCTCGCCAATTAAGGGCAGATTTTGAGGTGGTGAATTTAGGCACTGTGTTTGAAGTGGCTGCCCATGAGCAAATCATTGATGCGCGTATTGCCCCTGGAACTCAAGATTTTTCACAGCAACCTGCCATGACATTAGAGCAATTGGAGAAAGCATTAAGCCAAGGTCAAGCCGCGGCAAAACGTGCACACAATCTAGGGGCGCATTTGTTTATTGGTGGTGAGATGGGAATCGCAAATACCACCTCGGCCAGTGCGTTGGCGGCGGCCTATTTGCAAGTGCCAGCGGTGGACTTGGTTGGCCCTGGTACTGGCTTGGCCGCAGATAAGCTGCCTATGAAAGCGCAAATTATTGAGCAGTCCATTGCCTTGCGTCAGGCCAAGACAGCACAAGATATATTGCAGTGTTTGGGCGGCTTTGAAATTGCGGGTTTGGTGGGAGCTTACATTGGTTGTGCGCAGTTAGGTGTGCCTGTGCTGGTGGATGGTTTTATTAGCTCGGTAGCGGCTTTAATGGCTGTGGCATTAAACCCAAGTATTGCTCCTTGGTTATTTTACTCACACCAAAGTCATGAGCCGGGTCATGTGAAAATCCTTGACGCGTTAGAGGCCAAACCTTTATTGAATATTGGTATGCGTCTAGGTGAAGGCAGTGGTGCGGCGGTAGTGGTGAGTCTCATGCAAAGTGCAGTCGCGCTACATAATGAAATGGCTACGTTTGCACAAGCCGGTGTGAGTGAGGGCGACGCTTAACTATGGATACGACTCGCAAAACCATCCATCTATTGCGCCACGGTGAGCCAGCTGGTGGCAATGTGTTTCGCGGGCGAACCAATCATCCTCTAACGCCTTTGGGTTATGAGCAAATGACGCAAGCTGTGGGAGAGCAAACTTGGGATGTGATTATCTCTAGCCCACTTAGTCGCTGTTGGCGCTTTGCCGAAGATTTGGCGAAGCGTCTAGACGTGCCTTTATTGGAGGCGAGTGGGTTTCGCGAGTTTGATTTCGGTGTATGGGAAGATCAGCCCATGGATCAAGTATTCAAAGACGATTACGAGCGCATTAAAGGTTTGTGGGAAGACCCCATGCATTTTGCAAGCCCCGAAGGGGAGAGTGTTCTGAACTTCGAGGCTCGTGTGCTCAAAGATTGGTTTGGTTGTTTAAATCGCACGGACCAATCTCAATTAATCATCTGTCATGGCGGTGTCATTCGCATGATATTAAAAGAAGTGCTGGGCTTGCCCTACCCAAATATCAATCGCTTTGATGTGCCATATGCCAGCTTGACCAAGTTGTCGGTCAATCAAGCGGAGCCATTTTTCTATCAGCTGCATGCTCATTCAGGGTAAATTGCTCTTGTAAAAAAACTACACAAAGGGTTGTGTATCTACAAGTAGGTAGATGTGTCAGGGTGATGATGACCGATTTGGTCAGCCGCTATCCATATTCAAATCCGCGTAAACCCTAGTAAAAAGGACTTAATGTGGAATCTTAAGGGCTTTTCAGTGAAAAACGCTTATTTTGTAAAAAAACTACAAAAATGGCGTCATCAGCCTTGTTTTGACTACATCGGCTCAATAGAATCCTTGTCTATACTCAAATAATAATTCCTTTTTACTGACGAATAGCAAGGACGGACAATGGACTCCTTTGAACAAGATCAGGACCCTACCGAAACCAAAGAGTGGCTGGACTCAATCGACAGCATCATTCGCGAAGAAGGCATCGAACGCGCCCGTTATATTCTTGAGCGTTTATCTGAACGCGCTACCCGCAACGGCCTGCCTCTACCGTACTCTTATGTGACCCCATTTAGAAACACCATTCCTGTTGGCGAAGAAGCCAAGATGCCTGGGGATTTATTTTTAGAGCGCCGTATTCGCTCGTTAATTCGCTGGAACGCACTGGCCATGGTGGCCCGTGCTAATTTAAGCGGGGATGATCTTGGTGGTCATATTTCCAGTTTTGCATCCAGTGCCACTTTATATGATGTGGGCTTCAATTATTTCTTCCGTGCGCCCAATAAAACCAGTGAGAAGTGTCCGCTTGGGGACTTAATTTATTACCAAGGCCATATCTCTCCTGGGATTTACGCTCGCAGCTTCCTTGAAGGTCGGTTAGATAAAAAACAATTGGAAAACTTCCGCCGTGAAGTAGATGGCGAAGGGTTAAGCTCTTATCCGCACCCAAGACTGATGCCGGACTACTGGCAATTTCCAACGGTTTCCATGGGCTTGGGTCCTATGCAAGCGATTTATCAAGCGCACTTTATGCGCTACATCTCTGCTCGTGGTTTGGTGCCGCGTTTGGATCGTAAAGTGTGGGCGTTTTTAGGTGATGGCGAATGTGACGAGCCAGAAACCCTTGGCGGTATTTCATTAGCAGGCCGTGAAAAATTAGAAAACTTAATTTTTGTGGTGAACTGCAACTTACAACGTCTGGATGGTCCAGTGCGTGGTAACGGTAAAATCATTCAGGAATTGGAAGCCAATTTCCGCGGTGCCGGTTGGAATGTGATTAAAGTGGTTTGGGGTCGTCATTGGGACCCGCTGTTAGCACAAGACCACGATGGCTTATTGCAAAAGCGCATGGATGAAGTGGTGGATGGTGAGTTCCAAAACTACAAAGCCAAAGGCGGCGCCTACACCCGTGAACATTTCTTTGGGAAATACCCTGAGTTAAAAGAAATGGTCTCAGGTATGAAGGATGAAGATATTTATCAATTAAACCGTGGTGGTCACGACCCATATAAAGTGTATGCAGCATACCGACAAGCGGCGGGTCATAAAGGCCAACCAACTGTGATACTGGCGCATACTATTAAAGGTTATGGTATGGGTGAAGCGGCTGAGGGTAAAAACGAAGCCCACAGTGTGAAAAAGTTAGACATCGAAAACTTAAAAGCCTTCCGTGATCGTTTTGATATTCCTATTAGTGACAATGATTTGAAAGACTTACCTTTCTATCGTCCACCGGAAGACAGCCCAGAAATGGTTTACATGCGTAAGCGACGTGAAAAACTGGGCGGTTATTTGCCGCAGCGCCATGAAAACACTGATCCGTTACCCGTACCTTCATTGGATGCATTTAAAGCACAATTAGAAGGCTCAGGTGATCGAGCTATTTCTTCCACTATGGCGTTTGTGCGCATACTAACCGCATTGGTAAAAGACAAGGTGGTTGGTGAACGCGTTGTACCCATCGTACCGGATGAAGCGCGTACGTTTGGCATGGAAGGCTTGTTCCGCCAGATCGGTATTTACAGTTCAGAAGGACAGCAATACGAGCCCGTGGATTTCGGCCAGATGATGTATTACAAGGAAGACAAACAAGGTCGCATCATGGAAGAAGGCATCAACGAATCCGGTGCGTTTAGTGCTTGGTTGTCAGCGGCAACGGCTTACAGTACCTATGACAAAGCCATGATTCCGTTCTACATCTTCTACAGTATGTTTGGTTTCCAACGAGTAGGGGATTTATCTTGGGCGGCTGGCGATTGCCAAGCGCAAGGTTTCTTGATTGGTGCCACCGCAGGTCGTACCACATTAAATGGTGAGGGCTTACAGCACCAAGATGGCCATAGTCATATTTTGGCGAACACCATTCCAAATTGTATTACTTATGATCCAACGTTTGCGTTCGAATTGGCGGTGATTATTCAGGATGGCTTACGTCGCATGTATCAAGAGCATGAGCGCGTGTTCTATTACATTACCGTGATGAATGAAAACTACGAGCATCCAGCCATGCCGAAAGGTGCAGAAGAAGGCATCATTAAAGGTTTGTATCCATTGATGCAAGGCGCGGATAGCGATTTAACCGTACAGCTCATGGGTAGCGGTACCATCTTGAGAGAAGTGATTGCCGCTAAAGAGATATTGGAAAAGGATTACAACATACACGCAAATGTATGGAGTGCGACCAGTATCAATGAGTTGACCCGCGAAGGTCGCAAAGTTGAACGTGAAAACTTACTGCACCCTGATAAACCAGAAGCTGTGCCTTATGTGACGCAGTGCTTGCAAGATACACAAGGACCTGTGATTTGTGCAACGGATTACATGAAGCAATACAGCGAGCAATTACGCGCTTATATGCCGAAAGATAAAACCTTTGTGACCTTGGGCACGGATGGTTTTGGTCGCAGTGATTCCCGTGAAAAGCTGCGTCACTTCTTCGAGGTGGATCGTTACTTTGTGGTGGTGGCCAGTTTGTATGCGTTGATGAAAGAAGGAAAAGTGGAAGCGAAACAGTTAACAGCGGCCATGAAGCAATACGGCATTTCGCCAGATAAATTAGATCCACTTTATCATTAAGGAAAACACCATGGCTCAAACACAAGTAAACGTGCCCGACCTTGGCGGAATTGATGAAGTAGAGGTCATAGAAATTTGCGTTCAACCTGGTGATGAGTTGAACGCAGAAGATGCCTTGATCGTGTTAGAAAGCGACAAGGCTACGATGGAAGTACCTGCACCCTTTGCAGGGAAAGTGAAAGAAATCTTGGTGGCTGTGGGCGATAAAGTAAACTCAGGCTCCCATGTGGCTAACATGGTAGGGGTAGGAGAAGAATCTTCATCAGTAGAAGCGGTTGTTGAAGATACAGCAAAACAAGAAACTCCAGCGCCCGTTGAGCAAGCCACTCAACCTAAGCCTGCGGCAGCAACAGACAACCAAGAAATTGACATTGTGGTGCCGGATTTAGGCGGTATCGATAGCGTTGAAATTATTGAGTTGTCTGTGAGCGTTGGCGACACATTAGATGCCGAAGACAGCTTGTTAGTGTTAGAAAGCGATAAGGCCACCATGGAGGTGCCAGCACCGCAAGCCGGAAAGCTCGTATCTTTTAGTGTGCAAGTGGGTGACAAAGTCAGCCAAGGTGATGTGGTTGGCAAATTATTAGTGGCTGCTTCAGCACCGGTAGCGACGCCAGTTGAGAGCAAGCCAGAAGCTTCCTCGCCTGCCTCAGCACCGTCTGCTAAGCCGGAACCGGTGAAAGCGGCATCCACTCAAACTGTATCAGCTCAAGCTCCAACTTCCAGCGGTAAAGTGCATGCGGGTCCTGCGGTACGTAAATTGGCGCGGGAATTGGGTGTGGATTTATCACAGGTTACAGGTACTGGGCCAAGATCACGCATTCAAAAACACGATCTACACGATTTTGTTAAACAGCGTGTGAATAATCCTGTTGCGTCACCGTTAACCGTGAAAGGCAGTGATGAAGACTTTTCGAAGTACGGAGCCATTACTGAGCAAGGCTTGAATAAAATCAAACAGGTTACGGCGCGGAATATGGTGGCCAGTTGGACCACGATTCCACAAGTTACCCAGTTTGATGAGGCGGACATTACAGATCTTGAGCATTATCGTAAAACCGCCATGGGGGCCTTGTTGCCTGAAGGTGTAAAAGTTTCGCCACTGGCGTTCATTGCTAAAGCTTGTACGAAAGCGTTGAAGGCGTTCCCTGAGTTTAATTCATCACTAGGACCGAATGCGGACACCTTGATTTTGAAGCAGTATTACAACATTGGTATTGCGGTGGACACACCGGATGGTTTGTTGGTACCTGTGTTAAAAGGCGCCGATCAAAAAGGTGTGGTTGAGCTTGCCAGTGAAAGTGCCGAATTAGCGAAGAAAGCTCGAGATAAGAAGCTACCGATGGATGCAATGAGTGGTGCTAGCTTTACTATCTCAAGTTTGGGTGGCATAGGTGGCACCGCATTCACGCCAATTGTGAATGCACCTCAGGTGGCAATTTTGGGCGTATCCAAAGCCAGCTATAAGCCGGTTTGGAACGGTGAGAGTTTCGAACCACGGTTGATGCTACCACTGAGCTTATCCTATGATCACCGCGTCATTGACGGGGCGCAAGCGGCGCGTTTCACCCGTTATTTATGCGAACTATTGACAGATGTACGTCATTTGTTGCTGTAATGTAACAAGGCACAAGGATTGTGCAAAAACCTTAAATGAGCCGGCGCTAAAATAAGACAGATCACAATTACCAGCTACACTTTATAAGAGATGTAGTAGGAGGTAAGCCTGTGAATGGACTGTTAGCGCCAGCTATCGCTTTAATGAATCGTCTTAGTTACGCCAAGAAATTTGGTGTTATCAGTATTACCTTTTTTGTCCCTCTATTATTGCTCAGCTATGCCATAGTGAATCAAACCTATGAGCAAATCCAAAAAGCACAGATCGAAAGAGAATCTTTAGTTGTCATCCAAGATGTATTGGACTTGGTTAAAACGGCCAGTGAGTTTCGAGATTTATCTTCGGTGGATTTGTTTTATCCTCGTCCAGAATTAAAGCAAGAAGTAGATAAAGTCGAAAAAGCTTTGTTTGCTGAAATGGAACAATTGAAGCAACGCTATGCAGATGAAAGCCTGGCCACTGAGATGGAAGAAAAACTACCGCTTTGGAAGTCAAAACTAAAACGTTCTGGTGAAAATAAACAGCCAACCATTAGTGATCAATATAAAAATAATAACCAAGTGGTGTCTGAAATTTTATACCTTGCCAACAAGATTGCACAAAACTCGGGTGTACTTCAGGATACCAACGAAGAAGTGCAATTATTACTTAAATTAATATTAATTGATTATCCAAAATATTTATCGGCCTTAGGGTTTGCACACACCATGGGGGTATTTTCAATTATTGAGCAATACATCATGACTGGGACGTATGACACATTAAACGAAACCTATGATGTGCTCGATACACAACTAAAAAGTATGAGACAAGTCCATGAGGCTTTGCTTAATAGTCATACTTCGTTTGTTGAAATTTTCTCTGGCTCATTCAAGCAAGCAGAAGAAGGGTTGAATACGATTAAAATAAGACTCGATGAAGATGTGATTTCTGCTGTTAGTATTGAGCTTAAATGGCAGGATTTTCATGGTATGTACATGAAGAGTCTACCGCCATTTTATCAAGTCAAAACATTGGCCATTGAAAAAATTAACCAAATTTTAGATGCACGAATTTCCGTTTTGGGCAGTAAGCTCATAACTGTCGTTGTGGCGATTGCGTTAGTGATGCTAATTATCGTGTATTTGTATTCAGCATTTTTCTGGTCTGTGCGCAGTACTGTGGGGCAGTTTCATGGGGCCGCTCGTCAAATCTCTCAAGGAGATATGCGCATTCGCGTGGCCGTAGAATCTAAGGATGAAATGGGTGAGCTAACCCATGAATTTAATGTCATGGTGGATAAGATTCATTCATTGTTGCAAGCGGTACATAAAACCGCCACCGATGTCGGGCAAAGTATGGCCTTGGTAGGGGGCAATGCAGATCAGAGTAATAAAGCAGCCAATGAGCAGCTGCATCAATCAGAACAAGTTGCGTCAGCCATCACTGAGATGGCAGCAACGGCAGAAGAAGTTAACCGACAAAGTGCCGATGCTGCCAATTTTGCAGCGGATGCCACAAGTCAAGCAGGCAGCGCCAATGATGTGGTGGCTGAAACCTTGGGGCAGATTAATACCCTGGCAGATGAAATTGTTCACAGCACAGATGTGATTAATGAGCTTTCAGAAAATTCTAGCAATATTGCGAGTATGTTGGCGGTGATTAAAGGCATTGCAGAACAAACCAATTTACTTGCATTGAACGCAGCAATCGAAGCGGCACGTGCCGGTGAGCAGGGCCGGGGTTTTGCTGTGGTGGCGGATGAAGTAAGAACTTTGGCTAGTCGTACGCAAACGTCTGCACAAGAAATTGAAGAAGTCATGACGACGATTCAAAGCGGTATTACTGATGCTGTTGGGGTTATGAATCGAAGCCATGAAATGGCACAAAATACTGTGGAGTCTTCATCTAAGGTGCGTACTGCTTTAGAAGAAATAGTCACCATGGTAAAAAGTATTGCTGATATAAATAGTCAGATTTCTGTGTCAGCCGATGAGCAAACCAAGGTTGCCAAAACCATCGATGAAAACGTGGTGAAAATTAATGATTTAGGGCGTGCTACGGTGGATGATTCAGAACACACGGTGAAAGCCATAAAAGAAGTGATAGCATTAACGCAATCATTGCAAGAGAAGCTTCAACGATTTCAAGTGTAATTGGGTTTAAATAGCCCCATCAGACGTTAGCTGATGGGGCATTTTTTTACTTAAAGATAATGGTTGTTGGAATCATTTGAGTAGGTATGAAACCTAGTTTACTGTTTGTTGTGGTATCTAATTCATAAACACCCGGTTTCGATTTTTCACCGCTCGCTACCCATAAGTTGTTATTATCATTTAAGGCGATATCTGTGATGTTAGTGCCTTTAAATGACGCGATATCTTCCACAATGGCGTTCGTAGTAGCATTTACTTCAAATAAGTTATATTGATAAATATATTCTTTCTGAGCGTTGTATCCTGAGGTATTACCCAAAACGAATAACTTTTCATCGCTGATGGCTTGAACATGAGATATGTGGCCAATTGTTTCTGAACCTTCTAATACCGTACTTAATGCATATGAATTGGTATCAATTTTCTCAAGTTGACCATAATCATCACCATAATTGCCACGACTTGCTACATATAAGCTATTGGCTGTTGCATGGAGGGTTTGCACGTTATGCCCCATTAGGGTAATTGCTTTTTCATCGGTTAAATTGTCAGTGTTGATTTCTTCTAGCGAGTCGACATCGAATACTGCAATTTTGGATTCATTGGTATAGTTATATTGAGCACCAAGGCGTTGCATGGCGATGAATAGCTTGCCATTGGCAATGACAGCATCTGCTACGTTTACGGATGTTTCATTCTTTGTAACGGTTGCTTCACCTTCCGTCACTTCGTACGTTCCTAAATATGATGATAAATCGAGACTGGATAAATAAAATGAATCCGCAGTATTTGCTGAAGGATCGACAACCCAGACATCGGGTTTGTTATATCGAATAATAAATGCTTTTGTGCTACTGGCCTCTATGATCTTATATGGATTGGATGATCCCTCTTCGTTGGCTGTGTTTGTTGAGTATTGCCAATTTTGTAGACTAAAGGTTTCATAATTGTATTGTGCAACAGTATCAATCCCACTTCTGCCAATGTGATAAAAACCATTTAGTCCTGTTGATAACGTGTAATCACTGTCTGTTTTTTCTAGTAAATTGTCAATTATTCCGCCTTGTTTTGTGCAAGCTAGGGCAACGGCGCTACTGTTTCCGAAATCTGGAGCTACTGTTTGGATGGCCATATCTATTTGATCTATCTCACAGGAAGTGGACGAATTATTACTATCGCTGCCACAGGCACTAAGTAATAAACTTAATGAAATGATAAAAGGGATTCTCATTGGCTTTTCCTTATTAAAAAGAGAAGTAGTTATTGAAGACAAAACTACGATCCTGGATGGGGCGACCAAACTGATCGCGGTATTCATTGTTTAAGATGTTGTTAATGTGTATGGATGCAATGTATGTGCTCTGCTTCCAAGATACTTTTAGATTGGTTTTTTGATTGGTTTCTAGTGAGTGGTTATTTGTTCGATCTAAATACAGCTGATCGGAATATTCATGGCTTATATGCAGATTCCCTCTAACTAAGAAAGGTATCGATGTAAAAATCATAACTTGCTTGTGGTAGATGCCTGCTAATTTTTTATCATCAAATGAAGCATAGTTTGACTGTGTCTGGCTGTCTTGTAGCGTAATATTAATTCCACTATTAAAGTCTGGCGCAGAAAGAGAGGCTCTAGCTTGAAGGCCGAAAATGTTAGCGCTATTAGCGTTTTCGAACTTTCCAGTGGCGCCTGAATAAATAGGGACAATGGCATTATCAAGTTGGCGATAATAGAGGCTAGTAGAAAAATTAATTTCATTGGATTTAAATTCAATCGAATTTAAATCAATATCCAAGCTGATGTTTATGGATTCTTCAGCTGAAAGCTGTGCATTACTTTTGACCAGCCCTCTATCGCCAAACAACTCATATAAGCTGGGGATTCGAATACCTTTGTTGGTATTAATGCTAATCAGACCCGATTGCCATTTTAGGTATTGTAATACCAAGCTCCATGTTGTGAAGTCTTGTTTGAAGTCGATACTTTCTTTATTGCCATATTTTTCTTCTTGATACCTAGTGATGTGCGTATTGCCTAGATCAGTAAAAACATTAAATCCTGAAGTATAATGTTTGTAGGCGAGCTTGTAAGAGAGCTGATCTTGATTCGAGCGAATATCACATATGGATATGTTATCAAGGCACTGATCTTGAGTTAGAGTAAGCTGGTCATCTTCGCTAAAGCTTTCTCTGATCGCATTCATATAAAAATCAATAGTAGAATGGTCCCAGCTAAATTGAGTCTTATGAGATAACCCATATTGATTGCTTATGAAGTTTATATGGCTAGGTTTGAAGCTGATATGACTGCCGAGATCTTTGTAGGTTTCATTTGATTGATTTGTATTGATTTGGGTTAGAAATTTCCAATGGTTGTCGTAATCCCAATTGAATTTTGTGTTATATGAAAAGTGTTTGTTAGATAGAACGGCCTTATTGTTAGGTGAGTTCATTTGGTAGTTCGGTAGTTGTTTCTTATCAGTTGAAACTAAGATTTTACTCTCGGTATCTAAGCTATTTATTTCTTTGTTCCATTTAATGAGCGCGGTACCTTTTTCATAAGCATTGTTGCGAATAGATTCGATTCGATTGCTATCGTTAGGGTTGTCTAATGGTGATGGTACAGGGTACTCATAGTTAGATTGAGTTTTATAGTGCTCTAGACTGATTCGCCAAAATCCTTGATATTCTTTATTTAAATCAATGATATATTTTTGCGTACCAAAACTGCCTAGGCTTAGTTGTACGGTATTGATTTCAGATTTTGCATTGAGTGTTGTGATGCGAATAGTGCCACCTATTGATTGATGGCTCGTAGCATCTTGATCCGCTCCTTGAATGACTTCAATGGATTCAATTTGTGAAAGTGGGATTTGATTGATATCAAAGTCACCAGATTGTGCGAAATTTACAGTTTGACCATCAATAACAAATGTTATTTGTTTATGGGTTGATCCTCGAATTGAAAGGCTTGCAGGATTGCCAGGGCTGGATGTTCTAACTTGTAGGCCGGCTACCTGTTGTAATACATCAGAAAGATCCTGATACGAATATAGAAACTCGTTTCTTAATATAGTTTGCTTGAATAACCCTTTTGATACAGGGTTTTGCTCAGCGTGCACTATAACTTTGTCTAAATTGTTTTCTGCATAGGATAACGGCATGCAAAAAGCAAAAAAAATCGAATACGCTAAACAGAAGAATCGAATCACACTAACCAACCAAGGTTAGGCAGAGTAAGTATCAGCAATTGATAAAAATAAATTGTGCTGTCACTTAGTCGCCCACCGCAACTACAGTTCATGAATGATTAGGCCGGTATCCGGGCTTACAACTCAAATCGAAGATTTGTGATTTAGCGCCTTCCCAAGTTGTACTCAGTGGCTGTGTGCTAAATCTAAGTTGCTTACCGTTGCGGGGGCAGCACTGGAATAGAGAGTTGGATACAACTCTTTTGTCACCAGTTTCCCGTTTAACTTTGACCTAAGAGGACAGTCAAAGCACCTAAAGTTGCGCGCATACTACGAAAGCATGGGTTAAAGGTCAAGACGGATTGTGTAACTAGGAGATGGCTTGGTTGTCTGCTTGGGCTTCGCTGACTTCTTTGGCCAGGGGTAGCATGATGGTGAAGCAAGTACCTGTGCCGATGGTGCTTTGTACCCGCATCTGACCTTGGTGGTGGTTGGTAATGATGAAGAACGATACTGATAACCCTAAGCCTGTACCCATTCCCACTTCTTTGGTTGTAAAGAATGGCTCAAATATATGTCGGGTGGTGGCTTCATCCATGCCTGGTCCATTGTCTTCAATAATGAGTTCCGCCATGTCATGGTTCTTACGGGTACTGATTTGAATTTGGCTGTACCAGTCTAAATCAAATTCTTTTGTTTGTTTGTATTCTTGCAGTGCTTGAGCTGCATTTTTCAATAAATTTAGAATCACTTGTTCGATTTCAGACGGTATACAAGGCACGTCATCTAAAGTTAGATCAAAATCCTTTACAAGGTCGATGGCTTTGAAATCGTATCCTTTGCTTAAACTGTATTCATTTCTCGCAATACTAATGGAGCGATCAATAATATGATGCAGATTTTGCGGTTGTAATTTTTTAGGACTTTGTCGACTAAATTGCAGCATGTTGTTAACTATGGTGGATGCTCGTTCACCTGCCTGTGAGATATTATCTAGGAAGGTAAAAATTCCGCGTCTTTCTATGTAGGCGCAGATATGTTCCATACTGCTATCAATTTCTTGTGCGCTTTCAATGTTTTTTTGTACGGCTGGATTGAGTCGTCGCTTAATGTTTTGTACCGTCTGGACAATGGCACCGAGAGGGTTATTGATTTCATGTGCCATTCCAGCAGCTAACCCGCCCAATGACATCATCTTTTCGGACTGAACCATCATATCTTCCATTTGTGTACGTTGCGTAACGTCATCGATACGAATTACTGCACCTGAATGTGTTGTGTCATCCAATGGGTAAATGGTGATATCTAATATACTGTTTTGGTTGTTGGCAGTGAATGGAATACGTTCAATCTTGTTAACCACCTTGTTCTCTAGAGAATCTGTAATTAACGTTAAATAAGTAAAAAGAAATCCGCAGGATTCTTCCAATGGCTGATAAATCGCATCATCACGTTTGATTGTGGTGATTTGAGATGCGCCTTTATTCCATTGGGTGACCTTTAGCTCATGGTCAATGGCTATGATGGCACTCGGCATGGAGTCAATAATGTTGTTGAGATAGTGTTGGAAATCAGTGAGTTTATGCTCAACCCGGGCACGGACTTTGACTTCAAAACCAAGGCGAGCATTGGTGTCATGCATTTTTTTAGATAATTCTAATGCGCGTTGGCGAGCTTGCTCCGCTTTTTCTTTTTCTTGGCGTAACATCATATCGTCTTGTTGGATACGATTAAGCATGTAGTTGAAGTTTTCCGCGAGTGTGCCTATCTCATCTGGATAAAAGCGGCGAGCCCTAAGTCCATAGTTTTGTTCCATGGCTATTTCATTGGTGGTATCGGTTAATGAAAAAATTGGGCGAATGATTAGGCGATTAATAAAATATAGGATGACGTAAATTAACACCAAGCCGCAGAGTAATATCAGTAAACTGATGATGACGACTTCTAATAAAAATATTTCTGTGATGTGTGCAGTGACCTTGGCCATAAGTGTGAACTTTGGGCCTGGTAATAATACGGTGTCGTGATCAAAAGGTGTGAGGTGCAACTGGCTTAAATGTAGAGGAAAGCGATCTGTGGTGCTGTTAACGCGTTTGCCGTTAGCATCATATAGTGCGGTGTCGGTAATGGTAAACGCCGCTTGCTTCTTATTTAAGAAGGTTTGCCATTGTTCGCTGGTCAAATTCTTTTGGTTTGGGCCGTGTAAAAGTGGGGTTAAAACAGATAAGTGTTGTTGGATTGGGTTTTGTGTGGCCAGCCAAAAATTACTACCAACATTTAGAATCGATACCCCAAGCATCGCAATGGCCAGAAGCATAAAGACTTTCTGGCGAACTTTTAATTGTCGAAAAAATTCACGCATGGGTTAATGAGTCTGGTCAAAATAAAACGGATAACCAGACTACCCTAGTTGGCAGGGTTAGCCAAGATTCAGAATCGATTCATAGACCTCAGCGTTTTTGGGGCAAGGGATTTTGTAGCGAGTGGCCAGTTTTAATAGATAACCCGTCATAAAATCAATTTCCGTTGGGTTTTGTGCACGATGATCTTGCAACATGGAGCTGAAATTCTGTGCTGTTAATTGACATACTTGTCGTGCAACTACAAATGCACTGTCTACATTTAAGGTTTGAGCTTGGCTGAGAAGATCAATCTCTTCACAGATTTGTTGCATATGCGAAAGATATTTGGGCTCTTCAATGAGTTTTCCATTTTGGCACTGGTAGAGCACGGTAAGGGGGTTGATGGCGCAATTGATCATAAATTTACGCCATAGCGTAACTTCAATTTGATCTTGCCATTGGTATTGATGATCAGGTAACCAATCCGCAAGTGCCTCTTTTTTAGCATGATGATTCATGGCGCCAATCAAATTTTGGCCTTTGCCAGCATGTACCAGAGTATTGGAATCTTGTTTATACGCGCCTTCGGTTGAGCTGCATGCAAAAATAGCCACATGAGGGAATGCATCGGTAATGGCCTGTTGCGAGCCTAAACCATTTTGTAGCAGTACTACTTGGGTGGCATCTGTTAGTAAATGAGCAACAGACTGCATTGCAGCTAAAGCATCGTAGGCTTTGGTGGCTACTATTAGGCGCTCAATGGGATGGATTAATTCGTTTGCTGCATGGCATGTGGTGACGTGCTTCGTAGCATAAGGCAGCACTTGAAAAGAAAACGTTGCTTCTTTGGGGGCACGTTGAATAAAGTGAACAGATTGCTCAGGCGGACAGTAACTCGCCCATAGGCAACCCATGGCGCCAGAACCCAGTATGTAGATGTCTTGCATGATATTAAGCGGTGGTTGTGTTCCAAGACTGGGCAATATACCGCAAATAAGCGTTAGGGTGGTGAAGCTTTACTGAGTTTATTTTCAGCTTCAGTGTGGCTTCGTCGATACCCAGTTGTTTCGATGCAACATAAAGCGGACCTTTGGCCACTTTCACAAACATCCAAGCCAAAATGAAATGCGCGTCTGGTAGGCTGTGATGACGTTGTATACCTAACCAATACTCGCTGGGGAGATTGTGGTGTTGAGATAATATCTGAATACAGCGTTGCCATGTTTGCAGGTGCTCACTCTCCAAAATAGGCTTGTATTGCGCTTGGTATGTGGCTCTGGCCTGTGTGAGGTAGTGATTATCTGCCAATGCTAAATAGTAATCGTGATTGCCCACATTAAAGTTGCTGTCAGCTTCCATATTGCTAACGGCCATAAAATCATGGAATCTTCTAAGTCGTTGCCCGTAATGAGGAGAAAGCTCAGCGAGTAACGGTTTGGTGTCAACGCCAGTATCTTGAGTGCCAATATAGTCTTGGTATGAGCTGTATAAAAATTGTTCTGGTGAGCTACATAAACGACTTTTCACCGGCAAGTAATGAATATGGCGCAATGCCTTGCAGAGATAGCGAGGTTGAATGAGCACTTGATGAATATGCTCATCGTCGAAAAGGTATCCGCTTCCACCACTTGTTTCTTGATGCCATTGGTTGTAACTCATCAACCAAGCTTCTAACCAGGTGCTGGGTGCTTTATGGCTGAGAACCAACAAGTGCAACGCGTGAGGAAAAAGGCAGTAACCGTAAAGCTCTACATCAGGATGCTGCTCAAGGGAGTGCAAAAGGGCATCGTAAGCAAACACACTACTGAACAGTGGTTGCTGAGAAACACTGGGAATCTGTAGGTAATAATGTTGCTGCGCCAAATCTAGGCTAATTTTTTTATCCATAGTTAAAAAATAGTCTACCCATCTCGTTTTACCAATACGGGCGAAAGAAATGCAATAAATGGCTAATTTTGTCCCTTGTGCAAATAACACATGAATTTTTTCATTAGGCCGTTAGAATTAGGGCTTATTTTTATGCGTTTGTTAGGAGAAAGTCATGCCATCATTTGATGTGGTATCCGAAATAGATCAACACGAAGCGAGTAATGCGGTAGACCAAGCCAATCGCGAAGTGGAACGTCGTTATGACTTAAAAGGTGTGAATGCTTCGTTTGAACTAAAAGAGAGTGTCATCACCTTAACCGCCAATGAAGAGTTCCACATTGATCAAATGAAACCCATTTTGGAGGGGTGTTTGATCAAACGTGGTATCAAAGTGAGCTGCTTGGAATATGGCAAGTTAACCGGTGCCGGCAAACTGGTTAAAATGACCGCTACTATGCAACAAGGTATTGATAAAGACCTGAGCAAAAAAATGGTGAAAATGGTTAAAGATGAAAAGCTTAAAGTGCAAGCGGCTATTCAAGGTGAAACCATTCGCGTCACCGGTAAGAAGCGTGATGATCTGCAAGAAGTAATGGCTTTGTGGAAAAACGACGAAACCATAACCATGCCACTGCAATTTAAAAACTTTAAAGATTAATGGACATTAAATCTTTAGAGACCTCCCATAGCTGGCGAGAAAGCCTACAGGCGCTGTTTCAGCGCCATGTTTTTTATATGTTATTGCTGGGTTTCTCCGCTGGTTTACCCCTGTTGTTGATTTTCTCTTCTTTGTCATTATGGCTAGGCGAGGCCGGTATCGAGAAATCAGCGGTTACTTATTTTAGTTGGGCAGCCTTAGGTTACAGTTTTAAGTTTGTGTGGGCGCCGTTAGTGGATTGTTTGCCCATTCCTTTTCTCACCAAAGCGCTGGGCCTGAGGCGTTCTTGGTTGTTAGTTGCTCAGGTAGGCATCATCTGTGCCATTGTCTTGATGGCCATGTCTAACCCAGCGTTAGAGAATGATCTGATGTGGATGGCCTTTGGTGCTGTTTTACTTGGGTTTTCTGCAGCGACTCAAGATATTTCTATTGATGCGTATCGAATCGAAGCGGTGAGTGCCGATTTACAAGGTTTGATGAGTTCGGCGTACATTGCTGGTTATCGTTTAGGCATGATTGTAACCGGTGCGGGTGCACTCTATCTTGCCAGTTATTTTGGTTCTACCAGTGAGCAATATAATTATAGTGCTTGGCAATTAACGTACTTCATTATGGCGCTGTTTGGGTTTGTGGGTGTAGTCGCGACGTTTTTAATTCAAGAGCCTATCAAACGCGCTTCCGAATTTACTCATTCAGCGAATGAATACTTAGGGTTATTAGGTGCGTTTGTAATTTGTGCCACAGGTTTTGTTGCGTGTTTTTATGTCAGTGGAGACGCCTTGCAACCAGCCAAGGATGCTCTGGCAGTTTTGTTAAATAATCACGCGTTTTCAGGTTTTTTAATTGAGTTATTAAGACTCGCACTTGCACTTCTGGTTGTATTTCTATTAGGGCGTTTAACTGTGCGTTTAGGAATCGCGAATAGACAAATGCTAACCAGCAGCTATGTGTCACCCATTAAACAGTTTTTCGATGATTATGGTGTTAAAACAGCATGGTTGCTGTTGGCTTTAATTGGTTTATATCGCATCAGTGACATTGTGCTAGGTGTAATGAGTAATCTGTTTTATCAAGACTTAGGCTTTACCAAAATTGAAATCGCAAATGCGGTGAAGTTCTTTGGTTTACTCATGACCATCATTGGGGGATTTCTTGGGGGCGTTCTCGTCATGCGAATTGGTGTGATGCGCATTTTGTGGTTTAGTGCATTACTCGTAGTCGTAACGAACTTGATGTTTGTTCTGCTGTATTTTACTGGTAAGAATATTCCTGTTTTATATGCGGTTGTATCGGCAGACAATTTAGTCGCCGGCATTGCTACAGCGGCGTTTATTGCGTTTTTATCGAGTCTGGTAAATGTTCAATTTACTGCAATGCAGTATGCGATCTTCTCTTCCTTAATGACATTGATCCCTAAAGTGCTAGCAGGTTATTCAGGCAGCATTGTGGAGAATATTGGTTATCCTGGATTTTTTATCTTCACGGGGCTGATCGGTGTACCGATTTTAGCTCTGGTTATTCTTGTGCAGAAATCGTTAGAAACCAGAGATAAAGAATTACACTTGGCCTCACTTAAACACGTTAGCGAATAAAATACGACTTTGGGATTTTATCTTTAAGCAGATAAATACCTTCTTGGTTGAGTCGCTCAACTTGCTTTTTGTATGTATCACTTCCTTTGGGAAAGCTAATCATGCCTTGGCTATTGATAATACGATGCCAGGGTACGTTCGTATTTTTAGGTAGCATTTTTAACACTCTACCCACATAACGAGCGTAACCCGGAAGGCCTGCACCTTTAGCAATGTCACCATAACTGGCTACATTACCTTTGGGCACAGAGCAAACTTGTTGAAGAATAGCGGTTTGTTTTTGATCATGATCCATAGTCTGAGTGTATCAAACCATGGATTCAAGGGTAGGGGTTAAGAAGCTTTGAGTTTGCGAATTTGCACCCGTAGCGTATCGGACATACTTTTCAGTTGCTCGCTTAACTCTAGGGTTTGCTTCGCATGGTTGGAGCTGTCTTCGGCAATACTGGTGATTTCGTTGACGTTTTGTGAAATGTCATCGGCCACGGTACTTTGCTCATTGGCCGCTTGAGCAATTTGTTCGTTGGTACCCAGTATTTGCTGAATATCCTGGCTAATTTGTTCGATGGATTCTCCCGCTTGATTTACCTGTGTCACACTCTCTTCAGTTCTTGCTTGTCCTGATGAGATGGATGTCACAGCATTTTGCGCGCCATTTTGAACATTCTCAATGATGGTGTGAATTTCCGCAGTACTCTCTTGGGTACGCTGGGCAAGGGTGCGAACTTCATCGGCTACGACCGCAAATCCTCGGCCTTGCTCACCAGCACGGGCCGCTTCTATCGCAGCATTTAAGGCCAGTAAGTTGGTCTGTTCGGCAATGCCCTTGATTACATCGAGAACGGTGCCCACATTTTTAGTGTCTTGTTCAAGGTTGCGAACCACATCGGCGGTGCTGGCGATTTGTTCGCTGGTGGCATTAATGGTGGCGATGGCATGGCGCATGATACCCACACCTGTGGAAGCGGACTTTTCCACACTGTTAGCAATTTCAGCAGCATCTTGTGCGTGACGAGCTACTTCAGCGGAGGCGGCAGACATTTCGGTAATGGCAGTAGCCATTTGATCGGTACGTTGATATTGATCTTGCGTGCCTTTTTGAATGGTACTGGCGATGCCATGTAAAGATTGTGCTCCATCGCTTAAACGCTGAATGGAATCATTAATGGCACTGGCGCCTTCATTTAAGTTAACTTGCAAGCGTGAGACGGCTTCTAGCATGTCACCGCATTCATCTGAGCTGCGTTTGTTGTCGATATTAAAGTCTAGTTGGCCACTGGCCAATTTATCTAAGTAGCCTTTTACTTTAATGACAGGTTGTGTGACCCAGCGATTAATGCAGACGATAGCAACGGCAAAAATGATGAGCATGGCCAAAATGATCACCAATACGCCTGTTAGCACGGTGGATCGAGCCGCCGAAGTGGTCATTTCACTGTGCTCTTGGGCTTGTTGGTAGGCAAGATCCGTTATTTGCGTGGCGAACTTAGTTGGGGCGCGATCAATGCCGGACACCGCTTTATCACCCGCCATATGATTGTAGTTACTATTAATAAAGGCTTGTAACCCCACCTTGTATTTATCCAGTAAGCCCTTGTGTTCTTCTAGAAACATATTGGTGAGTTTTTGGATGTCTGGGCTGGTACTTAAATTCAGAATCTTTTTGCCCAGTTCTTGCACCTTATTGTGCTGTTTTTCAAAACTGCCCCAGTATTTTTCGCGTTTGGCTTGATCATGGCCACGCAGCAGCACGTTTTTCCATTCTTGTACCTGGATTTTGAATTCCACCGCCATGGCGTCGGCGGCCAAAGCAGAGGCCACCTCATGGCCTAGTACATTTTCAAATTGGGTCACTTTATTGGAAAGGGATAGAAAGGATATGCCACTGATGATGCCGACACCCAAGATGCCAGCACCGATTATGGCCAGTAATTTGCCGCGTAATCCCATGGATATCATGGACATAGGTGCTCTCCATTTGCAAAAACGCTACCTTAATTGCTTTAAGTTTAGACTTTATTTGGAGTTACGCTGTAAATGTGACGCAGTTGCGGTTTTCTATAAGCGAAGGCCGCCATCTAACTCGATAATGCGGCCATTCATATAGTCATTTTCCAATAAAAACGCCACGCTATGGGCGATTTCATCCGCTTCTCCCATGCGCTTAGCCGGAATCATAGCGGTCATTTTAGCTAATACATCTTCACGGATGCTGGCGGTCATGTCGGTACGGATAAAGCCTGGGGCAATGGCGTTACAGCGAATGCCGTATTGGGCGAGTTCTTTGGCCCATACGACACTTAATGTCGCCACTCCGGCTTTGGCCGCACTGTAGTTGCTTTGGCCCATGTTACCGGCACGGGAAATACTTGAAATATTAATGATGCAGCCTGGTTGACCCAGTTGTGCCGCGTGGTAAGCAAACTCACGGCCGCACAAAAATACGCCGGTGAGGTTTACGTCGATAACGCTTTGCCAATGGGACAATGGCAGCTTGCTGAATTCGCCGTCTTTCTGCTTGAGTAGTAAGCCATCACGCAAGATGCCGGCGTTATTGATGAGACCGTGAATGGCAGAAAAGTCTGCCACAATGCGATTAAAGACATCGCTAACGTCATCTTCTTTCGCCACGTTACATAAATAGGTTGCAACTTGAGGGCTGCCCGCTTGTTCACATAGAGATTGGGCTTGAGAAAGTTTGTCATTATCTAGATCAATCAGTGCCAATTTCGCGCCTTTAGCGGCTAGATACAAAGCCATGGACTGACCTAGACCTTGTGCTGCTCCGGTAATCACAATCACGCTGTTTTCAATTTTCATGCATGCGCCCTCAATTAATGATTTTGGCAAGCACCTTAGCCTGTTCTTGAGTGCTCGCCAATGGCTGTTTTCATCTAATTCGAGTTAGTGCCAGATAGCGGTGATGACACCCAGCACAATGAAAAGCCCTGCTGCAATGAAACGCGTAGTGTTAAGAGGTAGGCGCTGCATGAGTTTTTCGCCAAAAATAATCACCGGAATATTCGCTAATAACATGCCTAGGGTGGTGCCGAGGGTTACCCAAAATAAGTTTTGATACTGCGCGCCTAGTACTATAGTGGCTACTTGGGTTTTATCACCAATTTCAGCTAAGAAGAATAAGACACAGGTGGCTAAGAAAGGCCCAAATTGCGCCATGAGGTTAGGCTCATCGTCGAGTTTATCTGGGATTAATATCCACAAACCGATGGCGATGAAGCTGCCGGAAAGAATCCATTGTACCCAGTTATCGGATAGCCATTGAATAGAATGCTGACCAAGCCAAGCACTTAAACCGTGATTCACAATGGTGGCCACAATAATGCCTGCAATGATGGCCCATTTATTGGAAAAGCGTGTCGCGAGAAGCAAAGACAGTAATTGAGTTTTATCGCCAATTTCGGCAAGGGCCACAGTCAATGTGGAAGTGAATAGGGATTCCATAAAAAGGCTCCGGCGGGATATAAACCAAAGGCAAACAACAACCTCCCGCCAATGGGGTTGCTATTTACCTCAGGTCTTGCCAATGCGTGAGAATCTCGTCGCACGATGCCACCATAAGCCATTGAGGGCTCAAGTATGTTGACAGCATCGCCAGTGAAAACTGGCAGGCTACTCCCCTAAGATGGGCGCATTATAAGTACCAAGACTGGATAGTCAACTTTGTAAGATGGGCTGTGTTCTGAACAGTCTTTCCTACATGGGTAAGAGCGGTTGAAACAACTTGTTTATATGTGCTTCTTGCCGAAGCTGGCCCCACACACACCGTGAGTGTATTGGGTCTCCATGGCATCGCGTTACGACATACATGGATGTATAAGTGTCGCCAGAGGCAGGATGCCGGAAGTGACCCGTACATCCTGGCCATAGGCGCTTCTTGCCGTCCATGGCATCGCGCTATACCGTACATCCTGACCATAAAAAAGCCCCGAGCGAACTCGGGGCAAGCGGTCTACACACAACAAATGGAATTCGGTATTACACTTCTGCGTATCGATGACTCAGGGCATCAAAGAATTGTTCCCGTAATTTACTCACCTCACGCTTAAGCTCTTGGGCTTCAGACTCGCTCAGGTCCTTCTTATCAATATAGAAGTGCCTGCGGAAAAAAATCACTTTGGAGCGAAATTTCCTTAGACTTTTGTACAAGGCCTTTTCATTGAGCAACAGCAATTTGGACTCGGCAGCGGTTAGTTCATTAAAGCTATGAACCAGCTCGTCTAGAACTAAATACAATTCGCTGCGACGGCTTTGTGGCCAGTCATAACGATTCTTCGTGGCATTCATATATTCGTTGATCAGTTCGAAGTACTTCATGAACACGTGATGCACTTGCTCGGCTTGTTGCGCAATGCCTTCTAACAAGTCACGCTGGTGGTCCAAGCGTTGCTGGGCGCGATTGTGTTTTGAGCGCATGCCGGAAAGCCAGTAGCCGGAGATGGCGGCAATTAAGGCTCCTAGGCTCACCTTGATACTGGTATCCAAAATGACGATTAATTCTTGCATGGTGTCTCCGCGTCAATAATTCTGCTGATTACCTTGAAAAGCAAAAAAGGCACCACCATTAAGTCAGCTGAGTAAAAAAGAGAGAAATTATGAGATTTTTAGCGGTTTTAGTGTTGTTTCCCTTGATTGAAGTGGCGGTGTTTGCCCAGGTGGGCGGAAAGATCGGTGCTATGTGGGCAGTTTTTTTGACACTGTGTACAGCCTTCTTAGGTATGTTTCTGATCAAAACCCAAGGTTTTCGCATCATTACTCAAGTCCGAGAACAGGTGGCGCAAGGGCAAATGCCAGCGCAAACCGTGTTAAGCGGTGTCATGGTATTCATTTGTGGTGCTCTGTTATTAATTCCCGGTTTTGTTACTGACACTCTGGCTTTAATTGGATTAATTCCGGCCGTACGTCAATCCATGGCGGCGGCCATTTTGAGCAAGGGGCTGATTATTCGAAATGCGCCTACGAGCGGGCGGGACCAACAAGGTACTGGAAATGTGATCGAAGGCCAATATCGTCGCGAAGATGAATAAAAAATTTTCACTTTGGGTGTTGAATTTTTGTTTGGCGTCCCCATCTTAAGCTCACGAATTTAAATCGGTGGTGTAAGCCGCCACAACAATAAAAAGATTTGGCTGGAATCAGCCATTTATATGAAACTCGTTTGGAGATACGTAAATGAAAATCCGTCCGTTACACGATCGCATCGTGGTTCGTCGTAAAGAAGAAGAAACCAAAACGGCTGGCGGTATCGTGCTTCCTGGCGCAGCCGCTGAAAAACCGAATCAAGGTGAAGTGGTAGCAGTGGGTACTGGTCGCATTCTACAAAATGGCGACATTCAAGCCCTAGCTGTGAAAGTGGGTGATGTTGTGCTGTTTGGCCAATACGGTGCCAACACAGTGAAGATCGATGGTGAAGAGCTATTGATCATGAGTGAAAACGAAATCTACGGCATCATTGAAGCTTAATCTTCAATTCACGTAATACATAGATTAGATATTTTTAAGGAATTGAATCATGGCAAAAGAAGTAATTTTTAGTGATAGTGCCCGTAAGAAAATGCTGGCGGGTGTAAACGTTCTAGCAGATGCCGTTAAGGTGACGCTAGGTCCTAAAGGCCGTAACGTGGTTTTGGATAAGTCTTTTGGTGCGCCAACCATTACTAAAGACGGTGTATCGGTAGCCAAAGAAATCGAACTAGAAGACAAGTTTGAAAATATGGGCGCGCAAATGGTGAAAGAGGTTGCCTCTCAAGCCAACGATAAAGCCGGTGACGGTACCACCACTGCGACTGTTCTAGCACAAGCCATTATTAACGAAGGTCTTAAGTCTGTAGCCGCTGGCATGAACCCAATGGATCTTAAGCGCGGCATCGACAAAGCTACCGCGGCTGTTGTGGCTGAGTTAGCCAAATTGTCTCAACCATGTGCAGACGGTAAGTCTATCGCGCAAGTAGGTACGATCTCAGCTAACTCTGATAGCACTGTGGGTGATCTTATTGCTCAAGCGATGGAGAAAGTCGGTAAAGAAGGCGTTATCACAGTTGAAGAAGGCCAAGGTCTTCAAGACGAACTAGAAGTCGTAGAAGGTATGCAGTTTGACCGTGGTTACCTATCTCCATACTTCATCAACAACCAAGAAAAAATGAACGTTGAACTAGAAAATCCTGTGATTCTTCTAGCCGACAAGAAAATCGACAACCTACAAGAAATCATCCCTCTATTGGAAGCCGTAGCTAAGTCTGGTCGTCCTTTATTGATCGTAGCGGAAGACGTAGAAGGCCAAGCGCTTGCCACTTTAGTTGTGAACACCATGCGTGGCACATTCAAGGTTGCAGCGGTTAAAGCCCCAGGTTTCGGTGATCGTCGTAAAGCTATGCTGCAAGATATCGCGATCCTAACTGGCGGTAAGGTGGTTTCTGAGGAAATCGGCATGAGCCTAGAAACGACCACACTTGACGATCTAGGTACGGCTAAGAAAGTGGTGATCGATAAAGAAAACACCGTAATCGTAGACGGTGCGGGTGTGGAGTCTGAAGTACAAGCACGTTGCGATCAAATCCGTGCTGAAGCAGAAAGCTCAACATCTGAATACGACAAAGAGAAGCTTCAAGAACGTCTTGCTAAGCTATCTGGCGGTGTTGCAGTAATCAAAGTCGGCGCTGGCTCTGAAATCGAAATGAAAGAGAAGAAAGACCGCGTTGAAGATGCGCTACAAGCGACTCGTGCAGCGGTTGAAGAAGGTGTGGTTGCCGGTGGTGGTGTTGCACTGATTCGTGCCCTAAGCCAAGTAACGGTAACTGGCGATAACGACGACCAAAACGTGGGTATTGCCCTAGCGCTACGTGCCATGGAAGCGCCAATTCGTCAGATCGCGGCAAATGCCGGTGACGAAGGTTCTGTTGTCGTAGACAAAGTGAAGTCTGGTGAAGGCAGCTTTGGTTACAACGCAGCCACTGGTGTGTACGGCGACATGATCGAGATGGGTATTCTTGATCCTGCGAAAGTAACCCGTTCTTCTCTACAAGCTGCGGCATCTATTGGCGGTCTAATGATCACCACAGAAGCCATGGTTGCCGACATCCCAGAAGAGAAAGGCGGTATGCCTGATATGGGTGGTATGGGCGGCATGGGTGGTATGGGCGGAATGATGTAATTCCCCTGAACCCTTCGTTCAAGAAAAGGTCTCCTACGGGAGGCCTTTTTTTTGATCTGTGAAAATGCCTGTGTGATTTTTGAGCGATGGCCTAATATGACGAATAATTTCTGAATTTTTACCGTTTTGTTTCACTTTTTTGTCATACAGTGGCGTTACAGTGCAGCCCGCCTGCTTTACAATGGTGCCCTTTGAGATTTGAACAAGGTTGAGAACACTGTGGCTAAGGCCAAAGGAAATGGAAAACTCATAACGGTTTGCGTGATCGTATATTTGATTTGTTTAATCGCGCTGACCCCGTTGAATGTTGTTTACAAAGCAATCGCCCCTAACCAACTTCCCGTGGATATCGTGGCTGTTACCGGCACATTATGGAATGGTAATGTGGTGCTGAAACACCCGTTAACTGGGCAAGTGGATGCCAAGTGGCAGCTTGAACCGTTGAGCCTACTGACCGGTTCTTTGAAAGGGGACCTGAATGTAGAGGCGAATCAGGTGGAACTGAAGGGCAAAGCGACATTCAATAGCTTGAGCAAAGAAGTTGGGCTGAGTAATGTAAATGGCTTTATCAGTGCCAGCTTGATCAATCAAATCATTGAACAATCGAAAACTCAGATAAACGGCGATTTAGAACTTAATCGTACTAACCTGCAGTACAACTTAGCCACAGGTGAAAGCTCGTCTGCCAGTGGTCAGTTAGTTTGGCAAGGTGGGCAGGTGAATTATCCAAAAGGACGTAACATGGCGTCTGCCAATTTACCCATGTTAGTGGCGAAGATTTCCAGTGAGAATTCAGAGTTAACCGCAGCGGTCTCTACCGCCGAAGGGATACAAGTGGCTAACGCCAGTTTAAAGAAAGATGGATGGGCCAATGTGGCGGTGCGTAAAGCCATGGTGGATCTGGTTGGTGAAAAGTGGCCCAACAAGGTATCAGCTGATGCCGTTGTATTTGAAATATCAGAGCGAGTGTTTGCTCGTGAGTAATAAGGTTTAGTTGTGCATTGGACGGAACATAAAGCATTTCAACCCAGCGTCACAGTTGCTAAGTGGCTACTGAGTTTATGTGTATCGTATCAAGCAGCGGTGTTTACTTGGTTGGTCATTGATCAGCCAGTGGTGGTGTTACCGGAAGCATCTCAAGCGCAAACCTCTGTTGCTGCCATTCCACAAAGTTATGGTTTAGCGCAGATGAATCTATTTGGCGAACCGGCGGCAACGCCTTCTGCGGTGCAACAAGAAATCGATGCACCAAAAACCCGGTTACGCTTATTGCTAATGGGTGTATCGGTTTCAAAAGATAAATCGCAATCATCGGCCATTATTGCCGAGCAAGGCCGCGACGGTGAGTTTTTTAGAATTGGGGATCGAGTGCAAGGTCGCGCATTATTGTCGCAGGTGTATGAAGACAAGGTGATACTGGATAACAGTGGTAAATTTGAAACCCTAACCTTTGAAGAGACACAAAAACTACTACAAGGTTTTACGGCAAATACCCCAAAGAAAACGTCAGCCGAAGCGCCTAAATCCAGTCGTGCTGAGCGTGCGGAATTTAAAAAAGATTTACGTCAAGTACGCACTGCTGAGCAATTTGTCAGCTTTGCAAAAGAACAATTAGAAGATCCCAATCAAGCCATGGAAAACCTTGGCTTACAGGCAACCGGCGACGGGTATGTGTTAACACCTGCATCCACTATGTTAATGAGTATCGGTATGAAGCCTGGGGATAAATTAATTTCTGTGAATGGCCATCAGCTGGGTGACCCTGCACAGGATAAAACAATTATTGATGAAGTTTACGCATCTGGAAATGCCAGTATTGTCATAGAGCGTGGCAGTCGACGTATGACCATCAATCACGCGTTTTAAATATGGTCTTGGATATGAAAATAAAAAATTGGATTTGCGCAGTCTTTTTAACCGTATTAATACCCAGCGGTTTTGCATTTGCTGAAGAAGAACAAACCTGGAAAGTGAGCTTAAAGAACGCTGACATTGAAGCGTTTATTTCTCAAATTGCCAACATCACAGGCTACAGTTTTGTGGTCGACCCGCGTGTGAAAGGCAAGGTTACGATCGTTTCTGAAACACCTATGTCCAAGCAAGATGTTTATGAAATGTTCCAATCTGTTTTGCAAGTTCATGGATTCGCAGCCATCCCAGCCGGCGGCATCATTAAAATTGTTCAGCAAAATGACACCAAGCAAGAAGGTGGCATGCCGACAGCGTTACGCACTACGAAAAAGTCGGAGCAACTCATTACTCAAGTCATTCAAATCAAAGACACACCCGCATTAGATCTCGTGCCTATTTTACGTCCTATGGTGGCTAAATATGGTCACTTGGCGGGTGTAAAAAGTGCCAATGCGTTAATCGTTACCGATCATGCTTCTAACGTACGTCGTTTAGAAAAAATCATTGAGCGTTTAGATGGCTCAGGTGTGTCTGAATTAGAAGTCGTGCAATTAGAAGAAGCTTGGGTTGGCGATATTGTGGATATTCTTACCAGCCTAGATCCAGAAAAAGTAAGCGAAGGCGGTAAAACAAAAGAAGCCAGCGGTGTTGCGGGGCGTATTCGAGTGGTGGCGGATGAGCGTGCGAACCGCTTGATTATTCGCGGTGAGAAAAGTGCTCGTGATAAGGTGAAAGAACTTATTTTAAGTCTGGATCAGCCGTCTAAGTTTTCTGGTAAAGCCTCCGTGATTCGCCTGCAGCATGCCGATGCTAAAGAAATGGCAGAGTTGCTTAAAAATCTAATGGGTGACGTGAAAGACGAAAAGGGTAAGAGCCAAGCGGCAGGTAAGGTGAGTATTCATGCCGATGCTGGTTTGAATGCATTAGTGGTGCGTGCTGAACCTTCTACCATGTCTGAAATTAAAGAAGTGGTGTCGCAATTAGATGTGCGCCGAGCACAGGTGTTAATTGAAGCGGCCATCTTAGAAGTGACAGGCTCGGTTGATGATCGAGTAGGCGTGCAAACAGCCTTAGTGGATGGTGATGCCATTGCCAATGGCAGCTCGGATACACCACTAACAGCTACCAGTTTTGGTGACGCGGGCACCAGTATTGTGGATTTAATCACGGGTATTAGTTCGGGTACGTCTTTGCCACTCAGTTCTGGTTTGACCTTGGGTGGTGCCGGTAAAGCAGGCTCCAATGATTTTGCTATTTTAATTCAAGCATTGGAGTCGGTGAATAACACCAATTTATTAAGTACTCCAAGCATCATGACCTTGGATAACCAAGAAGCGGAAATTATCGTAGGTCAAAATGTTCCGTTTGTAACGGGTACAACGTCGAGTACTTCAAACTCGAATCCATTTACCACAATTGAACGTGAAGATATTGGTACTACATTAAAAGTGATTCCGCATATTCAAAACGGTAAGTTTATCCGTTTAGAAGTAGAGCAAAGCACGGAATCTGTAGAGACCACTGCGGTAGAAGGCCAATCGGATTTGATTACCAATAAACGCTCTATTAAGACCCAAATTCTAGCCGAAGATGGCGAAGTGATTATGCTCGGTGGTTTGATTCGAGATGCGGTACAAGAAACTCAAAGCAAGGTGCCATTCCTAGGGGATATTCCAATTCTGGGTTGGTTGTTCCGTTCGTCTAGTGAGACCCATGTTAAGCAAAACCTAATCGTGTTGTTGAAGCCTTCAGTCGTGTTAAGTAAAGAAGATAACCAGGCCTTGCTACGTCGTAAGTACGATGGCATTTATGAAGTGGATTTAAGCAAGCACATTGGTGATGAAGGCATTGATGAGAAATTGAAGATGCTGTTTGAACGCTAAGTTACATCCCATAGACATAAAAAAACCAAGCTTTAGCTTGGTTTTTTTATGTCTATGGGTTTGGGGTAGCGTTAGTTTACGATGCGATAACAAGGCTCGTATTTGCTGCCACCAGGGAGTTTCATACGATTCTGTTTTACCATGTTGGTTAGCAAAGCTTCCATCGGGGCGATAATGGTCGAGTCACCATGAATCTCGAATGGTCCAAATTCTCGTACCGCCAAAATGCCATCCTGTTTTACATTACCCGCCACGATGCCACTGAATGCTCGGCGTAAATTTGCAGCCAGAATATGAATGGGCTGATCAAATGATAAATTTAATCGACTCATATTTTCATGGGTCGGTGCGAAAGGCGTTTGGAATTCCTTGTCTATGGTCAACATCCAGTTGTAAAAGAATGCGTCATTATTTTCTCGACGGAAGTTGGTTACCTTGTTGATATTGTCACGCATATAAATGGCCACACTTTCAGGGTCATCAATAATGATTTTATATTTCTCTCGCGCTTCATTACCAAGGCACTGTTTAATGAAGTCATCAATCTGATCAAAGTAAGCTTTTGATGAGGCGGGGCCGGTAAAGATTAATGGAAATGGAATATCTTTGTTTTTAGGGTGTAATAAGATTCCCAGCAAGTACAAAATCTCTTCAGCAGTTCCTGCACCACCTGGAAAAACAATGATACCGTGAGCGCAGCGTACAAATGCTTCAAGACGTTTTTCAATGTCAGGGAGAATCACCAGTTCATTGACAATGGGATTAGGCGCTTCGGCAGCTATGATGCCAGGCTCAGTTATGCCCACATAACGCCCACGACGATTGTGCTGCTTGGCGTGACCTATGGTGGCACCCTTCATTGGGCCTTTCATGGCACCTGGACCACAACCGGTTCCCACGTCTAATGCACGTAGACCTAATTGGTAGCCCACATCTTTGGTGTAATCATATTCTTCTCGGCTGATACTGTGGCCGCCCCAGCACACAACTAGGTTGGAAGTCATGCCATAACGCAACATGTTGGCGTTACGTAAGATGTGAAACACCATGTTGGTGATTTGTTCGCTGTTTTGTTCCTGATTTTCACAGGCTAAAAATTTAGGATTGTTGATGATCTCATCATGGGTGTAGATGATGTCGCGTAATACGGCGAATAAGTGTTCACGAATACCGAAGATGACTTCACCGTCCACAAAGGCATCGCTTGGGGCGTTATATAAATCTAAAACGATACCGCGATCTAGCTGTATGACTTGAATATCAAACGCGGCATACTCTTCTTGTTCCGCCATGCAGTCATCAGCGATGCTGCCGCAATTTAATACGGCAAATGCACAGCGTTTGAAAATCTCGTGTAGGCCTCCTTGGCTGACATCTTTTAATCGATTTACTTCATGACGGGATAACACTCGAAGGGCTTTGCGTGGGGTAATACGAACTTTCTCTACTGCCATCTAAATCTTCCCTTTTTATATTTTTCTTTTACAGTTTAGCACTTGCTAGGTACTTATTTGTGCTTTGATGAAATTCATTAAGCCCAGAATTCCATGGGGCCATAGTGACTGGTCAAGCGTAATATATCACTGCGTGTCACCATACCGAGAATTTCTCGTTGTTCATTGATTATGGGTAAGCATCCAATATGTTCATCAAACATGACATGAGCTAATTGATGAATGTCGGTTTGTGCCGTGGCGGCATACACTTTTTGTTGCACCCAGTTTTGTTGCTGAGTTTGAAACGCCAGCGCCTTTAAAATGTCACCTTGAGAGACTATTGCATCGAGCGTGCCGCTTTTCGTGATAGGTAGATGTTTTATTTGGTGTTTCTGCATGGTTTGCCAAGCGTGCTCTAGCGTTAATGCCGAGTGCTCTAAGGTGATGACAGGCTGCGTCATAATTTCATGCGCCTGGTAAATCTTGCGTTCCTGAGCTTGGGATTGTGTATGTTGTTGATAGGCTTGATGGCCGGTTTTTGAATGTATTTCCACAGAGCGTGCAGGATTGGTTTGAGCAGTAGGGGAGGTCCCTGATTGTTTCGGGGTCGTGTAATGTCGGATAGCGGTACTGCCT